>VFZY01000071.1 GCA_016870915.1 Acidobacteriota bacterium | reverse complement strand
AAAGAAGCCATCCGCAGGCACTGGCCCGCCCTCGGAAAGGGGATTCTGATCAAATCCGGCACGGGAGTGAGGCGTTGGTGTATACTGTCGGGGTCCGGGAGACCCAAAATGGAAATCCCGGTTGAGACCATTCCAGCGGATCGAGATACTCTTGTCGAAACGTTCGGCGATGAAGCGCATGACAAGTAGAGCCACCGTCGCCCGTGATATGCTACGAAGCGTTGTGGCCCGGAGCCGGGATCCGTTACCGGTAGTTTCCAAGCCAAGAAGGAGGCGAATGAGATCTATGCTGCGACTCGGCTTACCTACTTCGATGCTGCTCGTCTCAGTGGTCAGCTTCGAGACGGTTTTTGCGCAATCGGCTCAGCTCACCGGCGTCGTTACCGATGCCAGCAGCGCCGTTGTGGCGCGCGCTCAGATTGAAGCGACGCAGGTGGAAACGGGGCTTGTGAAAACCACCGCCACTAACGAGGCGGGAATCTACGTGGTCCCTTTTCTGACGCCCGGCTCCTACACGATAAAAGTTGTGCTGGCAGGCTTCAAGACCCTCACGCGTCCAGCCATTCAGCTTCAGGTGGACCAGGTGGCGCGAATCGATTTTAGGCTCGAAGTTGGCCAGACTAGCGATTCGGTGACAGTCTCCGAGGCCGCCCCACTACTGCAATCCGAATCAGGCGCAATTGGGCAAGTGGTGGGACATAAGAAAGTGGTGGATTTGCCGTTGAACGGGCGCGACTTTACGCAGTTGGCCACGCTCACCCCTGGCGCGCTGGCTGCCGGTAGCACCAGCACCCTGGGCGGCGGATCGCGCGTCATCATCAACGGCATGCGGCCATCCAAGACGGCATTCCTGATTGACGGGGTCAATGCGACGAATCAATGGGTGGACGGCGTGGTGACGCAGCCGTCGCCAGACGCGATCGAGGAGTTCAAGGTCCAGTCGAACTCGCTGAGCGCGGAATTCGGCCAGGGCGGAGGACTCATCAGTATTCAGTTGAAGTCGGGCACAAACAGCGTTCGCGGCACACTGTTCGAGTTTCTGCGAAACGACGCGCTCGATGCACGGAACTTCTTCAATCCTCCGCCGGCGCGCAGAGGTATCTTGAAGCAGAATCAGTTCGGGTTCACCGCGGGCGGCCCGATCGTGAAGAACCGCACGTTCGTCTTTGGAGACTACCAGGGACGGCGCGAGCGGCGCGCGACGTTCTTCAACACGCCGGCCGCGTCGACGCGCATGCACGGCGGGGACTTCTCGGAACTCCGCACTTCTGTCGTGGATCCGGCCACGTCGCGCCCCAATCCCACCAATCCCGCTGCGACCCTGCGAGATCCGTTTTCCGGTAACCAGATTCCGGCCTCCCGGCTCTCCCGCCCGGCGCGCTACTTCCTCCAGAACGGGTTCATTCTGGCGCCCAACACGCCCGAGGGGAACTTCAACCGCGCGGCGCCCCGGACGGCTGACACGGATCAGTTTGACGTTCGCGTGGACCATCAGCTTCGCGCCGGAACCACGTTCTACGGATCGTACAGCCTGCAGGAACTGGGGCTGGTCACTCCGGGACTGTTCCCGCAATCCGGCGGAACCTTCGACGAACCGCGGACGCAGCGAACCAGCCTCGGGATGACGCACACGGTCAGCCCGCGCCTAGTCAACGAGGTCCGCGCGGGCCATACGCGCGGCCGCTCGATTAACGGCGCGCAGGGAGTAGGGCAGACTAACCACATCGTGCAGTCGGGAATCGGTGGATTCGCCGAAACGTCGGCGAGTTTCCCGGGGCTGCCCGGATTCGCCATCACGGGATACGGAGGAATCGACGCCACAGCCTTCCGCCCCGGATTTCGCAAGAGCAACCAATACAACGTTATCGACAACCTAACCTGGGTTCGCGGCGCGCACAACATCAAGGTGGGAACCGACATCCGCTGGTTTTCCGAGACCGACGAGAACTGCGCATTCTGCCGCTCGAACTTCGCGTTTACGGGGACGTATACCAACAACGGTTTCGCCGACTACATGCTGGGGCTGCCGTTCCAAGGCTTCCGGTCATTCCCGCGGGACCAGGTCGGTATCCGCCGAGAGCGCTCTGAGCATATCTACTTTCAGGACGACTGGAAGGTGACTTCGCGGCTCACGCTGAATCTGGGCCTCCGTTACGACCTGATCCACCCGCCGCGGCCCACGCGCCACGGCTCGGCCATATTCGATCAGGCGCTGGGCAAGATCGTTGTGGGAAGCGATGGAAAAGGAAACTTCGACCTCACCTCGCAGCAGCTCACGCGTTTTGTGTTCCCGCTGTTTGCCGACATCATCGTCAGTGATGTTTCCACCGGGCGTAACGATTCGATGCGCGCTCTCGACAAGAACGATTGGGCGCCTCGCGTCGGGCTCGCTTGGCGCGCGACAACCAGCCTGGTGCTGCGGGCCGGGTATGGGACGTTCTACGGACTTCAACAGGTGAACCGTACCGCCTCCACGTTGGTGGCGAGCCCTCCCTTCCTCGCCGACGAACGCTCGGTCTTTAACACCACGCCGTCGCCCACGTCCGATCTGACGACGTTTTTCAAGCCTTTCACGGCGAGCGCGCCCTCGCTCGAGAGTCCGTTTGCCTTCCAGGTGGAAAGGAACATGCGGACTCCCTATTTCCACCAGTGGAACCTTACGGTACAGAAAGCCTTTTCCGATGTGCTTTCCCTCGAGGCCGCCTATGTTGCCAGCAAGGGAACAAAGGTCGAATACTCGCGGCCCATTAACCGTCCGTCGCCGGGGCCAGGCGCGATTCAGCCGCGGCGTCCGTTCCCGCGTCTGGGTGACATCTTCTCGGTGGAAAACAGCGGATTCTCGAGCTACCAGTCCTTCCAGGCCAAGGCCGAGTCCAAAGCCTGGAGGGGCCTGTCGTTTCTTGCCTCCTACGCCTTCTCCAAGTCGCTGGACAACATCAGTGGCGATCCGCAGGGCGACAACGTTCAGAATGCGCTACGGACGGATCTCGAGAAAGGGCCATCGGACTTCAATACGCCGCATCGGTTCACCTTCTCGAGCAACTATCTGCTGCCCGGCAAGGGCCTGCGCGGACCCGCCGGTTATGCGTTTAGGGATTGGGAGTTGGGGACAATCCTTACCTTCCAATCAGGAACTCCCTTCACGCCTGTCATCGCAGCCGATACGGCAAACGTCGGCGCTACCGCCCGGCGGCCCGACCGGTTGCGGAGCGGGCTCATCGACGGTCGCACGCTGCAGAGATACTACGACGTATCGGCCTTCAGGATCCCGCAGCCGTTCGGCTACGGCACGAGCGGCCGAAACATCCTATACGGACCGGGCTTCAAGAACCTGGATCTGATGCTGATGCGGAGCTTTCGGTTCCGCCTCCCGTGGCGCGAGGATTCCGCCTTGCAGTTCCGGTCGGAGTTCTTCAACTCAACCAACACGCCGCGATTTGGCAATCCCGGAAACAACATCCAGACCGTGGCGGCAGGCCGGATCTTGAGCGCAGCGGCGGCCCGTGAGATTCAGTTCAGCTTGAAACTGATGTTTTGAATAGTCTGGGCAGACCGCTCCTGGCGTTCCGCCATTCAGACCGCGATCTCCTAATTCCCACTTGGGCGTGCCCTGGGCACGGCATCTTTGTGGGTTTATCCGTTTAAACGCCCTGTAAGCCTCCAAGCATCCTGGCTACAATGGCCTGCAAGGTACTCGTTTGATCCGGACCATTCTCTTCCTTGCAGCCTCGGCCATCCTGGTTGCCCAGGACACTGGCGTGCTCACAGGCACGGTCACCGATTCGAGCGGCGCCATCGTGGCGGCCGCCAAGGTGTCGGCGGTCAATGCCGCCACCAATTTCGAGTCAACCGCGGAGACGAATGCCGATGGCCTCTACCGCATTCCGTTCCTGCGCCCGGGCATCTACCGGGTGATGGTTTCGGCGCAGGGATTCAAGACGTTCGTGCGTGATGGCGTCGAGTTGCGCGTGGGGTTCACGCTGCCCATTCATGCCGTGATGGAGGTGGGCGCCGTGGCGGAATCGATTCCTGATGCGCCTGCGGCGGAACAACTACACGCGGGATAACAAAGCCGGAACGTTCAATCTCAGCGGTACCGGCGGTCTGAATCCCAACGGATCGGGCATGCCGAACACCGGCGGCAATGCATTGAGCCAGTTGATGGTGGGCGCGGTTTCAAGCTACGCCATCACCAGCAATCTGCTGAGCAACCTCCCTCGCAACTGGATTCACAGCGTCTACTTCCAGGATGATTGGAAAGCCACACCGGGGCTGATATTGAATCTGGGCCTGCGTTACCAGGTGCAGAGCACCCAAAACAACAAGTACGGGCAGATTTCGTCATTCGACCCCCGCGGCGCGGACAATGTAGTGCCCGGAGCCACCGGTGTGATCACCCATCCGAAGGCGGTTCACCGGAAGGATTGGAACAACTTCCAGCCACGCGTGGGCATGGCCTGGAGCGTCCGCAAACAGCTTGTCATCCGGGCGGGGTTTGCCATCTCAACCGTGGATGAGCGCCTGCCCGTGGCGCCAAGCGAGGAATACGGAGCAATCAGCGGGCGCATCGACACCCCCAATGGCGATTTCCGGCCCCGGTTCCAGTTGAGCCAGGGCCCCGTCGCCTCGCTGCTGCGTTTCCCGGAGGTGCGCCCGGACGGCTCCATCCCGTTCGTGGGCGTGCCCTCGGCGCGTTCGGCCACCTGGGTGGACTGGAGCCGCAAGTCGCCCTACACCATGAACTGGAACTTCGGCGTGCAGCAGAGCTTCCGCACGAATTACCTGGTGGAAGTGACCTATACCGGCAACAGCGGCGTCAACGGCTTTGAGAACCGGGAGATCAACTCGATTCCCTACGAATGGGCGAACAACCTGCGGCTCAACAACCCGTCGCAGTTCAGCGCGTTTCAAACCAATCCTCAGCTCTACCGGCCATACCCGAATTTCGGCAGCATCATCTTCCGCACCAACGGGGCCCGCTCGAACTATCACGCCGGCACAGTGAAGCTCGACAAGCGGTTCTCAGGCGGCCTCTCGTACCTGACGTTCTACACCTATTCGAAGAGCATCGATTCCAGCAGCGGCAACAGCCTGCTGCCGCGCCAACTGGATCGCGCCGAATCGGGCAACAACCGCACACACCAGTACACAGGCAGCATGAACTATGAGCTACCGTTCGGCAAGGGCCGGCGCTGGCTGAACCAGGGGAACTGGATCAACCACCTTTTCGGCGGCTTCGACATGGTGTTCCTCTATCGCATCGCCAGCGGCGATTCGCTCACGTTCGGCTTTGCGGGCAGCCCGTTCCAGTACATGCCCGGGACAGTAGCCGTGCGCGGCGGCCGCCCGAATTCCACCGGGCAGCGGGCGCGCCTGCGCGACAACTGGCAGGATATCGGCGGCGACCGTTTCGTGCAGGCCAACCAGAACGGTCTGGTCGAGTCGATGAGCTACTTTTCCTATCCGGCGGCCTTCACGTTTGGCAACGTGGGCCGCAACACATTCGACCGGCAGCGCTTCATCGACACGCAGTTTTCGGCATCGAAGGAGTGGAAGTTCCGCGAACGGTTCACCACAACGTTCCGGTTCGACTTCCAGAACCCCTTCAAGTGGTACAACCTTTCGGCCCCCAACACAACGGTCAACTTCACCAATCCGGCGTTGTTTGGCAAGGTGTCCACCAGCACCTCCGATGAGGGCACCACGGCCAATGCTGGCGGCCAGGGTCTGATGAACATCACCCTGTCGTTCCGGTTCTAGTCCGCCACCACGCCCCGGGCGGCCGCCGGGTGCGACGGTCCCCGGCAAGCTGAGCCTCGCCCTTGACGTACGTCCCCCGGCCGCCGCGGCCGATCACACCAAGGCGCCACGATATCGGACGGTGTGACGAACAGCGCGCTTACCAGCTCAACTTCAGAGCCAACTGCCAGGACCGCGGGCTGTCCTGCCCCGTGATGGCGCCGAAAGCAGTGCTGGTGGGGTCGGTATTCGGACCCGCCAGATTGGTGAAGTTGGTGGCGTTGAAGCACTCGGCGCGGAACTGCATGGTGGCGCGATCACGCACTCGGAAGTTCTTGATCAGTGAGCCATCCAGCCGGAACTGCACCGGTCCGCGCACGTAGCCGAAGCGGGATGAGAGCGTACGCACATTGGAGCCGAGTTGGTCGCCGGCCGCCCAGACGAAGTCCACCGGACGCCGCGTTGTACCCACCAGCGTGGTCCGGAACCAGCCGTCCACGCCACGCTGGCCCTCGGGCAACACCACCTGGCGAAGATCGCCCGTGACGATGCGGTTTCCGAAGCCAAGCGGCGCTCCGGACTGGAACTGGTTCAGGCCATTCAACTGCCACCCGCCGGCAAGGAAATTCATCACGGAATTCATGCCTGACCCGAACCGGCGGCCCTTGCCAACCGGGATCTCCCAGATGCCGCTGGCCGTGAACCGGTGCGTGCGGTCAAGATCGGAGATCACCTCTTCCAACCGCGCGTCCGCGCCGTTCAGGAAACCCGTGGCCCCCATGGCCTTCGACCATGTGTGGCCGAACTGCAGCGTGTAGCCCTGGCTGAAGCGGCGTTCCAGGCGCATCTGGGCCGAATGGTACCAGGAGTAGCCAATCGGCTCCTGCACTGAGACGCCGCCGAAGTGCGGGTATGGACGCAGCAAGTCCTCCCGGCTGATGTTGCGGCCATAGATGGGGTTCAGTCCGAAGAAGGGGTTGCTGAACTGCTGCGCCAGCAGCGTGATGCGAGCCTGGTCGCGCGTGGGCGATGTGCTGAGCAGCGAGTTGGAGGTGGCATTCAACGCGCGCGCCACGTTCAACCGTACGGCGCGATTGCCCACATAGGAGACCTCAAGCAGCCACTGCATCGGCAACTCCTGCTGGATACCAAAAGACCAGCGTTGCGCGTACGGCTGCTTGCGAGCGGCGGGAAAGAACGTGACACCCTGGCCGAGGTTGGTGGCCAGTCCGTCCGCTGAGCCCCGTGGCGGCGTGAGACCAGCCGGGAACAGGTTGCGGTTGTTGGCAACATAGGTGAGCCCATTGTCGAGCGAGGGCTGGATGGGCGTGTTCTGGCTGAAGCCGGTTTGTACGGTGTTGCTCTGCAGAACACCAATAGAGTTGTAGAACGTGCCGTAGCCGGCCCGCACCACGGTTTTCGCCAGGGCCTGGTAGGCAAAGCCGATACGCGGCATGAAGACAAAGCCCTGGCCCTTCCACTGATCGCGGTTGTTGGAGCCCACGAAAGTGAGGCCGCCCAGGGCGCGAAAGGCAGCGGCCGGAAGATCCGGTATGGGGGCCCGTGCATAGGCGGCGCGGGCGGGCGCATCCAGCGGATTGGCCTGATCGTAGGCGAAGCTGGCCACGGCGCGGTTGAAACGTTCCGTCACGGGGCTCTCATGTTCGGTGCGCAGACCCAGGTTGAGGGTGAGCTTGCGCGTCACCTTCCAATCGTCCTGTATGTAGATGCCCCAGTATTTGTCCTGCTCGGCGTAAGAAGCGGTCTGTCCCATCTGGCCGTTCGGAATGCCCATCAGAAACTGTGCGATCTGGCCGCCCAACTGCGGTGCGTTCAGATTGCTGGCGGCGCTGGTGAAGCCCGCGCCAAAGGAAAGCTGGGGCGAGACGTCGAACGGGAAGCGGTTGCGGAACTCGCGAGTCACCCGCATTTCGGGCCCGAAGCGAATGTTGTGGCTCTTCACCAGCTTGGTGAAATTGGCGTAGAAGGAGTGTATGAGCGACGCGGTGACGCCATCGCCGCTCTCCCAGCTTGAAAGCGCCGACCACGGGGCCACGGTCGTATTGGGGAACGTGGCGAACTGTCTATCGACTGTCGCCAGCACGTTGGGCGCGAAACCCAGCGAAGCCAGATCGAAGCCCCGGCTGACACGGCGTTCCGGAAACTCCTGCTGGGTAAGACCGTAGCGCAGGTTCACAAGAAAGCTTGGGTTAAAGACGTGGACATCGTCCAGCGCCAGGCCGCGATTACGCCGGTTGAGAATCACGCCCAGCGGCGCCTGCGGGCCGAAGTTGCGGTTCTTGTCCTCTTCCCAGTAGTCGCGATGGCCTCGGACAAACATGCGGTTCTTGTCGTTCCACGCATGGTCGACGCGGAACAGATGCACCCAATAGTCTTCAAGAGCCTTGCCGGTAAGAAAGAAGTTGTTCCGCTGCTCCACGCCAAGCCCGGGCTGATTGGCGGAAGGCCAGAATTTGATGATGTTCTGAGCCACGGGGTCCAGGCGGCTGGCGGGAATCTGATTGCGGGCCAGGGGTGTGCGGGTGAAAATGCCGTTCGGCGCGGCGACGGTGGAGAAGGGATCGTAGACCTGATAGCTGGCCCCGCCCGCCAGCAGATAGCTCAGGTCGCCCCGGCGTGAAGCTTCCACGGGCACCGTATTGGTGGCCTGGCCCACGTTGGGATCGCCGAACTTGTTCGCTTCCCAGGCATAGAACCAGAACGTGCGATTACGTCCGTTGTAGAGGCCGGGAATGATCACCGGCGCGCCCGCCGAGGCACCGTAACGGTTGTCCTGGTAGACGGCGGCCTTCTGGCCCACGCGGTTTTGAAAGATGGTGAGCGAATCGAAAACGCGATTGCGCAGCCAATGGTGCATCTCGCCGTGGAACTGGTTCGTACCGGCCTTGGTGGAGACGTTGACCGTGGAACCGATGGTGCGGCCCAGAGAGGCGTCGAAGGCGGAAGTCTGGATCTTGAATTCAGCCAGCGCGGTCTGTGACGGTGAGAACGCCACACGAGGAGCAGTGCCGTCGGAGTACACGTTGGTCACGCCGTCGATCGAGAATTCGTTGTTGTTGTTGCCGTTGCCGTCGGTGGCAAACTGCGACGGAGCGGCGTTGAAAGGGGCCTTGCGAAGGCGCAAATTGGTGCCGTTGACCGTGCCCGGCGCCAGGTGGACCAGATCCATTGCGTTCCCGGCGAAAAGCGGCAGCTCGGTGACGCGGCGCTCATCAATCACCTGGCCCAGGCTGGCTTCGGCGGTCGAGAGCAACGGAGTTTCAGCCTTCACCTCCACGGATTGCGCCGTGTCGCCCACTTCAAGCCCCGGATTCACCTCAACGGTATCGTTCACGCGCACCTGAATCCCGTCCTGCACGAAGCGCTTGAAGCCGGTAAGTTCCACCGTCAGCTTGTAGGTTCCGGGCAACAGATAAGGAACAATGAAGCTGCCGGCCTCATTGGTCTTAGCGGTCAGCTTGATGTTGGTCGCATTGTTGAGCACCGTGACCTCGGCGCCCGAGACCATGGCGCCCTGCTGATCGGACACCTTGCCCACCAGGCTGCCCCGGGCGTCCTGCGCCCGCAGAAACGGGCTCGACAGCAGACAAAACGAGAGGATACGGAAACTGGCAAGACCCATGCCCCAAATCTAACAGATTGGCCGTGGCCCGGCACCCGCGGCGGGCGCTCCGCGTAGGGCAAGGATCATGCTCACAAAGCGCCAGGTTCTTCCCGCGCTTGCCGCTCCCTCGCTGGGCCAGCGGCGCGCACCGAACATCGTGCTGATTGTTTCCGGCGATCATCACTGGCGGTGTCTTGGCGCGGCGGGAAATCCACACATTCAAACGCCGCAGCTGGACAAGCTTTCGGCCCGCGGGGTCCTATTCATGCAGGGTATCGTGTCGATATCGCAGTGCGCCCCGAGCCGCGGCATCCTGCTGAGCGGGCTTGAGAGCTATCAGAACGGCCCGGATTGCAACGCTCATCGAGCCTTCCGGTCCTTTGACGGCCCCACGGTGGCGGAACAGTTGCGCCGGCCGGGTACCAAACGAACCTGGTGGGCAAGTGGCCCATCCAGCCCACACCGTTTCCTGTTCGGGCTCGGCATTGCTTCCATGCCCGCCTCCGACGGCAACCATTACTACTTCGAGATCATCCTGCCAGGCTCCATCGCTGGCGCGCTCGTGGGATTCGCCGCCCAGCGATATCCGCGCCCGGCGTGAGACTTGCTCAAAAGCGCAAAGGCCGCTCCGGCGCGGCTCCGAACATCGAGAAACACGCAACTGAGCAAAGCCGGAGCGAGTCCGTCTTGCGCGGTTCCTCAAAAGCACCGCATTTTCGCGTCTGCGGCCCGGCCCGGCTACAATCAGGAGTTATGGCCAAATTCAAGCCCGTCAAGGGCAAGGGGGGGCTGAAACGCAAACAGCAGCGCGCTTTGAGCGCGGTTCCGTGTCTGCTGGTGGTGCTGGGCGCGATGGCGTTTGCCGGCTTCCTCTTCTACGGAATGTTCGCGTCCCGCTAAGCCATCCTCATGAGACCCGATTCCCGCACACCCTCGCAGATGCGCCCCGTGCGCATGACACCCGGCTACATCGTCACCGCCGAAGGATCGGTACTGATTGAAGTGGGCCATACGCGCGTGCTTTGCGCCGCCACCGTGGAGGACACCGTTCCCGTGTTCTTGCGGAACTCCGGCAAAGGCTGGGTAACCGCGGAGTACGCGATGCTCCCGCGCGCCACCGCCGAACGTACGCCGCGCGAATCCGTAAAGGGGCGGCAAAGCGGCCGCACCCTTGAAATTCAGCGGCTCATCGGCCGGTCCCTGCGCGCCGTCGTGGACACCAAGGCGCTCGGCGAACGAACTGTGATTGTCGATTGCGACGTGCTGCAGGCCGACGGAGGCACGCGAACGGCTTCCATCACCGGAGCCTACGTGGCCATGGTGCTTGCGTTAAAGCGCTTGAAGCAATGCGGGGCGCTAAAAAACTGGCCCGTCCGGACCGCCGTCGCGGCGACGAGCACTGGCGTGATCAAGGGCGAACCCCGCCTGGACCTTTGCTATGAAGAGGACCGCCATGCCGACGTCGACATGAACATCGTCATGACCGGGCAGGGGCGCTTTGTCGAGATCCAGTCCACCGCGGAGCAGGAAGCGTTCGACGACGCTCAATTAGCGGCACTGCTGGCCCTGGGCCGAGCCGGATGCCAGGAGTTGTTCGCCGTGCAGCAGCAAGTGCTGGCGGGCGCGTGATTCTCTATTGCGCAACAACCAGCGCCGGAAAGATGCGCGAGTTCCGGCAGGCTTCGGCCCCATTCCCCATCATTCCACTGCCCGGGCTTGAGTTCATCGCGGCGCCGGATGAGACCGGCGACAGCTTCGCCGCGAACGCCGTCCAGAAGGCGGTCTACTACGGGGCGCATACCTCCGGGTTGCTCTTCGCCGAGGACTCCGGCCTGGAGGCGGACGGTTTGAATGGTGCGCCGGGCATCTATTCGGCCCGATTCGCCGGCCCGGGCGCAACCGATGCGGCCAACAACGCCCTGCTCCTCGCCCGGCTCGCTGGAGTGTCGAACCGGCGTGCGCGTTACCGCTGCGCCATCGCACTGGTGGAAGCCGGGCGGCTTCTGGCAACGTTCGAGGGGGCGGTTGAAGGCGAAATCATCCAGACACCGCGAGGCACGGGGGGATTTGGCTATGACCCGCTTTTTTACTACCCTCCCTACGCGCGAACCTTCGCCGAGTGCACAGCCGGGGAAAAGTTCGCTGTGAGTCACCGGGCCCGAGCGCTGGCGCTGATGATGGCCTACCTCGAACGCACCGCCTCGGCGCCGGGCGCCGCGGGACCGGCGTAGCGGAGCCCTTTACAGTTCTTCATAGACGTTGACGAAACCGAAACAATCCCGCGCATTCATCCACAACGCAATACCCCATGCCATTTCACGGTGACGCACAGTTTCCCGCTGGCGGGCGGTACCGCCTGTTCGCCGATTTCACCCCGCCCGGCAAGCCGTCCCTCGTGCGCTCGTTCGACATTGATGTGGAAGGCGCGGCGGACTCCACCGCGCCCGTGAACACGGACACCGTGGAGAGAGTCCGATTCCGGCCTGATGCCCCCCGGAGGATTGAGGCCGGCCGCGAGATCATGCTGGTCCTGACGGCACGCGAAACCGGCTCATGCGACCGTGTCCCGCCGCTGGAACCGTGTCTCGGAGCCTGGGCCCGTTTCGGAATCGCCGGCGCCACTCTCGACACCCTTATCCATGCGCATCCCATTCACCGAGAGCCCGCTCTTGCTGGCTGTGACGGAAGCCACCAGCACACCGGTAAAGCCGAAGCCCGCCATCCCGCCGCAGTCCCTGCGGGTGAAGGTAAGTTCGGAAGGCCTCTCGCCCGCCACCCTCGAAGCGCCCGCCGGGCGGCCATTCCACCTCGCCATTGAACGCCGCCGCCAGCCCACCTGCGGCGGTCAACTGCTGATTCCGGCCCTGAAGCAAACCGTGGCATTGCCACTCGGCGAACCACTCTGGTGGAAATGCCGGCCCAGCCGGCGGGAAGGCTCAGCATCACCTGCGGGATGCAGATGTACCGTGCAGCTCTGATCATCCGATAGCGAACGTCCCTCAGAGCGGTTATGATGGATGTTTTGATCCCACGGAAGGACTCCCTCAAGCCGGTTTGACCATTCTCTCCGCACTCCTCCTCCAAACGCGAATCTGGGAACACTGGAGCATCTCCAAGCCGATTCCGCTGATTGTATTCGTGTTGCTCTTGCTCGCGTCCCTGTTTTCATGGGCCGTCATTTTCTCGAAGCTGGGCATGCTCAAGCGGGCACGCCTGGCGAACCACCAGTTTCTGCGGGCCTTCCGCAAGGCTACGGGGTTTGAAGCGGTGACCGTGGTGCTGGAACAGTTCCGCGCCGCGCCGGCGGTGGGAATGTTCGAGACCGCTTATGGAGAACTGGCGCGTCAGGTGAAGGCACGGGGCACTCTCACGAACCGGCTGGCCCTTGAACGTTCGCTCCAGATCGGGGCCAGCGAAGAGGTGATGAAGCTCGAGGCCAATCTCGGCTGGCTCGCCACCACGGCCGCGGTTTCGCCGTTCGTGGGACTGTTCGGCACGGTGTGGGGCATCATGGATGCGTTTGAAGCACTGGGTGGGTCCGGCAGCGCCAGCCTCCGTCTGGTGGGACCCGGCATCGCCGATGCCCTGGTGGCCACCGCGGTGGGCCTCTTCGCGGCGATTCCGGCGGCGGTCTTCTACAATCATTTCGGCAACACGGTGAAGGAGATCGGAGCCCGGCTGGACGACTTCGGCCTTGAGTTCATGAACTTCGCCGAGCGTGTGTTCGAGGATTAGCCGATGGCATTTTCGATGGACAACGGGGGCGCGCATCGCGGCCGCCGCCGCGCGTCCGGCCTTCTTTCCGAGATCAACATCATCCCTCTTGTGGACGTGGTGCTGGTGCTGTTGATCATCTTCATGCTCACCGCGCAGGCCATGGAATATGGCCTGGAAGTGGAAGTGCCGAAGGTGATGGAGCAGGAGTCCAGCATCGACGACATGCCGGTTGTCACCGTAACGCGGGCAGGAGAGATCTATCTGGCCGAAAAGCCCGTGAACATCAACCTGCTGGCGGATGAGATCCGGAAGCAGTATCCCAAGCAGTCGGCCGGCGCCTACGTGAAGGCCGACAAAACCACCACCTATGAGCGGCTGGCGCAGGTGATCAACGCGCTCAGCCAGGCAAAGATCGCGGTGCGGTTGGTGATGAAACCGGCCGACGAAGTGAGGCCCCGGGCCCGGCGATGACGCCGCACGCGATCGACGGGCACGATCTGTTGCGGCGGTATTTCGTCCGTTCGCTCGGATTTCACGCCGGCCTCCTGGCGTTCGCCGTGGCCTACACCCTCTTCGCGAACCGCCTGCGGGAAACCTTCGGCGATCCCAACACCAGCGGCGGCGGCAGCGTACTCGTGACGCCCGTGGCGCAGATCCCCATCCCATCGCCGCCGGGACGCGTGAATCCGGTGGCGAACGACACGGAGTCCGAGGCGCCCAAGACCGAAGCCAGGCCCAAGCCGCCGGCCGAAATTCCGGAACCGGATGCGGTGAAGATCAAAGGCAAGAAGCGTCCGCGCCGCCAGACCGACATCGCCGCCAGCCAGCAGAAGTTCCGGGACCCGGAAGAGCGCATCAATCAACTTCTAAGCCAGGACGCTCCGCGCGCCGTCTCGCCCATGCTGGGCGTGCAGGGCTCGGGCGGCATCGGCACCGGTGGCAACCCGTTCGGGCAGCGCTTTGGCTGGTACGGCCAGTTGATCAGGCAGCGGGTGGCCGAACGGTGGAAGACACAGGATGTGGATATGCGCGTGCGCCAGGCGCCGCCTGCCATCGTGACATTCGTCATCCAGAAAGATGGAACAGTGCGTGACGTGAAAGTGGCGCAGAGCAGCGGAAACTACCAGGTGGATTCGTCGGCGCAGCGCGCCATCATTGAGGCGGCTCCGTTTCCGCCTTTGCCCCAGGGATTCGAGAAGAGCACAGCCAACGTGGAACTATGGTTCGAGTTAAAAAGATGACAAGGAAATTCGCCCCCTTCGCCGCCGCATGCTGCGGCCTGGCCGGCATTCTGCTGGCGCAAAGCGACATTCTTGAAAAGATCGTGGGCGGACAGACCCCTGTGATCGCCGTGCCGGATCTGAAAGGAACCGGCGCCGCTCAGGAGCACATGGGCGTCTTCAATCAGACACTCTACGATGAGATCGCCGGATCGGGCCTGTTGAAGGTGGCGCCGAAAGGAATGTACCCGCTCGAGATTCCCCAGACTGAGAAGGACTTCCGCGCACCGGTGATTGCGCCCCCGCAACCCGGGCGCAAGAGTAAGGCCGGACCCGTGACCATCCGCCAGGGGCCGTGGCTCACCGATTGGTCGCAGCCGCCGGTGAGCGCCCATTATCTCGCGTTCGGCTACACCGCGGTGCAGAACGACCGCCTGGTGCTGTATGGATTTTTCTATGACGTCACGCAGCCCGACCTCACCAACGCGCGTGTGTTCGGCAAGCTCTATTTCGGCGCTGTGGATGCGAATGGCGCGAGGCAGGTTGCAAGGGAGTTCGCTGCTGATATACTGGCTCAGTTCGGAGTGAAGTCGCTGGCTGGTTTGAAGATCTACTTCGTCTCGAACCGCACCGGGAACAAAGAGATCTGGTCGATGGATTACGACGGCGCCAATCAGACGCAGGTGACTGCCTTCAAGTCGATTACCACCATGCCGTCGATTTCCGCCGACAACTCCAAACTGGCGTTCACAACGTTTGCGCGCGGCAACCCGAACATCACAGTTTTCTCCACCGAATCGAATCGCCGGTTAACGTTTACTACGCCCCAGGCAAGCGTGAATCAGAACCTGGACTTTACCCCCGACGGAAATCAGGTTATATTCGCTTCTTCGGTGGGGGGTGGTTTTGCTAATCTGTATAGTGCGAACAGTGACGGGAGCGGTTTGCGGCGCTTAACTTCGTATCGGGCCGTGGAAGTCGAACCGAAAGTGAACCCGAAAACGGGGACGGATGTGGTGTTCACCTCGGGCCGGTCCGGACCACCCCAAGTGTACCGGATGAACATGGATGGAGCGGACATCGAACGCCTCACCAGCGGGGAAGGCGATGCCGTGAATCCCTCGTGGCATCCGCAAGGGCAGTTGATCGCCTTTGCGTGGACGCGGGGTTTTGAGCCAGGAAATTTCAACATTTTTGTGATGGACGTAGCGAGAAAACAGTACATCCAGTTGACTCACGGAGCCGGACGGAACGAGAATCCCGTCTGGGCGCCCGACGGCCGTCATCTGGTGTTCGCGTCCAATCGCAATGGCAAATCCCAGATTTATACGATGCTCGCCGACGGAACCGGGCTTAAACGCCTGACGAGCGCCGGCGAGAACGAAAAACCGGTTTGGAGTAAATGAGCCAGATGGCTCTCAGATTTAGTTTCCGCCATGTCCAGGAGGCACGATTAGAACAATGATGACGCAAAGAATGTCCAGGCAGATGGTTGGCGCGATGTCCGCGGCCCTCCTGCTTGCTTTCGGCGCAACGGCGTGTAAGAAGAAAACCCCCGCGCCGCCGCCTGTTGTGAAACCGCCGGAGCCGAAGCCGGCGCCACCAAAGCCATCGGTGAGCTTCTCGGCGAACCCGAGTTCGATTGAGCGCGGGAAGAGCTCGACACTCCGCTGGGAGAGTTCGAATGCCACTGAAGTACGCATCAACAATGGCATCGGCACCGTACAGGCCAGCGGCACCCGCGAGGTGTTCCCGAACAACACAACCACGTACGAGATTACGGCCACCGGCCCCGGCGGCGTGACGACGGCCACAACCACGGTATCCGTGACGGCGCCTCCGCCCCGCCCCTCCATCTCGTTCTCGGCTGACCCGTCGAGCATCCGCAAGGGCGCATCGTCCACGTTGCGCTGGGATGTGGCCAACGCCACCAACATCACCATTGAGCCGGGCATCGGCACGGTGGGCTCCACCGGCACACGCGGCGTGAACCCGGACCGGACCACCACCTACACCCTCACCGCGCGTGGACCGGGCGGCACAAGCACCTCCACGGCAACCGTCAACGTCACTGAGATCTCGCTGGCCGAACGGCTCGCCAATGAGGTGCAGGACATCTATTTCGATTACGACAAGAGCGAGATTCGCGAAGACGCCCGTGCAACGCTCACCCGGAACGCGGACGCCATCAGGAACATCCTGCGCGACTTCCCAACCGCCGTGCTCAGCCTGGAAGGCCATTGCGATGAGCGCGGCTCGGCCGAATACAATCTTGGCCTCGGCGACCGGCGTGCAACCGCAACCAGGGACTTCCTCGTCCAACTGGGTGTTGGCGCCGACAAGCTCAAGACCATCAGCTACGGCAAGGAACGGCCGCAGTGCTCGGATCAGAACGAGACCTGCTACCAGAAGAATCGCCGTGCGCATTTCTCGGCCGGCCAGTAAGCCGGACGGTCCAACGAAAGGGGCGGAGCGAGAGCTCCGCCCCATTTCCATATCAGGAGGTCCCCTCATGCGATTGTCCGTCCCCATGCTGGCCCTGGCGATTGCGGCGAACGCGCCTGCTCAGAAACGCGAATATCTGGACTTGCAGCGCGACGTGGCTCTCATGCAGGATCAGGTGCGCACGCTCCAGAAACTGAATGAGGAAAAGTTCGCCGCGTTGACGGCTCTGGTGCAGCAAGCCATCGAGCAGGTAGGCAAGACGGCGGGCGCGGTGGAAACCCTCGACCGCGCCGTGCAGGCTAAGCTCGCGCAACAGGAAAAATCGCTGGTGGCGCCCATTGCCGCTCTCGGCGGCAAGATGAGCGACATGGCAACCGAGTTCGCCTCCGTCCGGGAGGCTGTATCGGAAACCAACGGCCAGATGCGCCGCCTGCAAACCCAACTCAACGATTTGAAGAATGCGGTAACCGTGCTCCAGGCCCCCGCGCCGCCCCCAGCCGTTGCCGCGCCCGCTCAGGACCCGAACAAACCGCCCCCCGGCATGACCGCGGATTCGCTCTTCGCCAGCGCCCGGAACTATATGCTGGGAGGCCAGAACGACCCCGCCATTCAGCAGTTTCAGGACTACCTTCGCTACTACCCGAATACGGACCTGGCGCCGAACGCGCAGTTTTACATCGGCGATCTCCAGTTGAAGAAGGAAAACATCGAGGAAGCCATCAAGGCCTTCGACGCCGTCATTGAACTGCCAGAAAACGCCAAGACACCGGATGCCATCTACATGAAGGGCGTCGCCTTGACCCAAAATGAGCAGAAAAACGCGGCCGCCATGCAGTTCCGTGAGTTGATCAAGCGGTATCCCAACCACGAGTTGGCCCGGAAGGCCCAGCAGCAACTGCGGACGGCGCCGCCCGCCGCGCGTGGCAGAAAGAGGTAGCCGTCCAATGCGGACCGTGCTGCTCGCCATGGCCCTGGCGGGCCAGGCGTTGGCGGGCGAGTTTCCGCGCACCCTTCGAGCCTATCCGGGAGCAACGCCCGTGGTGGATGGCGTGCTGGCGCCTGGCGAATGGGATGACGCCGTGCGATTCCAGGGCGTGCACGGCTGGACGCCGCAGTTTTCCCCCACCCGCCACCCGGCCGATCTCTCGCTGGAAGGCTGGGTGAAGCACGATGGCAAGCGCCTCTACTTCGCGTTCAAGGTGACCGACGACGTCTTGTACGGCATCGACACGCCCCGCTGGCTCCCGAAAGAAAACCCCAAGGCCCACGAACTGAGCCGCCAGGGCTATCCCTGGCTTGGCGATGAAATGGAGCTGTTGATCAACGCCACCAACCGCTGGACCGGTGATGAGAACGCCAAAGGCGATGGAAGCAGTTGGCAGATGGTCTGCAATTTGACCAAGTCCCGGCTGGGCGGCGTGGGCGCGGCCGGATTGCTCGAAGGGGAGCCGCGGAGTGACCAGGCGGCCTGGGATACCTACCAGAAGTGGATCCTCAACGGAGCCCAACACTGCCAGGCGCGCAAACTGGATGGCGGCAAAGGGTACGTGCTGGAGTGGGCGGCCAGTTTTAATCCGTGCTTTGAGGTGTCGCCCGGCGTTTTCCTCGACCCGGCCACCGGGGATCGGCCCGTCGGCCTGAACATCGCGCTGGGAGACCTCGACACCCCCGAACGCGGCGCCGGCAATTTCGGCGGTTTTCACCACGAGGACTGGTGGGCCGGCGAAAAGGACCGCCGCACGAACCTGCGGCAGTTCGGCACACTGTGGATCATGGCACGGCCCCGCCCGTAGTGCCTTCCGCATGCTAATCTGAGGCTGTTAGGCAGGCTTCTGGACCATGATCACCCGGCTCGCGCGGCTGTTCCTTCCCCTCGTACTGGCATTCCCGGTTCTGGCGGATCCACCCATGACTTCCCTTCGTGTTGAAGTGAAGACCCTGGGCGGTGCTCCCATCGACCGGGCAAGCGTCGTGGTGCGCTTCGTCGAAGGCCGTTCCAAGGCGAAGTTCGGCAAGAAGATCGTCACCTCCTGGCAGTTGCGCACGAATCAGGAGGGGTTGGCGAAAATCCCGCCCATCCCGCAGGGCAAGATTCTTGTCCAGGTGATCGCCAAAGGCTACCAGACCTACGGCGAAACCGTGGAAGTGGACCAGGAAGAGCGCACCGTTGAGGTGCAGATGAAACCCCCACAGCCGCAGCACTCGGTGCACTAGCTGAAGCCGGGTTTCGGGACTCCGCTGGTATAATTGAGGTTTCCTATGTCCCGCCCCCGCCGGAAGATCCTTCTGCTCAGTCCACGCGGCTTCTGCGCCGGTGTGGTGCGGGCAATCGACATCGTGAAGATCGCCCTTGAGGCCTATGGGGCGCCCGTCTACGTCCGGCATGAAATCGTTCATAACCGCCATGTGGTGGACGAGTTGCGCGCCGCCGGGGCCGTGTTTGTCGATGAATTGACCGAGGTCCCCCGGGGGGCCCGCGCCATCTACAGCGCCCATGGCGTAGCCCCTTCCGTACGGCAGGAAGCAGCGGACCGCCAACTGCGGGTGATCGACGCAACCTGCCCCCTCGTCACCAAGGTGCACATCGAAGCGGCGAAATTCGCACGGCTTGGGTACACCATCCTGCTCATCGGCCACGAAAACCACGACGAAGTCATCGGAACGCTGGGCGAAGCGCCGCAAGTCACACTGCTGGTAAGCACCGTCGAGGACGCGCTCAACGTTCAGGTGGCGGACCCCGAACGTGTGGCGTTTCTCACTCAGACGACGCTGAGCCTGGAGGAGACAAAGGACATCGTGGATGCCCTGCGGATGCGCTTCCCGAACATCGCCGGACCCAAGACCCAGGACATCTGCTATGCCACCGAAAACCGGCAGATTGCCGTGCGGGAGGTGGGCCCGGCGTGCGATCTGATGCTGGTCGTGGGGTCGAGCAACAGCTCCAATTCGCAGCGCCTGGTGGAGGTCTGCCAGCGGTCCAATACACCGGCATATCTGATCGACGACCGCAGCGAAGTGCGCGCGGAGTGGCTCGAAAATGCAGGTACGGTGGCGGTAACGGCGGGTGCCTCGGCGCCGGAAGTGCTCGTTCAGGAGCTCATTGCCTACCTCCAGTCCCAGGGTTTCGGCCCCGTCGAAGAGGTTTCCATCAAGGAGGAGGACGTGCGGTTCTCCCTGCCGCCGGAGTTGGTGATGCCAACCCCGGCGCGCCCCGCGGCGACGGTATGAGCGCGGCTCAGCCAGCCATCCGGCGAAGTGCGCTGCAAACGGCGATCCGCCGGGCCGGGCAGGCGCTCGCCGGTTCCCAGGCCCAGGCCGGCTACTGGTGGGCGGACCTCACCGCCGATTCGACGCTGGAATCCGACTATCTGCTGATGTTGCTCTGGCTCCATCCGCCGCGGAACGGCGTCTGGAGCCCGCCCGAACCCGGAAAAGTGGCCCGGGCTGTGGCGTCCATCCTGGCCCGGCAGAATGAGGATGGCGGTTTCTCCATCTACCCACAGGGTCCCTCCGAGATCAGCGCCTCGGTGAAGGCCTATTTCGCCCTGAAACTGGCGGGGATTCCAGTGACCGATCCACGCCTGGAACGGCTCCGTGACCGGATTCTGGCGCTGGGCGGGATTCAGGCCACGAACTCCTATGTCAAGCTGAATCTCGGTCTGTTCGGGCTTTACCCGCGAGAGCATACGCCCACCGTGCCGCCGGAGATCATGCTCCTGGGCCGGTTGATCTACGAAGTCTCTTCGTGGACTCGCGCCATCGTGATTCCTCTGGCGATCGTTCATTCACTCAACCCGCGGCGCCCGGTCCCGGCGGGCTTCACGCTCGATGAACTTTGGAAGCCAGGTGTCTCTCCAGCCCCGCGATGGAACCCGAAACTGGTTTCCTGGCGCAACTTTTTCCTCTGTGCCGACCGGCTGCTCAAGTGGTGGGAACGGCACGGCAGCCGCCCTCTGCGCTCACACGCCATCCGCAAAGCCGAGGCGTGGATGCTTGAGCGGACCCAGCACTCAGACGGCCTGGGCGCCATCTATCCGCCCATGCAGTACATCATCTTCGCCATGGACGCGCTGGGTTACGCTCCGGACAATCCGCACCGTGTGGAGGCCGTGCGGCAGTTCCTGCGCCTGATGGTGGATGACGAACGGGGTCTGTTCTTTCAGCCGTGTTTTTCCGTGGTCTGGGATACCGCCATCGCCGCCTTCGCGCTGGGTGAGGCGGGCGTGGCCACGGAAGAGCAACTGGCGCGATGTGGAACCTGGCTGCTTTCGAAGGAAGTGCGGCGCCCCGGGGATTGGATGGTCAAGCGGCCGCGCCTGGAGCCGTCAGGCTGGTACTTTGAGTTCGCGAACGAGTTTTATCCCGACATCGATGACACCGCGATGGTGCTGCTCGGCTTGCGCCACGCCCGCGCGCATGACCAGCCTGCGCAGCTTGCGGCGGAGAAGCGGGCGGTGGCGTGGCTGCTGGGAATGCAGTCCGGCGATGGCGGCTGGGCGGCGTTCGATGCCGATAACAACCACCAGTTTCTGTCGCACGTTCCGTTTGCCGATCACAACGCAATGCTCGATCCCACCTGCCCGGACATCACGGGGCGGGTCATCGAGGCACTGGCCGCCTCCGGTGTTCCCAAGTCCCACCCGGCGATCAGGCGCGGCGTGGAGTACCTGCTCCGGACGCAACAGCCCGATGGAAGCTGGTTTGGCCGGTGGGGCGTCAACTATGTCTATGGGACGTTCCTGGCCCTGCGTGGGCTCAGGGCCGCCGGATACGATGACCGCGAAGCGGAAGTGCTGCGGGCGGGCGAATGGCTACGGTCGATTCAGAACGCCGATGGCGGCTGGGGAGAAAGCTGCGCCAGTTACGATGAAGGCTGCTATGTACAGGCCCCCAGCACCGCGTCCCAAACCGCATGGGCGGTCCTTGGGCTCCTGGCGGGCGGCGACACCACCAGCCAGAGCGTGCATCGCGGACAGGCATACCTTACCGCCACCCAACGCCAGGACGGACAATGGGATGAAGACCTGGCCACGGGAACGGGATTTCCGCGAGTGTTTTACTTGACTTATCACATGTACCGCAATGCGTTCCCGCTGCTGGCCCTGGCGGAATACAGCCGCCTGGCCGCCGCGAATGAGGAGGGGCTCTAACCCATGCGTTTTCCGCTTTCCATGACCGCCGGTCTCGCCGGCTACATTGCCCGGAACAAGATCAGCCCGCGGCCCGAATGGCAGGTGACCGCGGAGCCCGCCGCGCGCACCGCCAACCCGTTCCACATCATTCACACCCGCACCGGGACCGCCACGCCGGCAAAACCGCACCCCATGATCCGCAAGCGGTTTCCCCTGGTCCTGATGCTTGAGCCGCTGCACGCCTGCAACCTCACCTGCACCGGATGCGGGCGCATCCGCGAATACGAAACCACCATCACCAAACGGCTCAGCGTCGAACAGTGCCTCCGCGCCGTGGATGAGTGCGGCGCGCCCGTGGTTTCCATCTGCGGCGGAGAGCCGATGATCTACCCCGAAATCGGCCGCCTGACGTCGGAGATCGTCAATCGCGGACGGCATATCTACCTCTGCACCAACGGCATGTTCATGGTGAAGAAGCTGAAGGAGTTCCAACCCAACGATACCTTCTTCTTCAACGTGCATCTGGATGGCATGGAGAAAAACCACGACATCGCGGTGGAGCGCGAGGGCGTTTTCCGCGAAGCGATTGACGGGATCCGGGCCGCCAAAGCCGCTGGCTTCAAGGTGTGCACCAACACCACCGTCTATCGCGAGACGGACATGGCCGAAATCGAGGAACTGTTCGGATACCTGGAGCAGTTTGGCGTCGACGGACACATGATCGCGCCGGCCTATGGCTACTCTGCCGTCAATGACCGGGAGATCTTCATGACCCGGGACGACATCATCGCCAAGTTCCAGGACATCGACAGACTGGGCAGGCGGTTCAGGATCAACAACTCACCCGTGTATCTCGATTTCCTTCGCGGCGAACGCGAATTGCCGTGCACTGCGTGGGGGAATCCCACCTACAACGTCAAGGGCTGGAAAGGCCCCTGCTACCTGATCACCGACGCCCACTACGAGACGTTTGAGCAGCTGATGACGCAGACCCCGTGGGAGCACTACGGCCACGGCAATGATCCGCGCTGCGATCACTGCATGGTCCACTGCGGCTATGAGCCCTCGGCCGCGCTGGGGATCAATTCAAAGCTGTCGGACACCATCAAGCTGCTGAGCTGGGCACTGCGCTAAGCCGGTGCGATGAAACCCACCCTGGTCACCGGCGCCTCGGGCTTCGTGGGATGGCACTTGGCCCGCGCCCTGGCTGGCGCCGGACACCGCGTGCGGGCGCTGGTGCGCGAAAATCCCGTACCTGGGCTCGACGTGGAACTGGCCCACGGGGATCTGCGGGACCCGGAAGCGTGCCGGCTTGCGTCGGAAGGCTGCGGCCTGGTGTTCCATGTAGCGGCGGATTACAGGCTCTGGTCGCCCCGCCCGGAAGAACTCTACCGGTCCAACGTGGACGGCACCCGGAACCTGTGCGCGGCGGCCGTCCGCGCCGGCGTCGAGCGGGTGGTCTACACCTCCACCGTGGGCACAATCGGTGTGCGGAACGGGCTCATCGCCAGCGAAACTTCACCCGTCAGCCTGAAGGCGATGACGGGACACTATAAACGCTCGAAGTACCTGGCCGAGCAGGTGGCTCTCGAGTTCGCCGCGCAAGGCCTGGATCTGGTGGTGGTGAATCCCACAACCCCCGTGGGAGACCGCGATGTCAAGCCCACGCCCACCGGCAGGATTGTGGTGGACTTTCTCGCCGGCCGGATGCCCGCGTTCGTCGACACCGGCCTCAATCTGGTGGATGTGGAGGATGTCGCGCGCGGCCACCTGCTGGCCGCCGTGCGGGGACGGCGGAGTGAGCGGTATATCCTCGGTTCGGAGAACCTCACCCTTCAACAGATCCTGGCCCGGCTGGCGGCGTTGTCGGGCCGGCGCGCACCCACGGTGCGGATCCCTCACGCCGTAGCCTACGTGGCGGGAGCCTTCAGCACCTTGGCGGCCCACCTCACCGGACGGCCGCCGGATGTTCCCCTCGAAGGGGTGAGGATGGCCCGGACGAAAGCCTGGGTGTCCCATGCCAAGGCGGCCGGGGAGTTGGGCTATGCCCCAGGGCCGGTGGATGGCGCGCTCAGCCGGGCCGTCGGCTGGTTTACGGAAGCGGCCCGGCGGGAAGCCGCGGCGTGAGCGTGCTGGTGGTGGCCTCCGAGGCGTTCGAGCTGGCCGGTCTTCGAAGCCGCCTGACAGGGCGGGAACTTTTGCCTTGGCCGGTGCGTACTGCTGAACGTGGGATACTTGGAGATACAGAGTACTTTATGATTGCAAACGGACCAGGACCGTCCCTGGCCTCGGCGGCGGCGCGGGAAGCCCTGGCCCGGCAGCCCTTCCACCGGGTTTTGTCTGTTGGGCTCTGCGGCGGGCTGCACCCGCAGCTCCCCTGGAATGCCATCGTGGTGGCGGACTCGGTCCGCGCACCCGAGACCGGCCGGGAGTTTCGCGTGGCGGAAATCCGCCCCCGGTCCCCGCACCAGCGCGGGACCGTCGTATCTGTGGACCGGATTGCGCAGACGCCAGGGGAAAAGAGCGGCCTCGCGATCCATGGCATAGCCGTTGAAATGGAGGCGGCGGGAGTGGCGGCCGAGGCCGAGCGCGCGGGAATTCCGTTCTGCTGCGTGAAGGTGGTGTCGGATACCGCCGGGGAGGGATTTGCGATTGATTTCAACGCCGCCCGGGACCAGTCTGGACGGGTACTGGTTTCGCGTATACTCAAACAATTGCTTATCAAGCCGCAAGCCCTGGGGGAGCTGATCCGGCTGGCCCGCCGAAGCCGCATTGCCTCGAAAACGTTAGGTGATTTTCTTGCCGACTGCCGTTACTGATCACACACCGCCCGGGGAAATGCTGGCCGCGGTGTACCGGGGCAAGAGCCAGGTGGCCGTCGAGCCCGTTCCCACACCCTCAATCGGACCCGGCGAGTTGCTCATCCGTGTGGAAAGCTGCGGGATTTGCCACACGGATCTCAAGAAAATCGAGTACAACCTTCTGGAGCCGCCGCGGATTTTCGGCCACGAGACGGCAGGAGTCGTGGCCGCCGTGGGAGAGACAGTCGATCACTACGCTCCCGGCGACCGCGTGATCGTCTTCCACCACGTGCCGTGCCGGGCATGTTTCTACTGCGACCGCAAGCTCTACGCCCAGTGCCCGGTGTACAAGAAAGTAGGTGTAACGGCGGGCTTCGAGCCGGCAGGGGGCGGTTTCGCGCAATACGTCCGCGTCATGGACTGGATTGCCCGGGCGGGCGTTGAAAAGATTCCCGGCGGAGTTTCTTTCGAGGCAGCTTCGTTCGTCGAGCCCGTGAACACCATCCTCAAGGCCGTGGTTCAGGCGGAGGTCCGCCCGGGCGAGGTGGCCCTGGTGCTGGGGCAAGGCCCCATTGGCCTGATCTTCACCCGTCTGTTGGCATTGCGCGGCCTGACCGTGCTGGCAACCGACACCATGCCGGCCCGGCGGGACCTTTCGCACCGGTTTGGTGCCCGGCGATGCTTCCACCCGAGAGAGGTGGATTTGACCGCCGAGGCCCGTGCGCTCACCGGCGGCCGCGGCGCCGACGTGGCCTTCATTGCCGCCTCCGCGCCCGGAATCGTCGAACAGGGCATCCGGGCCACCCGCCCCGGGGCCCGCGTGGTCCTGTTCTCACAGACCTCGGACAAGGAGCGGATTGAGCTTTCTGGCGCGGATGTCTGCGTCGGTGAGAGAATGGTACTAGGATCGTATAGCGCTTCCATTGACCTGCAGAAGGAGTCCGCGCGGCTGGTCTTCAGCGGGGAGTTGCTGGTAGAGGAGTTGATCTCACACCGGATCCCCCTGGCTCACATCGCCCAGGGCTTCCAACTCGCGTTGCATCCAAATGAGAAATCGTTGAAAATTATGGTTCAGCCCCAAAGGATTGCTTAAGTGAGAAATCAGATGCTCGCTGCCGTTCTCTACGGCAAGGAACACGTGTCCGTAGAGCAGGTGGCGGTGCCGGAGCTTGGTCCGGATGATGTACTGGTACGTGTCAAGGCAGCGCTAACCTGCGGCACGGATGTGAAGGTGTTCCGGCGTGGCTACCACGCGCGGATGATTGTGCCGCCCGCGCTGTTTGGCCACGAATTGGCGGGCGATGTGGTGGCGGTGGGCAGCCGCGTAGCCCGGTTTCAGCCCGGACAACGGATCGTGGCCGCGAATTCGGCGCCGTGTCTGGACTGCTTTTACTGCAACCGGGGCCTTGAGAACCTCTGCGAAGACCTGTTGTTCAACAATGGGGCCTACGCCGAATACATCCGCATTCCGGGCCGCATCGTCGAGCGCAACGCGCACCAGATTCCGGACCATGTCAGTTATCAGAGCGCCGCGCTGGTTGAGCCGCTGGCCTGCGTGCTGAAAGGGCTGGAAGAGACCGGGTTGCGGGCCGGTGACCACGTGGCTGTCATCGGGCTGGGGCCCATCGGGCTCATGTTCGTGAAACTCGCCGCCCTGCGGGGTGCGCACGTCATTGCCATCGGGCGCCGCGCCACGCAGCTTGAACGCGCGGGCCGCATGGGGGCAAAAACCCTCATCACCGCCGCCCAGGATGGCGACGATGGCACGGTGGACGCCGTCAAAGCCGCCACCCGGGGCTACGGCGCCGACGTGGCAATTGAGGCCGTGGGAAACCCGGAAACCTGGCAGCTTGCGGCGCGCCTGGTGCGGCGCGGCGGCGTGGTGAACTTTTTCGGCGGCTGCCCGAATGACAGCCGGATTTCGCTCGAC
Source organism: Acidobacteriota bacterium (assembly GCA_016870915.1). Classification (GTDB taxonomy): domain Bacteria; phylum Acidobacteriota; class Terriglobia; order Bryobacterales; family Bryobacteraceae; genus VFZY01. The sequence continues at coordinate 2,120 of VFZY01000071.1, read as the reverse complement.
ACGTCGATGCTGCACTATTCGGAGATCACCTGCAAGGCCAGTTTCCACCACACTCCGGGCCTGATTCGCAAGGCGCTCGACATCGTGCGCCACGGCGAGGTGACCGAGTACGACTTCGTCAATCGCGAGGAGCCGCTGACCAACCTGCTGGAAGTGATGCGCCACCTCATGAGCCACAACGGCCACCTGAAGACGGCCATCATCCCGTAAGCCTTGTTCCTCCCCCCGGCCCAGTTTGTCCAGAACCCCGCCGAACTGGAGCGTGCCTGGAATCTGGCGGAATCTCAGTCCTATACCCGGTGGATGGCCACCAGCCACTACGAGAACTTCCACGTCGTCACATTCCTGCTGCCCCGGCACCTGCACCAGGATTTCTACAACGTCTACGCCTTCTGCCGCTGGGCGGACGATCTGGGGGACGAATTGGACGATCCCGCCGAAAGCCTGCGTCTCCTCGCCTGGTGGCGCACCCAGTTGCGCCGCATGGATGGCGAAGCCCGGCACCCCGTGTTCGTCGCACTGCGCGAAACCGTGCGGCGCCGGACCCTTCCCCCGGAACCCTTCGAGGACCTCATCACCGCCTTCGAACGCGATCAAACCACCTCACGCTATCCCGACCTGGCGTCCGTTCTGGATTACTGCCGGTACTCCGCCAACCCCGTCGGCCGTCTGGTGCTGGGCCTCTGCGGCTACCACGACTCCGAGCGGTTCCGCCTGTCCGATGCCACCTGCACCGCACTCCAACTCGCCAACTTCTGGCAGGATGTAGCCGTCGATTGGAGGAAGGATCGCGTGTACATGCCGCTGGATGTCCTGGCCCGCCACGGAGCGTCGGTGGAAGACATTCGCCACGGCCGGGCCACACCCGGATTCCGCGCGGCGCTCCGCGAACTTTGCGGAGAAGCCCGGCGGCTCTTCCTCGACGGTCTTCCCCTGGCGCGAACCGTGGACCGCCGCCTGGCCCTGGACCTCTCTCTCTTCAGCCAGGGCGGGTTGCGAGTACTCGAAAAGATCGAACGGCAGGAGTTTGACGTCCTGGCAAAGAGGCCAGCCATCGGAAAGGTGGAACGGACGATGCTCGCGCTGCGTGTGCTGGCGCGGTGGGCGGTGAGGGCGGCGTGACGCCGGCGGTCACCGAGTCCTATGCCTGGTGCACCCGGGTGGCGCGGGCCCGGGCGCGCAATTTCTACTACTCCTTTCTGCTGCTCGACCGGCCAAGACGCAACGCCATCTGCGCCGTGTACGCATTCATGCGGCACTGCGACGATCTCAGTGATGATCAAAGCCACGGCCTCAACAGCCAACCACAGGCCTCAAAGGAAGCCCTCGAATCCTGGAGCCATGCCCTGGCCGCGGCCCTCGACGGCCGGTTTGGCGATCACCCGGTCTGGCCCGCCCTGCACGACGCCGTCACCCGGTACCGCATTCCCGCCGCCTACCTCCACGCCATGATCGGCGGTGTACTCGCCGACCTGGATACCGTGCACATGCGCACCTTCGAGGAGCTTTACAGCTATTGCTACCGCGTGGCCTCGGTGGTCGGACTCACCATCATCCACATCTTTGGATTTGACCAGTCCGAACCGCGCCGCTCCCGCGCCCTGGCGCTCGCCGAAAAGTGCGGAGTGGCCTTCCAGTTGACCAACATCCTCCGCGATGTGGCCGAAGATAGCGCCCTCGGCCGGCAGTATCTGCCCCAGGAGGACCTCGATCGCTTCGGCGTGACCGGCCTCGAAGCCGATTCGCCCGCCCTTCGCCGCCTGCTGGCCTTCGAAGGCGCCCGGGCCCGCGCCTATTTCGACGACGCCCTGCCGCTCGTCGAACTGGTGGATCCGGACGCCCGAGCCTCCCTGGGGGCGCTCATCGAGATCTACCGCCGCCTGCTGGGGCGCATCGAAAAGGCCGGGTTCGACGTCCTGGCCACACGGCACCGCGTGCCCACGTGGGAGAAGATCGGCATCCTGCTGCGGGCCCGGTTCGGATTCGGGCCTAACTAGCCCGTTTTTCTCACGGGAAGTGTAGCGGAAAGCCGCATTCTCTGGCATAACTGATTTTTCTAGTAAAAGTTGTGCGAAGAGAGGAGCGGCTTTCCCCTATGACAGAGTGTAGCCAATCAGAGT
>VFZY01000070.1 GCA_016870915.1 Acidobacteriota bacterium | reverse complement strand
GGGAGAGGTGTCGAAAGAACTGCTGGAAACAGGCATGTTGTCAGTTTTCGTTTTTGTGCGATGGTCGAAAGAAGCCATCCGCAGGCACTGGCCCGCCCTCGGAAAGGGGATTCTGATCAAATCCGGCCCGGGAGTGAGGCGTTGGTGTATACTGTCGGGGTCCGGGAGACCCAAAATGGAAATCCCGGCTAAGGGAGACTATATCGAAATCGGAAGGATCGCGTGCTCGACCGGCTCTTACTAACGCCCAACCAGCCCCAGCACCGCATTCACCAGCAGACACACCAGACCCAGCGGAATCAGCCGCTTCCACCCAATGTCCATCAACTGGTCATAGCGGAACCGCGGCCACGTCCCCCGGAACCAGATCATCAGGTAGATCAACACCGCCACCTTGGCGAAGAACCAGAACGGACCTCGTACCGCCTCATTCACCCCCGGGTGCAGCAGCAACGCCCCCACCGCCCCCAGCACACCGCCCACAATCCGCAGCGACACCCGGTGCGCTCCGTACTTCAACCGCCCCGCGAGCGGAAAACACCACGCACCCGTCCCCGCAAACAGCAGCACCGGAACGCCATAGTTCAGCGGAACATCCAGCCACGCAACACCCGGGAAAGGACGCAGCCAGCCGCCCCAGAACAACGTCACCCCCATCGACGACAGCACAAACAGATTCCCGTACTCCGCCAGCATGAACAGAGCCCACCGGAATCCGCTGTACTCCGTGTGAAAGCCCGCCACCAACTCGGACTCCGCCTCCGGCAGATCGAACGGCAGCCGGTTTGACTCCGCCGTCCCTGCGATCAGGAAAACGTAGAACGCAACCAGCATGAAGCCATAGTTGGCGAACGCAAACCACACCCCCTGCTCCCGCTGCGCCTCCACGATCCTCACCATGCTCAGGCTGCCTGCCGCCATCACGCCGTTCAGAATCGCCAGCGCCAGCGCCACCTCGTAACTCACCAGCTGTGCCGCGCTTCGCAATGAGCCCAGCAGCGAATAGTGGCTGTTCGACGCCCACCCCCCCAGCACCAGGCCCAGAATCCCAATCGACGCCATCGCCGAGATCACCAGCAGCCCGATATTCACATCCGTGATCCGCAGTCCCTGGCTGAACGGAATCACCGTGAACGCCGTCAACGCCGTAAATGTCGAGGTAATCGGAGCCGCCCAGAAGATGAACCGGTCCGCGCCCGCCGGCACGATGTCTTCCTTCAGCATCAGCTTGAGGGCGTCCGCCAAAGGCTGCATCAGCCCATGCGGACCCACCCGCATCGGCCCCAGGCGAACCTGCATGTCCGCCAGCACCTTCCGCTCCACCAGCACAATGTAGCCGGCCAGCAGCGGGAACACCAGCAGCACGGCCACCATCATCAGCACCGGCGTCAGCCATTGATCGAGGAACGCGTTCATGGTTTGACCGCACTCATGGTTTCACCGGAAGCAGCGCCAGTTGCAGCAACGGCTCGGGGTAAAGCCCCAGCCCCAGCGTGACCACAGCCGTGGAAACCATCGCCACCCGGGTGCCCATCGAGGCCGCCAAAGGCTCACCCGCCAACTCACGGCCGCCAAACATCGTCTTCACCAGCCGGAAGTAGTAGTAAAGGCCGGCAGCCGCGAAGATCGCCCCGACCGCCGCCAGGGCGTAGTGGCCCGATTCAACCAGAGCCAGGAAGATGTAGTACTTGGCGATAAATCCGGACGAGGGCGGCAAGCCCCCCAGCGACAACAAAAAGAGCAGCATCAGAACGGCTGCCGCCGGGCTTCGCCGCATCAGGCCCGAAAGATCGTCGATGTGGTTCCCCTCCGCCTCGCCGCGCCGCAGCAGCACCAGGACCAGGAACGCCCCCGTGTTCATGAACACGTACGTCAGCAGGTACACCACAATGCCTTGCAGCCCGCGGGCATTGCCCGCCACCAGCCCCAGCAGCACGTAGCCCCCATGCGCGATGGAACTATAGGCCAGCAGCCGCTTCACATTGTCCTGCGAAAGCGCCGCGATCGTTCCCACGGCCAGGCTCGCCAAAGCCACCATCACCGTCAGCCCCTGCCACGCCTCGCGAGCCGCGGCCAGCGGGCCCAGGAACAACCGCAGCAGCAACACAAACGCCGCAGCCTTCGAAGCCACCGAAAGATACGCCACCACCGGCGTCGGGCCGCCATCGTAAGCATCCGGCGCCCACATGTGGAACGGCGCGGCCGCAATCTTGAAGAACAGCCCGGCCCCCAGCGTCGCCACCGCAAGCCAGATCAGCGGATCGCCCGCTCCCCGCCCTGCCACCGCCCCCGCCACGGCCGAAAGCTTCGTCGATCCCGAAATCCCATACAGCACCGAAAATCCATACAGAATCAGCCCGCTCGAAAGCACGCCAAGAACAAAATACTTAAGCGCCGCCTCATTGGACCGTCGCCGCCCCCGCAGGAATCCTACCAGCACGTAGAACGAAAGCGCCATCGTCTCAAGGCCGGTGAACTGAACAATCAGATCCGTTCCCGACGCCAGAAAGAACATCCCGAACTGCGCAAACAGCAGCAGCCCGTAGTACTCGCCCGAATGCTCCCCTTCCGTCTCCAGATAGCGGTAGGAAATCAGCGCCGCCAGCCCCGCCGCCGCCAGAAACATCCAGTTGAAAGCCAGCGCCAGGCCGTCAATCGTCACCGCGCCCTGAAACGCCGTCAACGCCGGCCATCCCTGCGATGAAAGGTAACTGTGCTGCCGGTACAGGCTGTAGGCCGTGAATCCCTCACCGGCCAGTGTCAGCGCGGCCAGCGCCCGGCGCGATGCCATGCCCACAGGCAGCACGAACTCAAACAGCAGCACCGCGCAGCCGAACAACGCCAGCAGCAGCGCCGGCAACACGGCGAAGTGGTCGGTGCCCGTGTAGAAGGCGGTCATCGGACGGCCACACGCTCCAGAATCGCCCGCACCGGCGCGTCCAGCACGTCAAAAAACGGCTTCGGATACAGCCCGATCCACAGCGCCCACGCCATCAGCGGCAGAAACGTCAGCCACTCCCGCGGCGTAAGATCCGCCACCCCGCGATTCTCCTCCCGCGTCACCGCCCCTAGCATCGTGCGCTGATACAGCCACAGTAGATACGCCGCACCCAGCACCACGCCCATCACCGCGAACGCCGCCCACGTCCGGTTTGCCGCGAACACACCCTGCAGAATGGTGAACTCGCCGATGAACCCGTTCAGCAGCGGCAGCCCGGCGCTCGAAAACACGGCGAATGCGAACACCTTCGCGAACCCCGGCATCGCGTGCGCCAATCCGCCGTACTGCGCGATCTCGCGCGTGTGCCGGCGCTCATAAATAATGCCCACCAGCAGGAACAGCATGCTGGTCGAAATGCCGTGGTTCACCTGCTGCAGCGCGCTGCCCGCGATCCCGGCGTGATTCAGCGCGAAGATGCCCAGCGTGCAGAACCCCATGTGGCTCACCGACGAGTACGCCACCAGCCTCTTCCAGTCCTTCTGCATCAGGCTCACCAGCGCCCCATACAGAATCGCGATCAGCGACAGCACCGCAATCACACGCACCACCGTCCGGTCCGCCGAGGCGTTCGGCAGCAGCGGCAGTGAGAACCGCACAAAGCCATACGTGCCCATCTTCAACAGCACCGCGGCCAGAATCACGCTGCCCGCCGTCGGAGCCTCCACGTGCGCATCCGGCAGCCACGTATGGAACGGAAACATCGGCACCTTGATGGCAAAGCCAATGAAAAACGCCCAGAAAATCCAATGCTCCGTTCCCGGCGGCAGCGTCACCTGCATCAGCTTCACGATGTCGAACGAATAGATGCCGGTCTGCTGAAAGTGCTGCCAGTACAGCGCCAGAATGCCCAACAGCATCAGAACGCTGCCCAGCACCGTGTACAGCACGAACTTGATCGCCGCGTACAGCCGCCGCTCGCCGCCCCACATTCCGATGATGAAGTACATCGGAATCAGCACCAGTTCCCAGCAGAAGTAGAACAGAAAGAAGTCCGTCGCCAGGAACACGCCCATCATGCCCGCCTGCTGCAGAAGCAGCAGGGCGTAGAACTCCTTCAGCCGCTCCTCCACCGCGCCCCAACTGCACAGGATGGCCAGCGCGCCCGCCAGCGCCGTCAAGGCCACCAGCAACAGGCTGATCCCATCCACCCCCAACGCATACTCCACACCCAGCGACGGAATCCACGGCAGCCGCTCCGTGAACTGATACCCTCGCGTCCCCGCCTTGAAGTTCATCATCAGCGGAATGGTCACCAGGAAACCGGCCACGCCGGCCAGGTTGGCCATCAGCTTGATCAGCCGCCGGTTCCCACCCGGGGTCAGCAGCAGCAGCAGCACACCCGCCAGGGGCGTCAAGAGAATCAGGCTGAGCAGGCGGCCCTCCATCTACAGGCGGCCTCCGAAGACAAGATAACTGGTCAGAAGAATAACTCCGGCGAGGATCATGATCCCGTATGTTTGCACCTGCCCCGTCTGAATCAGCCGGACGGGGTAGGAAAGGTCCTTGATAAGAAATCCGCAGTTTCGCACAATCCCGTCCACCACCGCCGCGTCCCACCACGCGGAAAATGCCCCGGCCACCCGGCCCATGGCGCCCGTGGCGTTCACCGCGCCATCCACCGCGCCGGCGTCAAAACGCGAAAGCCACGCTCCACCCCGCCGGGCCAGGCCCTGCACAATCCAGCGCTGGTACAGTTCGTCGATATACCAGTGGCGTCGAAACGGTTCATACAGTGGACCGTCCAAATCCAGCGAACGGCGCCCCAGCAGCCAGCCCACGGCCACGCACACCACGGAAGCCATTGCGATCGCCATGTGAAACCTGCCCATGCCTGCCCACCCGGCCACGAAGCTTCCCCCGGCCAATACCGCCAGAATCGCCGTCATGAGGCGAGGCGGTTGATGCAACTCCCGCTCCTCCGCCGGTGGGCCGCCAAACACCATCCGCACCAGACGAGTGCTGTAGAGCGCGGTCAGAATCGCCGCCACCAGACCCGTGATGAACAGCGGTCCGGAACTCTCGAACAGCGCGTGCAGAATCTCATCCTTCGAAAAGAACCCCGCAAACCCTGGCACGCCCGCCAAAGCCGCCGCGCCCACGAACATCGTGAAGAACGTGGCGGGCATCCGCCGAGCCAGACCGCCCATCTTGCGCAGGTCCTGTTCACCGTGCAGCGCATGAATCACGCTGCCCGCGCCCAGAAACAGCAGAGCCTTGAAGAACGCGTGCGTCGTCAGGTGAAACAACGCCGCCTGATGCGCGCCCGCGCCCGCCGCCATGAACATGAACCCAAGCTGGCTCACCGTCGACCACGCCAGCAACCGTTTGATGTCCGTCTGAACCACTGCCACCGTCGCACCCAGAAATGCGGTCATCGCGCCAATCCACGCCGCGATCAGAGCGCTCTCCGGCGTCAGCGCGAACAACAGCGACGACCGCGCCAGAAGATAAACCCCCGCCGTCACCATCGTCGCCGCGTGAATCAGCGCCGAGACCGGCGTCGGACCCTCCATCGCATCCGGCAGCCACACATGCAGCGGAAACTGAGCTGACTTTCCGCACGCCCCCGCCAGCAGCAGCAGCGTCGCCAATCCCAGCCCCGGCACAGCCTCCGTCCCCGTCAATGCCGTGAATCTCAGCGTGCCCGTCAGCGAGTACAGAAGAAACATCCCCAGCAGAAAAGCCGCGTCACCCACCCGGTTCGTGAGAAACGCTTTGATCGCCGCCGCCCCCGCCGCCGGTCTGTCAAAGTAATAGCCAATCAGGAGGTAACTCGCCAGCCCCACGCCTTCCCACCCCGCGAACAGCAGCGCATAGTTGTTCGCCAGCACCAGCAGCAGCATGAAGAACACAAACAGGTTCATGTATCCGAAGAAACGGTAGTAGCCGCCATCCCCAGCCATGTAGACCGCCGCATACAGGTGGATCAGGGTCCCGATCCCGGTGATGATCAGCATCATCCGGACGCTCAACGGGTCCGCCAGCAGACCCCAGTCCGCCTGCACCAGCGGCAGCCACGGGCCCAGAATCGCCTCGCCCCGGGCCTCCCGGGCCGCCACCGCCACCGCGAACGATGCCGCCACCGCGCCGCAGGCGATCCCCGCGATCACCAGCTTCGGCAGCCGCCGGCCCACCGCCAGCAGAGCCGCCGCGCCCAGCAGCGGAAACAAAAGGGCCAGCCACACCATGCCCGCATCTACCATCGCAGCAGGTTCACCTCATCGGCCGATGTGGTCTCCCGGTTCCGGAACAGCGCGATCAGCAGGCCCAGCCCCACCGCCGCCTCCGCCACCGCCAGCGTGATCACGAAGATCGCGAACACCTGCCCCGCCAGATTCCCCGTGTGCTTCGAAAACGCGATCAGGTTGATGTTCACCGCGTTCAGAATCAGTTCAACGGACATCAGCACAATCACCAGATTGCGCCGCGTCAACACACCCAGAATCCCCACCAGCAGCAGCGCCAGGCTCAATACCAGATAGTGGCCCGTCCCAACCGGATGCAGCACGTTAACTCGTCCTCCGGCGCGCCAGAAAAACCGACCCCACAATCGCCGCCAGCAGCAGAATCGAAACAATCTCAAACGGCAGCAGATACTCCGAAAACAACAGATCCGCCAGCCGTTCCACATTTCCATCACTGCCGCCCTCACCACCGTCCTGCACCGCCGCCGCCGCGCCCAGCCCCGGCAACCCCCGCGCCATCACCCACGCGATCTCACCGCCCGCCAGCACCACCGCCCCCAGCGCCAGTTTCCATTGGCCCGAATACTGCCGCTCCGCCGCCGCCGTGTCCAGATTGATCAGCATGATCACGAACAGGAACAGCACCATGATGCCGCCGATGTACAACACAATCTGCACCGCGAACAGAAACTCCGCCCGCTGCAGCAGGAACAGTCCCGCCACGCCCATCAGCGATGCGATCAGCCAGATCGCCGCGTGCACGGCATTCCGCCGCGTGATGCACAGAATGCCGCCGCCCAGCGTCATCAGCGCGAAAACATAGAACAGGGCCGTATCGATCAACTGCTGTACCTCACCGGTCGCGGACCCTCTTCCAGCATCTGCCGGTCCCAGATCAGCCCCTCGCGCGTATAGCTCGCCAGTTCAAAATCCTGCGTCAACTCCAGCGCATCCACCGGGCAGGCGTCCTCGCACAGGCCGCAGAACATGCAGCGCGACAGGTCATAGGTGAACGTCGTCAGTTCCTTGCGCCGCGTGGCCGGGTTGCGCACACTGCCCACAACAATCAGATTCTCGGGGCAGGCGATCGCGCACAGGTCGCAGGCGATGCATAGCGTCTGGTTGGTCTCCGGATGATTGTTCAGACGCGGCGCCCCGCGGTAACGCTCGGCCACAGCCGGCCGCTCCGCCGGGTACTGCTCCGTGTAGATCTTCGAAGGGTGCTGGGCCTTGAACGTCACGCGCAGCCCTTCCAGAAGGTCCAGCAGCAGGAACTTTTTCAAAAGCGCAAAGGCCGCCCCGGCGCGGCTCCAAACACCTAGAAAAACGCGACTTAACGAAAGCCGGGGCGAGTCCGTCTTGCGCGTGCTTCTTAGAGGCCCCATCATCGATCCACCTCGCCCATCACCATGTCGATCGTGCCGATGATCGCCACCACATCGGCCACCAGCGCCCCCCGGCACATCGTGTCCAGCGCCTGAAGATTCAGAAATGAAGGCGGCCGCACCCGCACCCGGTAAGGATTCTTCCCCCCGTCGCTCACCACGTAATAGCCCAACTCGCCCTTCGGCGCCTCAATCGATACGTAGACCTCACCCGGCGCCGGCTTGATCACCTTCGGCACCTTGGCCATCACCGGTCCGGACGGCAGCATCGCCAGCGCCTGCTCAATGATCCGCACGCTCTCCCGCATTTCGCGCACCCGCACCAGATAACGGTCATAGGTGTCGCCCGCCTCGCCCGTCGGCACATGGAACTCATACTGCTCATACCCCGAATACGGCTGCGCCTTCCGCAGATCCCAGGCCACACCCGCCGCCCGCAGCACCGGTCCCGTCACTCCGAACCGCTTGCACTCCTCCGCATTCAGAATCCCCACGCCCCGCAGGCGAGAAGTCCAGATCCTGTTGTGCGTCAGCAGCTCCTCATACTCATCCACCCGCCCCGGAAAGCTCCCGCAGAACGCCCGCACCTGATCTTCAAACCCCGCGTACAGCTCATACTGCAAGCCGCCGATCCGGAAGGCGTGCGTCGTCAGCCGCGCCCCGCAGTAGTTCTCGAAGATCTTCAGCACCTCTTCCCGCTCCCGCAGGCAGTAAAAGAGCGGTGTCGTCGCGCCAATGTCCAGCGCGTGCGTGCCCAGCCAGAACAGATGGCTCGCAATGCGGTTCAACTCGGTCAGAATCACCCGCACCGCCCGCGCCCGCGGTGTCGCCGTCACGTTCAGCAGCTTCTCCACCGCCAGGCAGTAGCCCAGGCCGTTCGAAACCGCTGAAATGTAGTCCATCCGGTCCACATAGGGAGCAAACTGCTGGTACGTTCGAGCCTCGGCGATCTTTTCCACGCCCCGGTGCAGGTGCCCAATCACGCACTCCGTGCCCAGCACCTTCTCCCCATCCAGCTTCAGAATCACCCGCAGCACGCCATGCGTCGACGGGTGCTGTGGACCCATATTCAACTCAAGCTCGTTGGTGTCGAGAAACGTCGCGCTCATTGGCCGCTCTCGATTCCCAGATTCCGGCGCACCCAGTCCTGATCCATGGCCAGAATCGATGTCTCGCGGCGCAACGGATGCCCGCTCCAATCGTCCGGCAGCAGAATCCGCCGCAGCTTGGGATGCCCCGCAAACCCGATGCCGAACATGTCGAACACCTCGCGCTCCAGCCAGTCCGCGGCCGGGTACACCCCGGTCACCGAGGGCGCCGCCACCCCATCGCCCACGCGCGTCTTCACCCGAATGCGCTCATTGCTCGCGAAGGAATAGAGGATGTAGACCAGTTCGAACCGCTCCGCATGGCCCGGACGGTCCACCGCCGTCAGGTCAACCAGAAAATCGAACGCCTCTTCGTCCCGCAAAAACCTCAGAACGTCCAGGGTCAAATCCGCCCGGGCTTCAAGAAACGGCTGCCCCAGGTACGATCCAAAACGCGAAATCCCGCCACCAAACCGGGCGGCAAGCCTCCCCGTAAGGGCGCTCTCCCAAGTCTCCACCGCCATTTCGGCCGGCGCATGAGCATGCACCTTGGGTGTGTGCGCTGTGGGAACCTCGGACATGGAAGGGGAATTCCTATTGTAACGTAAGGCAGCCTGAAGGTCCCGTCCCGCCCGGCCGATGAATAGTCTGGCAGGCCGATAAGTTAGGATTGAGACGGAGCCCATAGCCCGTAACCCGGGTGGGGTGTACTTGACTCCCCCTCCAGGGATACATAAAAATAATAAAGTCCGGTTCCCCCCAAACCGGGGGAGCTCTGGGCAAGTCCAAGCGATGTAGACTGAACCAAAACCCGGAATGCACCACGGAAAAAACCAGGGAGCTCGTCTCCCGCACGTCCTTGTTGTCCTGATGCTCGTCATCGCCTTGGCCCCCGCCGTTCTGGCCGGAGCCGCGAGAAAGGACGGGACGAAGCAACCCCCGGGCAAGGTGGCGCGGAACGCGAAGCAGCCGGTCCGCAAGAACGTGGCGCAAACCAAGGCTGCCCGGCCCAAGGCGGCCGTCAAGAAAAACGCCATCGCCGTGCAGGCCGGGCCTCGCCGCACCACCACCACGGCAAGGGCCAAAGCCCCGGTCCGGAAGCGCTACTCGAACGGCTATTGGACGGAGCCCACCTTCGCCGATTCCGCCGATGGGGACCGTCTGGATGGGGAAGACCCCGTGGTTCGCCGCGCTGCCATCGAAGCGCTGGGCCCTTACAACGGTAGCGTCGTCGTCGTCGATCCCACCAGCGGACGCGTCCTCAGCATCGTCAACCAGCGCGTCGCCTTCAAGGACGGCTTCACCCCCTGCTCCACCATCAAGATCGTCGCTGCCATGGCCGGCATCATCGAAGGCTTCATCGAGCGCGACACCAAGCTCCGCGTCGGCCGCCGGGCCTCCATGGACCTCACCTACGCGCTCGCCCACTCGAACAACCCCTACTTTGCCGTCATCGGCAATCGCCTGGGCTTTGACCGCGTCACCTATTACGCCAAGCTCTTCGGCCTGGGCGAAAAGGCAGGCCTCAACATCTCGGAAGAACGCGCCGGCACCTGGCCCGATGTCCCGCCCAAGTTCGGCGGCGTCGGCATGATGACCAGTTTCGGCAGCGGCATCAATCTCACGCCGCTGCAGTTGGCTTCCATCGTTTCGATGATCGCCAACGGTGGAACGCTCTACTACATGCAATACCCGCGCACGCCCGAGGAATCCGCCGGCTTCACACCGGTCATCAAGCGTCAGTTGACGCTCGAACGGGTCCTGCCGGAAGTGCTGCCCGGCATGCAGGGCGCCGTGGAATACGGCACCGCCCGCCGCGCCCACTATGACCCCAGCCAGCCCATCTTCGGCAAGACCGGCACCTGCACCCACAGCGATCAGCGCACGCACCTCGGCTGGTTCGGCTCCTTCAACGAAATCGCCGGACGCAAGTTGGCGGTGGTGGTCCTCCTCACCGGCGGCCGCCCCATCAACGGACCGGTAGCCTCAGGCGTGGCTGGCAATGTCTACAAGAACCTGGCCCACCAGCGCTACTTCGGCGCCGAACCGGCCACCCTCACCGGAAGCGCCGCAGCCAGCTTCAGCGGGGATCAGGCGCTCCAATAGCGCGAAGGACTAAAGCCGGAGCGAGTCCGTTTGGCCCGTAGGGCGTGACTCCATTGGCCGGAGTGTGATGCACTGGTAGCAGCACTCATGACCCGCCAACAAGTCCTCAAGACCATCACCGATCTCGGCCTCGTCCCGATCATCCGCACCAACTCCGCCGAAAGCGCCATCCGCAGCGTCGAAGCCCTGGTCGAAGGCGGCGTCACCGCCGCGGAGATCACCATGACCGTCCCCGGCGCTCTCGGAGCGCTGGAAGCGGTAGCCGCCCGCTTCGGTTCCCGCATCGCCCTCGGCGCCGGAACCGTCCTCGATCCGGAAACCGCCCGCGCCTGCATGCTCTCCGGCGCCGAGTTCTTCGTCACCCCCGCCATCAACCGCGCCACCATCGACCTGGCCCAGCGCTACTCCATCGCCATCATGCCCGGCGCTCTCACGCCCACCGAAGTTCTCACCGCCTGGGAAGCCGGCGCCGATGTCGTCAAGGTCTTCCCCTGCGGCAACGTCGGCGGACCCAAGTACATCAAGGCGCTCAAAGGCCCTCTCCCGCACGTCGAAATGGCCCCCACCGGGGGTGTCAACCTGGAGACCATCGGCGACTTCCTCAAAGCCGGCGCCTGCGCGGCCGGCGTCGGTGGCGAACTCATCGATGCCAAGACCATCCAGGAAGGCCGCTACGAGGTTTTCGTTGAGCGCGCCCGCCAATACCTGGCCGCCGTCGCCAAGGCGCGCGCCGAAATGGGAGCCTGACCATGCAACCCCTCACGCGCCGCCGGCTCATTCTCGCTGGGGCCGCCGCCGTTGCCACACCCGCCGCGGCCACGCTTGCGGCCCGTCAGGGCCTCATACCCCCTGACGCCGTGGGGCCGTTCGCTCCTGGTAATGCCCTCAACTACGCCGCGCACCGCGTTCTCACCGGCGACGCTCCAGCCCGGCAGTTCCGCCGCGATCAGATCACCAAGCCCTTTGCCAACGGTCCCGCCCCCGATGATCCCGCCTACGTAGCCCATCGCGCCGCCGCCTTCACGGACTGGCGCCTCGAAATCACAGGGCTCGTCACCCGTCCGGTCTCGCTTTCCGTCGCCGGTCTCGCGGCCCGCCCCGCCTCCTCGCACATCACCAGTCTCACCTGCGAGGAAGGCTGGTCCTACATCGCCGAATGGACCGGTGTTCCGCTCGCCGCGCTCCTTGAAGACGCCGGTCTCCGTCCAGAAGCTACCCACATCGTCTTCCACTGCCATCAGCCTGACTGGTGGGATAGCCTCGATCTTGCCGAAGCGCTCCACCCCCAGACCCTCATCGCCCACGGCATGAACGGCGCCGCCCTTCCGCCGGACCATGGCGGACCCCTCCGCCTTCGAGTCCCCCGCCAGCTCGGCTACAAGAATCTCAAGTACCTCACCCGCATCACCGCCACTAACAACCTCAAGCAGTTCGGCCAAGGTCTCGGCAGCGCTTCGCCGGAAGCCGGCTACGCCTGGCACGCCGCTATCTGATCGCCGCTTCCTTCCAGCAGCCCCAGCAGCCTCAACGCCACCTTCTTCCCCATCTCCCCGGTCTCACCCGCCGGACCCACGCACGCCGGACACCCCGCCTTGCACCCACACCCCGCGATCAACTCCCGAGCCCCCGCCAGCAGCGCCGCACGCACCTGGAACAGCGGCGCGCTCAACCCCACCCCGCCCGGATACGCGTCATAGAGGAACAGGTTCGGTTCATACATCGCCTGATCCTGCGAGAAATCCTCGGACCACGCCACGCCAAGATCCCGCGCGTCGCACATCAGCAGCACCGCCGCCACGGTCCGCAGCGCCTGCCCCAGCCCGATAATGCCGCTCTGCTTTTCCGACGGGCCCAGGTCCCGCAGATCGTCCAGAAACGCCGCCGGAAAATGCAGCCAGAACGCCGTCGTATGCATCTCCTGCTCCGGCATCATCAGGTTCCCCGCGCCGATGTTCTCGTTCGTGTAGAACTTGATCTTCTTGAACCCCACAATCTGCCGGTTCACACGCACATCGCCCTGCACCGCACGGGCCTTTGCCAGGCTCTCGGAACCAAACTCCTCCAACACGCGCACCTGCGTGTAATCGATCGCGTCCGTGTAATACTCGCTCTCAACCCGCCGCACGTAGGCCTTGCGCTGACCGTAGTCGAAGCGCTCCACCTGGTACTGCCGCGCTTCATGCAGATAGATCGCCTTCTCATGCAGCGCCGTCAACGCCGCCGGAAACGCCACCTCCGCAATCACCTCGTTGTTGCCCGTCGTATCGATCACCACGAAGTTGTCGCTCGTCACCGCCCGCAGGCTGATCGCGTCCGCCGGGTACGTATCGGAAGTCCAGTGCCACTGCTTCCCCGTCTTGTGCAGAACTCCGGTCTCCTCCAGAAATCCGCACATCCCCGCCACGCCGTGCGGCCCGAACGTCTCGTCCTCCCGGATTGGCAGTTCGAACGCCGCGCACTTCACGTGATTCAGCACAATCTCCAGATTGTTCGCGTTCAAATGCGCGCGTTCCGGCGTCGAATCGAAAAAATACTCCGGATGATCCACAATGTACTGATCCAGCGGCGCGCTCGAAGCCACCAGCACCGCCAGCGACGGCGTCAGCCGCCGCCCCGCCCGCCCCGCTCGCTGCCAGGTCGAAGCCACCGTCCCTGGATACCCCGCCATCACCACCGTATCCAGCCCGCCAATGTCGATCCCCAGTTCCAGCGCGTTCGTCGCCACCACCCCGCGAATCTGCCCGTCCCGCAGCCGCCGCTCGATCTCCCGCCGCTCCTTCGGCAGATAACCGCCCCGGTACCCCCGAATCGTCTCCGCCCCCGTCTTCTTCTCGCAGGCGTCTTTCAGATACTTCACCAGCACCTCGGTCGCCAGCCGGTTGTTCGCGAACACCAGCGTCTGCTGCCCGCGCTCAATCGCCTCCACCGCGATCCGCCGAGCCTCCCCCACATAACTCCGCCGGATCCCCAGTTCCGCGTTCACCACCGGCGGATTGTAGAACACGAAAAACTTCGCCCCGCTCGGAGCCCCGTTATCCGCCACCAGCTCAAACGGCGACTCCGTCGCCGCCTCCGCCAGTTCCTTCGGATTCGCGATCGTCGCCGAGCAGCACACAAACTGCGGCCCCGCGCCGTCCTTCCGGCTTCCGTAGAACTCGCAGATCCGCTTCAACCGCCGGATCACGTTCGCCATATGGCTGCCGTACACGCCCCGGTAATAGTGCAGTTCGTCGATCACGATGTACCGCAGCGTCTCAAACAGCTTTGCCCACCGCGTGTGGTGCGGCAGAATTCCCGTGTGCAGCATGTCCGGGTTCGTGAAGACCACGCTCGCCCGCTCCCGGATGGCGCGCCGCGCATCCTGCGGCGTATCGCCGTCGTAGGTGAACGCCTTCAGCGCCGGCGCGCCTGCCGCCTCCAGCGCCCGCCCCAGTTCGTGGAACTCATGCAGTTGATCCTCCGCCAGCGCCTTGGTGGGAAACAGATACAGAGCCTTTGCCCGCCCGTCCGCGAGAATCGCGTTCAACACCGGCAGGTTGTAGCACAGAGTCTTGCCGCTCGCGGTAGGCGTCACCACCACCGTGTTGCGCCCCGCCTCGGCATGCTCGAACGCCTCCGCCTGATGCGAATACAACCGCCCAATCCCGCGAGCCCGCAACGCCGCCGCCAGCCGGGGGTCCAGCCCCGGCGGAAACTCCGCATACGTGCCCTCCCGCGCCGCCTGCTTGTGAATCGCGCGCACCGGCGAATCAGGAGCCGCCATCCACTGCTCAAACCGCGCCAGTGCCGCCTCCAGACGCGCTGCCGGAGCCTCCGGCTCGGGGAATCCCAGGGTTAAGTTCATTTCGCCTTTTCTTTGCTGGCCGTACCCTGTCATTGTAAGGCACAATCGCGCATCCTCCATAATGGGCTGGTGCGAGCCACAGCATTCGCCTCTCTCGCCGCCTTCGCTCTCTCGTATCTGGGGGTCTGGCTTTTCTCGCTAAGAAGGGCGCCAGGGCTCCCGGGGCAGCCTGCGCGGCCTTCGCTTCCCGCTCTCTTCACCGGCCTCATCACCAACTTCTTCGACACTCTCGGCATCGGCTCATTCGCCACCACAACCGCCATCTTCAAGCTCACCCGCATGGTCCCCGATCAACTCATTCCCGGCACACTGAACGCGGGCCACACGCTCCCCACCATCTTCCAGGCATTCATCTACATCGCCGCCATCCAGGTCGATCCCGCGACACTCCTCGTCATGATCGCCGGGGCCGTCGCCGGCGCCTGGTTCGGGGCCGGTTGGGTGGCGCGCCTTCCAAAACGCAGCGTTCAACTTGGTGTTGCGGCAGCCCTGCTGGTGGCTTGCGCCGTGATGCTCATGCGTGAGTTCGGGCTCTTTCCACCCGGTGGCGACGCCGTTGGATTGCAGGGCCCCGCTCTTCTCCTGGCCGCCGCCGCCAATGCCATCTTCGCCGCCATCAGCACACTGGGAATCGGTTTCTACGCGCCGTGCATGACACTGGTGAGCCTCCTCGGCATGAATCCCGTCACGGCCTTCCCCATCATGATGGGCTCCTCGGCCTTTCTGATGCCCGTGGCCAGCGCGCGATTCGTGCTCCGCGGTGCATACTCCGCAACGGCCGCTCTCGGCTTGGCCATCGGAGGCATGGCCGGTGTTCCGGTGGCGGCCTTCATCGTCAAGTCCCTGCCGCTCACTCAGGTCCGGTGGCTGGTCATGGCGGTTATCCTGTATACTGCGGCGGCAATGCTGCGGTCCGCGCGAAAGGGTCCCAATGCAGATCAGGAAAATCACGGCGTATAAAGTCGACCTGCCTCTTCACGAAGGCAGCTACAAATGGTCTGGTGGAAACTCCGTCACCGTTTTCGATTCCACGGTGGTTGCCATCGAAACCGATGCGGGCATCACCGGCCACGGCGAAGTATGCCCCCTCGGACCCGCATACCTGCCCGCCTACGCCGCCGGTGCGCGCACCGGCATGGCCGAACTCGCCCCCGGGCTCCTCGGTCTCGACCCCTGCGAACTCGGCATCCTCAACCGCCGCATGGATCAACTCATGCGCGGCCATCCCTACGTCAAGTCCGCCATCGACATGGCCTGCTGGGACATCCTCGGCCAAGCCACCGGACAGCCCGTGGTCACGCTGCTCGGCGGCCGCCACGCCGCCGATTTCGCGCTCTACCGGGCCATCTCGCAGGACACGCCGGAAGCCATGGCCGCAAGCGTGGCCCGCTATCGCGAAGAGGGCTACACGAAGTTCCAGTTGAAGGTCGGTGGCGATCCCGATACCGACATCGATCGCATCCACGCCGTGCGCGCCCTGCTGCGGCGCGGTGATGTCCTGGTTGCCGATGCCAACACCGGCTGGCGTCAGCATGAAGCGATGCGGGTGGCCGCCGCGGTTCGCGATACCGACGTCTACATCGAACAACCCTGCCTCTCCTACGAAGAGTGCCTGGCCGTGCGCCGCCACACCGATAGGCCGTTCGTTCTCGATGAGTTGATCGACGAACTGGGCATGGTCCTGCGAGGCGTTGAGGATCAGGCTATGGACGTCATCAACCTCAAGATCTCCAAGGTCGGCGGCCTCACCAAGGCCCGGCAAATCCGCGACCTCTGCGTCTCGCTCGGCATCGCCATGACCATCGAAGACACCTGGGGCGGCGACATCATCACCGCCGCCATCGCCCATCTTGCCCACAGCACCCCGCCCGAGTTCCTCTTCACCGCCACGGACTTCAACAGCTACGTCACCGTCAGCATCGCCCACGGAGCACCACAACGCCAAAACGGCCGCCTCGCCGCCCCCCAGGCGCCGGGCCTGGGCACAACGCCAAAACCCGAAGCGCTAGGCCCCCCCGTCTTCAGCATCGGCAAGTAGCCTCCAGCGCGCGGACCAGTAGCCGGGCCGGTGTTACAATCCCAGCAGATGGGTAACACAATCACCGTTCGCCTGCCTGCCGATCTTGCCGAGTGGCTGGACGCAACCTCTCGAAAGGCGGGTGTGCCCAGAGGACGAATCGTTCGCGATCAGCTCGAACGCGCGCGTACGCAAGAGAGCCAGGCGTTCCTTCGGCTGGCCGGATCGGTGGACGGTCCCAGCGATCTGTCCAACCGTAAGGGGTTCTCCGGGTCGGCGAAAATCCGGCGTGAGTCCGTTTCGCGCGGTTCCTCGAAACCGTGACAGGAATAGCCGATACCGGGTTTCTTGCCGCGTTTGCCAACCGCAGGGACCGCCATCACCCTTGGGCGCTGGAGATTGCCAGCCGAATCGACCGCGCGCTGCTGACCTGCGACGCCGTGCTGGCGGAAACGGCATTCCACCTGGGGAACGCGTCCCTGGTGCTCGCCATGGTTCAGGAAGGCTTGGTGCTGCCTCAGTTTCAAGTTTCTGATCACCTGGCACGCATCGCCGAACTCGCCAAGCGCTACGCCGACCGTAAGCCGGACCTCGCGGACCTCTGCCTCATCCGGCTCAGCGAACTGAACCCTTCGCTGCCCGTAATCACCACCGATGTGCGGGACTTCCGGGTCTACCGGCGCGGACGCCGCGAGGTAATCCCGCTCTTGCACCCGCCTCAGCGATAGAGGCGGCAGGGGGCGCTAGCCCCCCGTCTTCAGCATCGGCAACTGAAACAATCACTCAACGGGATGACCCAACGCAACGGCATTCTCTCGAATGCGGAGGTCGCGCGTGACGATGATCACCAACTCCGGTGAGTCGCTCAGCGCCTCCGCGGTCGCCAGGTGAATCGCGTCCAATGTGCGGATCGGTTCCAGCGGAAAAGGACGTCCCGCACGGCGGAGGATTGCTTCGGTAACGCTCACGATGTGGCATCGCCTGGCGAATTTTTGGAGCGTAAGCAACACCGCCTGATACTCCGCAGCCGTGATTCTTCCCGCCAGCCGTGCGCGAAGAACCGCGCGGTTGGTTTCGGCAATCGTCAGAGCGGATGTGGCCCGCTGTCCCGGTGTTTGTATAGCCGCCCGTGCCGCGGCATCGTCCTCAAGTACTGCGGCGGTCAGTGCACTCGACTCAACGTAGCGGATTGCGTTCACGCCCGGAACTGTCTCACGTTTCGTCGCGGTCAGCATCAATGAGGGCCGTTGCCGTGCCCGGAGGAAGCCGGATCTCGGCGCAGCCCTCCAGAGGGTCGCCGTCCTCGACGGGCGGCGTGACGACACCGGATGACATCATCAGTTCGAACTTGCTCATTCTCCGCGGCAGCCCGGCTCCGGGTGGTACCAGTTCGGCCACAACTCGCCCATGGGCCGTGACGACGATTCGCTCCCCGGCCTCGATTCGCCGGATGTACTTGCTCAGGTTGTCCCTCAGCTCACGAATTCCCGTCTCCATGCTCTCAGTATATAGCCACATGTGGCCATATTGCCCCCGCGCTACTTCTTCTTCGCCGCGGGCGCCGCTTCCCTCTTCGGGTACTTGAACGTCGCATGCCCCGGCGCCGCCCGGCCATTCAAGTCATACACCACCCGCCCCGCCCGCACCGTCATCTCCGCCGAGATCCGCCGGTCCCCGTCATACCGCGCCCCCGCCGAATCAAGATACCCGAACTTACCCGTCTCCACCCGCAGAACCGCGATATCGGCCTCCGCCCCCACATCCAGATTCCCCAACTGCGGCCGCTTGATCTGCCGCGCCGGATTCCACGTCGACATCTTCACCACATCCGCCAGTGGCACCCCCAGCACCAGCACCTTCGACATCGTCGTCGCCATATCCTTCATCCCGGCATTCATGCTGCCCGTGTGCAGATCGGTTGAAATCGAATCGGGGTAGAACTTCTCCTTGAACGCCGGAATCGCCACGTTCCAGTAGAAACTGCCGCCCCCATGGCCCACATCGAACAGGATCCCCCGCTTCCGTCCCGCCCACATCGCCGGATTCAGCGTCCCGTTGTCCAGTAACTCGTTACGATGAGTCGAGTAGCAGTGCGTGTAGATATCGCCCGGCCGCAGCTTGTCCATGAACAGCGTGTTGATGTTCCGCTCATGGTTCACGTAGCCAAAATCCACCATCACCGGCAAATCCGTGATCCGCCCCGCCTTCACCGCGCCCTCAATGCTCGGCCACCCCGATCCCGCATAGTGAGCCGTCTTATACCCCACCACCACGTCCGGATGGGCCTTCGCCATCCTCGCCGTCGCATCCGGGTCCATGTTCGCCGCATCATCCTCGCCCTTCGGGCTCATCCCGTCCCCAACGATGTTCAACAGCGCCAGCACCCGGGTCTGAGCCCGGTCAATCACCCGCTGCCGGAAATCCGGAAAATTCCGCCATCCCGACGTTCCCGCATCCACCATCGTCGTCACGCCCGTGCGGAACGAAAAGCCGTCCGGATACACACTCGAATCCCCGGTCAGCGCCTTCCCGCCCGTGCCCGCATACACATGGACGTGGATGTCGATCAGCCCCGGCGTCACATACAGTCCCGCCGCGTTCGCCACCCGCCGGGCTTCCGCCGCCGGAATCGACTCCGCCACCCGAGCCACTTCCCCCCCCTTCACCGCCACATCCATCCTGCGGTTGATCCCGTTCTTCGGGTCGATCACATGCCCGCCCTGAATCAGCAGGTCATAGTTCTGGGACAGGCTGGCGGCCGCCAGCAGCACAAGTGAAGTCATCATAGGGCTTGCCGGAAATAGTATCAGATACACAAACCGCGCTGCCCGCCTCCCGCCGCGGCGTGAACGGCGCCCGCCCGGGCTCACTACCGCCCGTCGCGACGCCAGCCGATAGAACAGGGGAGGGAAGAGTCCATCGGCCCGATAGAGGTATACTGTTCCTAGGTAGGGGCAGGTCTCACGCAGTCGTCGACCAGAACGCCCCATAAATCCAACAAGAGAGGTGAATTATGAACTTGCTGAAAAGACTACCGTTATTGAGCGCACTGCTGGCCACCGCAGCCTTCGCCCAATCGACTTCACAAGCCATCCTGGGCTTGGTCTCAGACTCCACCGGCGCCGTCATCGCCGCCGGCAAAGTCACCATGACAAACGTGGCGACTGGCGTTTCGCTCTCCACCAACACCAATGAGACCGGGAACTACACCTTCCCGCTGGTCCAGGTCGGCAACTACGACGTCAAGGTTGAAGTCTCCGGGTTCAAGACCGAAATCGCCCGCAACATCCGTGTGGAAACCGCCGCCCAGGTCCGCCAGGACTTCGTTCTTCAGGTCGGCAACGTCGCCGAATCGGTCGAAGTCCAGGCCTCCGGCGTCCTGCTCAATACCGAGAACGCCACGGTCGGCGCAGTCATTGAGAACCGCCGCATCATCGAACTCCCGCTGAACGGCCGCAACATGCAGAACCTCGCCGTCCTCGTCCCCGGCGTCCAGTATGGTGAGCGCACCGGCCGCGGCGACGGCTCGGGCGGCTTCCCCATCCCCGGCCAGGGCTTCTCCGTCAGCGCCAACGGCCAGCGCGAGACCTTCCAGGTCGTCTCCCTGGACGGCGTCGATGCCAAGGATCCCCGCATCCACATCACCAACTTTGTCCCCTCCATTGAGGCCATCGAAGAGTTCAAGATCCAGACCAACGCCTACTCCGCCGAATATGGCTTCGGTGGCGGCGCCCAGGTCACCATCACCATGAAGAGCGGCACCAACCAGCTCCACGGAACGTTCTTCAACTTCCTCCGCAACGATGTCTTCGACGCTGAAAACTACTTCCTCAACTTTGAGCGCCCCGCCTCGGCCGGCCGCCTCAAGAAGAACACCCTGCGCCAGAATCAGTATGGCTTCGTGCTCAGCGGCCCCGTGCTCATCCCCAAGGTCTACAACGGCAAGAACAAGACCTTCTGGGCCGTCAACTACGAAGCGCGCCGCACCCGCCAGGCCGTTGTCCAGACCCAGAACTTCCCCATCGATGAGTTCCGCGCCGGCAACTTCAGCCGTCTCCAGCGCGGCTACACCGCCAACAACCGCTTCGTCAACCCGGTCATTATCTATGATCCGGTCACCGGCCAGCCCATCCCCAACAACACCATCCCGGCCTCCCAGATCCACCGCGGCGCTCTCAACGTTCTCAACACCTACGTGCCCCGCGCCCAGTTCATCCAGGAGGACCCGCAGGACTTCACGGCCCGCGCCGCCGTCCCCCAGCCCATCGACGTCAATACCTACTTCGCCCGCGTCGATCACAACTTCAGCGACAAGGACCGTATCTTCGGCCGTCTCGCCTGGGATCGCTCCGGCCTCACCCGCGAGCACATCAACCCCAACCTCCCCGTCTTCGTCGATTCCGATGTCTCGAACCTCGCCACTCAGTGGATCCACACCTTCAATCCCTCACTGATCAATGAGGTCCGCGTCGGCTTCAACATCTCGAACGACCTCACCCGCAACCCGCGCACCGACAACACCAGCTTCGATCAGGACGCGCTCGGCGTCGGCCAGTGGCGCATCCCCTCCGATGGCAACCGCAAGCTCACCCCGCGTGAACACGGCATACCCCAGTTCACCGGCCTGCCCTTCGTCCTGCAGGAACTCACCAACGGCAACGGTTACGACAACATGGACACCATCCAGATCGGTAACCACCTCAACTGGTTCAAGGGCAAGCACAACTTCAAGTTCGGCGGCGAGTATTACCGCATCTCCATGGAGCGCGGCGCGGCCAACCTTGAAGAGGGCCTCCTCGGCTTCTCCGGCGCCCAGTGCGGCTACGCCTTCGCCTGCTTCCTCATGGGCCGTCCCAACACCACCCAGACGCCCGAAGGGCTCCCCAAGACGTTCCCCCGCGCCAACCGCTTCGGTGCCTATGTGCACGATGACTGGAAGGTCAGTCAGAAGATCACCATCAACCTCGGCCTGCGCATCGATTACAACGGCTTCCCCGTCGACTCGCAAGGTCTCTGGCGCACCCTCGACATCCCGGGACTCGGCGCCAACATCAGCCGCGGCAAGGGCTTCACCAAACCCAACGGCCAGGTGATTCCGTCCGTCTTCCCCGAAAAGGTCAACCCCGAAGGAGCGCTCAAGCTCACCCGCCAGCAGTTCAAGTTCTTCATGCCCCGCTTCGGCATCGCCTATCGTCCCAGCGAGAAATGGGTCCTCCGCATGGGCGGCGGCTGGTTCGACAACATCAACCACGTCAATACCTGGACCATCTTTAACCTCATGCCGCCCAAGGCCGGCTCCCAGGTCTACCTCACCTCCATGCAACCGGCGGGCACCACGCCCGTCACCGGCGCCAATGGAGCCAACTTCAATATCCAGACCCAGCGCTACGCCCCGGGCTCGAACATCCTCACCCTCGACGATCCGTTCCTCACCCGCGGCAGCGGCGCCCTCACCATCCGGCCCATCGACGTTCTCTACCTCCCGCCGGACTACAAGGACGGCCAGGTCTGGAAGTGGAGCTTCGACCTCCAGCGTGAACTCCCCTGGAACACCGCTCTCACCGTCGGCTACGCCGGCGCCAAGGGCAGCAACGTGGGCAACTCCGTCATCAACTGGAATGACCCCATTCGCCCCGCCACCACGTTCCAGCAGGCCAACCGTCCCTACCCCGAATTCTTCGACGCCGCCAACCCCCAACTCGGCGTTCAGGGCGTCGGCCGGATTCGCTACATCGATTCCTTCGGCGAGTCCTTCTACCACGGCCTCCAGGTCAAGCTCGACAAGCGCATGTCCAAGGGCCTCACCTACGGCGTCGCCTACACCTACTCCAAGGCTCACGGCGACGGCGAAAACGGCGGCCAGGAAGGCGCCAGCCTCCAGAACCCGCGCGACCGCCGTGGTTCCCGTGGCCTCTTCCGCTTCGATCAGACCCATCGAACCGTGGCCAACTTTGTCTATGACCTCCCGGGGCACAGCCTCCGCGGTCTCGCCGGCTACGTCATCGGTGGCTGGCAGGCCAACGGCATCCTCACCATCGCCTCGGGCTTCCCCTTCACCGTCGGCCAGGGCGCCGGTGACCTTGCTCTTCCCAATGGCTCCGTCCGCCCGGATGTCATCGGCCAGGCCGAACTCGACAGCCCCAGCCGCCGCCTCTGGTTCAATACCCGCGCCTACCAGCGCGTCACCTGCCAGATCGCCGCGCGTCCCGAACTCTGCCACTTGGGCAGCGCCGGTTATAACCAGCTTCGTGGAACCGGCCAGCGGAACTTCGACTTCTCCATGTACAAGAACTTCCGCCTCACCGAAGGCGTCAACCTCCAGTTCCGTTGGGAAGCCTTCAACTTCACCAACACGCCCTGGTTTGGCGACCCCAACGGAATCAGCTTCTCAAGCCCCTCCGTCGTCACCCCCGACGGAACCCGCGACGGCGAAATCCGTGGCCTCCGCACAGCCATGCGCATCCAGCAGTTCGGTCTGAAGATCCGCTTCTAAACCGCGCTCAACCCGGCGTCCCGAGGCCCCTGGTGGCACGAAAGTAAAAACTTTCGGGCCCCAGGGGCCTTTCGCTTCTCGAAAGACATAAAATAGACCTGAAGCCGCCAGTTCTAGAACCGGCGCCGCGCTGGATTCATGTCCCGGCGCCCGCTCGAATGGCAAAATCAAATCGAACAGAACGGAGTGCCGAGTGGCCATCACTGTAGGAGTCCCTGCGGAAACCTTTCCGGGGGAACGTAGAGTCGCACTAATACCGAAGTCCATCGACGCGCTCGCCAAGTGCGGTGTGCACATCCTGATTGAATCCGGCGCCGGCCTCGCCTCGGGCTTCGACGACGCCGCCTATCGGGCGCGCGGAGCCGCCATCGGCTCCCGCAACAACGTCTTCGCCCAGTCGGACATCATCGTGCAGGTCCGCGCCCTCGGCGCCAACCCCCAGGCCGGCCGCGCCGACCTCCCGCTCATGCGCTCCGGCCAACTCGTCATCGGCTTCGCCGAGCCTCTCACGGCCCTCGAAGAGGACGCCGCCACCGCCGCCACCGGGGCCTCCCTCATCTCCATGGAGCTCGTTCCGCGCATCACCCGGGCCCAGGCCATGGACGCCCTCTCCTCCATGGCCACCATCGCCGGCTACCAGGCGGTCCTCATCGCCGCCACCACATTGCCCAAGATGTTTCCCATGCTCATGACGGCCGCCGGCACCATCACCCCGGCCCGCGTCTTCGTCCTCGGCGCCGGCGTTGCCGGTCTCCAGGCCATCGCTACCGCCCGCCGCCTCGGCGCCGTTGTCTCCGCCTACGACATCCGCGATGCCGCCCGCGAGCAGGCCGAATCCGTCGGCGCCAAGTTCGTCGCACTCAAAATCGAAGCCGGCGCGTCTCAAGATCAGGGAGGCTACGCCAAAGCCATGGGCGAGGATTTCTACCGCCGCCAGCGCGAACTCCTCACCGAAGTCATCCGGGAGCAGGATGTCGTCATCACCACCGCCGCCGTGCCCGGCCGGAAAGCTCCCACCCTCGTCACCGCCGCCATGGCCGAAGCCATGGCCCCCGGCTCCGTCATCGTCGACATCGCCGCCGAGCGCGGCGGCAACTGCGAACTCACCCGCCCCGGCGAAACCTACATCCATCAGGGCGTAACCATCGCCGGACCCCTCAATCTGCCCTCCACCATCCCCTTCCACGCCAGCCAGATGTACGCCACCAACATCACCGCGTTCCTCAAGCTTCTGGTCAAGGATGGTACATTGAATCTGAATCTCGCCGACGAAATCGTCGCCGGCAGTCTCGTCACCCACCAGGGCCAGATCGTTCATCCGCGCGTGCGCGAAAGCGCGGGCCTCTCCGTAGCCACCGTGGCCGCGGGCCCGTCAGGAAGTGAAGGTAATCAATGAGAAACTACGAATTCGAGCTCTACGTCTTCATGCTCGCCGCCTTCCTCGGCTTCCAGCTCATCCGCGGCGTCAGCGTGCTTCTGCACACCCCGCTCATGTCTCTCACCAGCGCCATCTCCGCCATCTCGGTGGTCGGCGCCATCCTGATCACCGGCGCGGCCGACGCCTCACCGCTCACCCGCACCCTCGGCTTCATCGCCGTCGTCGCCGCCACCACCAACGTTGTCGGCGGCTACCTCATCACGGACCGTATGCTCCGAATGTTCAAGAAACGCGAGGGCGCCAAGCGCTAAGCCGCCATGCTGCAGGAAATTCTCCCTTATCTCTACCTTCTCGCCGCCGCCGGCTTCATTCTTGCCCTCAAATGGATGAGTTCGCCAAAGACGGCCCGCCTCGGCGTACTCGCCGGCGCCGTGGGTATGCTGCTCGCCGTCGTGGGCACGCTCCTCCGCTTCGATGTCGTCGAATACCAGTGGATCCTCATCGCTTTCTTCATCGGTTCCGCCATCGGTGTGCCGCTGGCCGTGCTCATGCCGATGACCGCCGTCCCGCAGCGCACCGCCATTTCCCACTCCTGCGGTGCGCTCGCCACCGCCCTCATCGGTACAGCCGAGTTCTACAAGCACCCCCAGGGCGGCTTCACCATGGCCGCGCTCGTGCTCGAAACCCTCCTCGGCTTCCTCACCATGACCGCCGCTCTCATGGCCTTCGGTAAGCTCCACGAGATTCTGCCCACCCGCCCCATCACCTATAAAGGCCAGAACATCGTGAACCTCGGCCTTCTCGCTCTGGCGATTGCCATCGGCGTTTGGCTGGTCATCGACCCCACCCAAACCTGGCTCTTCCCCATCTTCGCCGCCCTCGCCATGATCTTCGGCGTGCTGCTGATCATCCCCATCGGCGGTGCCGACATGCCCACGGTCATCGCGCTGCTCAACTCCTATGCCGGCTTGAGCGCCAGCGCCATGGGCTTCGTCCTCAACAACAAGATGCTCATCATCGCCGGCGCGCTCGATGGAGCCAGCGGGTTGATCCTTTCCATCATCATGTGCCGGGCCATGAACCGCTCGTTCACCAACGTGCTCTTCGGCGCCTTCGGCCAGGTTCAGGCCACCGGCGCCGCGGCCGCGGCCCGGCCCTACCGCTCGGCCAGCGCCGAGGAAGCCGCCCAGGTGCTCGACGCCGCGCGCTCCGTCATCATCATCCCCGGCTACGGCATGGCCATCGCCCAGGCCCAGCACCAGTTGCGGGAACTGCACGACATTCTCACCCGCCGCGGCGTCGAAGTGAGGTTCGCCATCCACCCCGTCGCCGGCCGCATGCCCGGCCACATGAACGTTCTGCTTGCCGAAGCCGACGTCCCCTACGACAAACTCATCGAGATGGATGAGATCAACGGCGAGTTCCCCGTCGCCGACGTCGCCCTCGTCATCGGAGCCAACGACGTCGTCAACCCCGCCGCCCAAACCGACCCCACCAGCCCCATCGCCGGCATGCCCATCCTCGAAGCCCACAAAGCCCGCATGGTCATGATCATCAAGCGAGGCATGAGCCCCGGCTTCGCCGGCATCGACAACGATCTCTATTACCTCGACAAGACCCTCATGCTCTTCGGAGACGCCAAGACCTTCGTCCAAAGCCTGGTCAAGGAACTCTCCGCCAACGGCCAGGCCGCCCACGCCTGACCTCCGGCTCACACGCTACAAAATCCATCCTGGGGCAAACTTAGGAACTGTTTCCAAGCTGCGGGCGGACCGCGGCCAGGAACTCGACCGGGTCGACGATCCGCACCTCCGGCAGCGTCTTGCCGGTGGCGTAGGTGCTTTCGAGAAGATCGCGATCACGCGACACAAGAAAATCGGCCCCAACATGGACGGCAAGATTGAGGTACGGCTCGTCCTTGGGATCGCGAGCCAAGGTGATGCTGGTTCCGGCTTCGTCCACGCGGACGGCGACTCGTTCGATTCGGGCGACGAACTCGGCGGCTACATCGTCCGTCAGTTGCCGGAATTTGGTCCGAACTTGAGGCCGGCTGACGACGTCCTGGATTTCAGCGAGGATCGCGGGGCTGACGTAGCGTTCAAGGAGACCCTGTTCGGCCAGGGCAAGGCAGGCGCCGGATGGACTCGCTCGTCGAGCAGCCGCCTGCAGAAAGATCATGCAGTCGAACACCACGCGCGGCCGATGTCTGGACATGGGCTACTTCGAGAGGTAGTTCCTGCGTTCGGCGAGCGAATCCTTCCGGGCCGAATCAAATAGTTGATCCAGCTCTGAGTCCGATATGCCGCTGGCTGCGATCTCTTCGCGAAAGCCGCCTAAGATCTCGTCGAACGTTCTCGGGCCGGCCAAGTCACGGGAGACAAGGGCGCAAACGTACTGTTCGCGGTCCAGCCCTGCGCTCCGGGCTCTCTGCTCAAGCCGGGGCATCAGGTCATCTGGGATCGGGACTTCGACGGTCATACTCACGGTTACTCTCTGCTCCATTATCGCCGAACCTGGCCTCTCTTGGATGGCCGGCTCACAACCCTGCGGAATCTGTACGCAAGGAATCTACTCCGCGAAAACCTCTCGAAGGGTCCCCAATGTGGCGGCAAGCGTCTTCGCCGGGACCGCACCCAGCTTCTCCCCAGCCGTGTCTTGTCGACGGCTCGAATCTGGTCGAGCAGAATCAGTCCCCTCCGGCCCGCGTGCGTGGCCGTGCGCAGATGATCGTGCATTTCGGGCTGTGATAACACCACGCAGGGCCGCGCCTACCTGATCTCGCTTCTTACGGTGGGATAGAGGTTCACCAGCCAGATCTTCACGTGCCTCACCAGACCATCTCCGCATCCTCCGCATTGCCGAATTCGCCCATCACGAGTGCGTCGTCACCGGCTTCGGCAATTCTCCGCGCTGCCTCCGCCCAGCCCGCTCGAGCCGGACCAGCGGGCCTTCGCAGTACGAGTGCACCTGCCTCCACCGTCATCTCCGCACCCGTTTCGCTGTCCAGACCCACTTGCACAAGGAATGGCCTGGGGATGACAACCCCCTGAGAGTTGCCAATCTTCCGGATGCTCACATGCAAGGGCCGCATTGTAATAACAATATAATTCCTATCGCTGGACGTCCGCCACCGAGACCAGCGCCACCCACGAACAGTGCGTCATGATACCTATACATGCCCAAGCTGACTCTGAGCGTGGATGATCGAGTGAAATTCGGTGCCAAGCGTTACGCGAAGCGCGGTCTCGCCCCATCGCAAATCGTCGAGGCCAACCTTGAAGCGGTTGCCGAGCCGGCTACTCCACCACGGCGAGACGCTCCCCTTCTGCGTTCCCTTCGCGGCTCACTGGCGAGAGCGGATCTCACCGGATATGGGAAACACCTGGCCGCGAAGTATCGATGAAGCGAATCTGCGCGTTTTCTCATGCCTCTCATGGTATGATCATACTCAGAGTATGAAATGCCCGGCATAGAGCGAGTGACCGTGAGTCTGCCCGGCGACCTCCTCAGGGACATCGACCGCCTGGAGAAGAACCGGAGCAAGTTCGTCGTGGAGGCCGTGCGACGGGAAATTGAGCGCCTTCGGCGCGCGGAGCTTAGGCGGTCATTGGAGAATCCCCATCCCGAAGCCACGCAACTTGTGGACCAGGGTTTTGAAGAATGGATTCGCGGCCTGCCCGAGGAAGATGGGGAAGCACTCGTGGTCAGCAGTGCCGGGAAGGCAGTCCGCTGGGTGCCCGGTGAAGGCTGGGTACAGGATCTGGCGTGAGGATCGGCCGCGGTACCGTCGTGATCGTCGAACTCGATCCCACGGTCGGGCACGAACAACGCGGCGTGAGGCCCTGCATCATCGTCAGTGATCCCGAAGTCACGGGTGACCAGCGCTTCCCACTCGTTTGTGTGGTGCCCGTCACGGGAACCCCGGGAGAGGGACTTCTCTACCCTTCGCTCTCGCCCGGAAAGAGTGGCCTCGCGAAACAGTCGTTCGCACTGATCGATCACCTCCGATCCATCGACAAGAGGAGGGTCCGCCGTGCCTTCGGCGAACTTGAGCCCACCGAGATCGCCGCGATCGATGAAGGCTTGGCGCTCTTCCTCGGCCTTCATCGTGAATTGCACAGCGCCGGTCAGGTGCACTGACCAAGACGCAGTGACATCGTTCACGACCGGTGAATCGCCTGAAACATCAACTCAGGCCCGATCGCGCCACTCGTGTCCGCGAACGCGCCCGCCAGACAGTGGACAGCGCTTGCCGGGGAGTACCCAGACGATTCCGTTTCACCGGTCGCTGCTGGTCCGGACGTAATGATGACTGGTACGTAGGATAGGATGCAGGATGGCACTTTCGATGTGTTGCACAAACTGATTCAAATTGATACGCACGCAACGATACGAATGACTCCGATACGAATCACTCTTGACGCATCCCTCCGTGCCAACATAGCTGAGACAACTCCCCTGGCCTTAATTACTGAGCAGGGCGAGAATAGGAATCAGCGTGAATTCTCAGACTCGCAACAAGAACGGGCTCCCTCCGGCTCCCACGGTTTTGC
>VFZY01000069.1 GCA_016870915.1 Acidobacteriota bacterium | reverse complement strand
GCTCCCCATCCCCCTGCCCGGTAGGCTGCAAGCCAGTTGTAGATGCAGGCCCGGGCAAAACCCAGTGCCTGGATCACCACCTCTGGACTCTCGCCCGCTTGCACTCGCTCGACGGCGCGGATGCGGAATAAAGTGAAGGGCACCCGCGACATCAACGTGGAGGGCAACGAGACCCGCACCAATGGCGCGGACTACGCGGCGGACGTGACGGGCAATTTCACGCTGAAGGTGAAAGGCAACATTTCGATTGAGGCCTCGGGTTCCGTAAGCATCAAGGCGGGCACCACCTTCGACAATGAAGCCGGGACGGCACTGACGAACAAGGCGGGCACCGACCTGACGAACGAAGCCCGGGCCAACATGACGAACAAGGCAAGCGCCTCGCAGACCGTGGACGGCGGCGGCATGCTCACGGTGAAGGGCGGCCTGGTGAAGATCAACTGACGAGGTACAATCGGACTCGGTTATGGGACAGCTTGTGTGCATGGGAGCGACAATGCAGTGCAGTTTCGGCGCCGCGCCATCCACGCTGGTGGTACTGCCCGCCAACAAAGTGCTCACCGGAACACCCGACGCCAACATCATGGACAACAAACCGATTGTGAACATTCCACCGTTCGGCGTGTGCTCTTCCCTGGCGAACCCCGCGGTGGCGTCGGCCACGGCTGCCGCCATGGGTGCACTGACACCCATGCCATGCGTGCCGGTGATTCCGGCGCCCTGGGCTCCCGGCTCACCCACGGTGTTGATTGCGAACATGCCGGCGCTGAACAATTCTTCAAAACTGATGTGTGCCTGGGCGGGAGTGATCCAGATTGTGAATCCTGGTCAGGTAACGGTGGAGGTTCCATGAGCGGTCTTTATGAATTCGCCATTGCCAAATCGCGGCTTTGGACCCTGGTTGGACTTTCCGGAGGCGGCGTTCTGTTCGCTTTCGGAGCGGGCGTGGCGACCGGGCTCATGATCTACCCCAGCACGCCCCTGGCCAAGGTCCAGACGCCGGCGCCGCGGAAGTCGAGCGTCGCAGCCAAGGCCGCGGCTCCGGTGACGCCGCCGGCCGCCGCTCCCCCAACTCCCGCTCCACAAGAAGCGCCCGCTCCAGCCTCCACAGCCGCTCCGGCGCCAGCCGCCCCCGCGCCTCAGCCGGCGGCCACCGCTTCCGCCAGGCCCGCGCCCACCGTGGACGGTTCAACCACCGAACCGGCGCTGCAACTGGCGGTACAGGCCGGATCGTATTCGGAGAAGGCCAACGCGGAACGTCTGGCCCGGCTGCTGCAGGACAAAGGATACGACGCGACAGTGACCGGACGGACGGATGCCCGCCAGCGTACCTGGCATGTCGTGCGCCTGGGTCCTTTTGGAACATGGGAGTCGGCCAGCAAGGTGGCCAATGAGCTGTACGCCAGCCACAATGTCGATGCGCTGGTACGGCCTGCCCGGTTCTGACCCTTCGGCTGCTCCCCTTCCCTCAGCCCGCTCCTTTGGAGTGCTGAAAGGGGGAATTGTACAATCGTACCGGGGCCCCAAGTGAAATACGCACGCTATTTTTGTCTGGTTGTGGCGGTGGTGTCGGCAGCGCAGGCGCGGCATCCCGTTCGGGCACGCAATGCCATGGTGGTGGCGCAGGAACCGCATGCCACCGATGCCGGCGTGAGTGTACTGAAGGCCGGCGGCAACGCCGTGGATGCCGCCGTGGCCGTGGCGTTTGCCCTTGCAGTGACTCATCCCACGGCGGGGAATCTGGGTGGCGGCGGCTTCCTGCTGGCCCGGATGGCCGATGGGCGCACGGCATTTATCGATTTCCGCGAGCGAGCCCCCGAAAAGGCGACCCGCGACATGTACCTGGACGCCGCAGGCAAACCGACCGGTGATAGCCTGCAGGGCTGGCGCGCATCGGGTGTGCCCGGCACGGCCCGCGGCCTGGAAATGGCGCACAAGAAGCTGGGCAGGCGCGGGTGGGCGGAATTGGTGGCTCCGGCAGTGGGTCTGGCGCGCGATGGCTTCGTGGTGAGCTACGCACTGGCTGAATCGCTGCGCCGCGCGAAGCGGCTGGCTGAATTTGAGGAGTCGCGACGGATCTTTCAAAAGAATGGCGCTTATTGGGAGGCGGGAGAGCGGTTCAAGCAACCTGAGCTGGGCGCCACCCTGGAACGGATCGCCAGGGATGGCGCGCGAGGATTCTATGAAGGGCCGGTCGCGGAGCGCTTCGCGGCGGCGATGGCCCGGCACGGCGGCCTGATCACGGCGGCGGATCTCAAAGATTACAAGGCGATCGAGAGGACACCGCTCCTGGGGACCTACAAGGGCTACCAGATCCTCACCGCGCCCCCGCCCAGTTCGGGTGGCGTGGGTCTGCTGCAGATGATGGGCGTGCTCGAAGGTCTGGGATTCGAAAAGCACGGGGCGGGGTCGGCGGCGGCGACGCATCTGGTGGCCGAGACGATGCGGCGATTCTATGCGGATCGCAGCGAGCACCTGGGCGATCCGGACTTCTACAAGGTCCCGGTAACCGGGCTGATCTCGAAGAGCTACCTCGCCAGGATTCGCGAATCGATCGACCCGCACCGGGCGACGCCGAGTGACCAATGGAAACCCGGCTCGCCGGCGCGTGAGGAGAGTGCGGAGACAACGCATTTTTCCATCGTGGATGCGGAAGGCAACGCCGTGGCCCTCACCTATACGCTGAATGGCGGCTACGGCTCCGGTGTCACTGTGCCGGGCTTGGGATTCCTGCTGAACAACGAAATGGACGACTTCTCGGTGAAGCCGGGACACCCCAACCTTTTCGGACTGGTGGGAGGTGAAGCAAACGCCATCGCGCCGCGAAAGACGCCTCTTTCCTCCATGACGCCAACTATCATCACGCGCGGCGGTGAGCTTTTCATGGTGGTGGGGGCGCCGGGCGGGTCGCGGATCATCACCGGCGTTATGCAGGTGATCCTCAATGCGGCCGACTACGGAATGAACGCGCAGGAAGCGATCGATCAGCCGCGTTTCCACCACCAGTGGAAGCCGGACAAACTCTACACGGAGCGTGGATTCTCGCCGGACACCATCGAGCTTCTCCGCCAGCGCGGCCACGATGTGGAGACGAACACAACGGGCGTGGCGCTGGTGGAGGCGATCATCGTGGAAGGGCGCGGCAAGGATCGCTGGCTCGCCGGAGGTACGGACCGGCGGGCACATGGGAAGGCCGCGGGTTACTAGCGGAAGGTTCATGGATCACGTACTTTCGACGCATCTGTTCGTCAACCACCGTCTGACCACGGTCTGGCTGGAAAGGATCCGGCGGGCGGACATTCCCGCCGTGGAAGTGTTCTGCGCCCGCCAGCATCTGGACTATCGCGACCGGGCGCAGGTTCGGGAACTGGGCCACTGGTTCGCGGACTCCCAGCTGCGCCTGCACTCGCTCCATTCGCCGATGTACAACGACGACTGCTGGGGCAAAACGGGCCCCAATGCCGTGATCACGCTCACCGAACCGGTGAAGGCGAAGCGTGTGGCCATGGTGGATGAGATCAAGCGCGCCATCGAAGTGGCTGAGACCGTGCCGTTCCGCTACCTGATCCAGCACATCGGCGTGGGCGCCGAGGAGTTCGACGAGAGAAAGCTGGACGCCGCGTTCACCTGCCTGGAAGAACTCTCACTCTTTGCGCGGCAGCGCGGCGTGGAGATTCTGCTCGAGAACATTCCGAACGCGCTGTCTTCAGCCGAGCGGCTGCTCTACTTCCTGGAGATCACGCACATGGAGTTGGGCTTTGTCTTTGACACCGGCCACGCCAACATCATGGAAGGAGTGAAAACAGCCTGGGACCTGATGAAGCATCGCGTGCGCTCCCTGCACGTCCATGACAACGATGGCAAGAGCGACACCCATCTGTTCCCCATGCTGGCCGAGGGAGGAACCATCGACTGGCGGGAGACCATGGCGCTGTTCCGCGCCTGCCCGCCGGGCCAGTTTCCGCTCCTCCTGGAGTTGAAAGAGGCTCCCGGCGTGACCAATCCGATCGAACGGGCTTGCGAGGTGTTCGAAAAACTGGAGGCGATTCGTGCAGAGGATTAGAATCAGCGACGCGCGGCATCACGCGGGGGAATCCGTGGAGGTGGCCGGCTGGCTATACAACCTTCGCCGGAGCGGCAAGATCTGCTTTCCGCTGGTTCGCGACGGCAGCGGAATCATGCAGTGCGTGGCCGTGAAGGCGAGCCTGGATGAGACCCTGTTCGAATCCCTGCGGAGTCTCACGCAGGAATCCTCGCTGGTGATTCGCGGGAAACTGCGGGCGGAGGAACGCGCGCCAGGCGGCGTGGAAATGGATGTTGAGAGTGCCGAGATCCTCCAGCGCGTCCCGGAAACGGACCCTTACCCGATCACGCCCAAGGATCACGGCATCGACTTCCTGATGGACCACCGCCACCTGTGGCTGCGCAGCAAGAGGCAGCATGCCATCCTGCGCGTGCGGCACGAGGTGATCAAGGCGATCCGCGATTTCTTCGACTCGAACGGCTTCCTCAACGTGGACACGCCCATCTTCACACCGGCGGCATGCGAAGGGACAACCACGCTGTTCGAAGTGGACTATTTCGAAGACGAGAAGGTGTATCTCACCCAGAGCGGCCAGCTCTACAACGAAGCTAACGTCATGGCGCACGGCAAGGTGTACTGCTTCGGCCCGACCTTCCGCGCTGAAAAATCCAAAACCCGCCGGCACCTGACTGAGTTCTGGATGGTGGAGCCTGAGATGGCTTATGCCACGCTCGAAGACGTCAAGCAGGTGGCCGAACAGATGGTGGTGTTCATCGTGGGCCGGGTGCTTGAGAACCGGCGCGAGGAACTGAAGGTGCTGGAGCGCGACGTGTCAAAGCTGGAATCCATCCGCGCGCCCTTCCACCGCATGAGCTACGACGACGCTGTGAAGATCCTGCAGTCCAGGGGCAGTGAGATTCAGTGGGGCGGCGACTTCGGCGGCACCGATGAAACGATCCTGACGCAGGAGATGGACCGCCCGGTGATGGTGGACCGTTTCCCCGCCACCTTCAAGGCTTTCTACTTCCAGCCGGATGAGGCACGCCATGACGTTGTGCTGGGCGTGGACGTGCTGGCCCCGGAAGGCTACGGCGAAATCATCGGCGGAGGCCAGCGGATTCATGACCTGGACCTGCTGCTGCGCCGCATCGATGAGCACCATCTCCCGCGGGAGGCGTTTAACTGGTACATCGATCTGCGCAAGTTTGGTTCGGTTCCGCATGCTGGATTCGGCATGGGCGTTGAACGCTTCACGGCGTGGATGTGCGGCTTGGAACACATCAGGGAGGCGATCGCGTTCCCGCGCATGCTGTATCGCACGAGGCCGTAGGGACGATGCCGGCCAGGCGCATTTCGGTGGTGGGCGTGCCGCTCGACATGGGGTCAGGACGGCGCGGTGTGGACATGGGGCCGTCGGCGCTTCGTGTGGCGCGGCTCAACGCGCGCATTGCCGAGTTGGGTTACCAGTTGGAGGATTTGGGGAACCTGGCCGTACGGCAGCCCGAAAGCCTGCCACCCGGAGAGGACCGCGCCCGTTACCTGGAACCCATCGCCGAGGTCTGCGCGGCCCTGGCTGCCCTGGTGGAGCACGCGGCGAAAGAAGGCCGCCTGCCGCTGGTGCTGGGTGGCGACCATTCGATCGCGGCCGGGTCCGTGGCCGGCGTGGCCGCCGCGCTGCGCACCCGTGGCGAACGCCTGGGTGTGGTGTGGATCGACGCCCACACGGACATGAATACGCCGGAAACATCGCCCAGCGGCAACGTCCATGGGATGCCACTGGCGAGCCTGATCGGCCATGGTCCCGTTGAACTGACCCACTTGCGAGGGTTCGCGCCCGTGGTTCGGGCACGGAATGTGGCGCTGGTGGGCGTGCGCGATGTCGATGCCCTTGAACGGGGCGTGGTGAAAGACTCGGGAGTCCACGTGTTCACCATGCGCGATATCGACGAGCGCGGAATGCGCGCGGTGATGGCGGACGCCCTGCGCGTGGCCGGTGACGGAACCGCGGGCGTGCACGTCTCATTGGATATGGATGCGCTGGACCCCGCCGAAGCGCCCGGCGTCGGGACCCCCGTGCGCGGCGGCGTCACGTATCGCGAAGCCCACCTGGCGATGGAGACCATCGCCGACGCGGGTTCACTGGTATCAATGGATGTGGTGGAAGTGAATCCAGTGCTCGATGAAGCCAACCGCACGGCGCTGCTGGCGGTGGAACTGGTAGCCTCGGCGCTGGGGAAGAGAATCTTATGATCCGAGTGGCGGTACTGTGTGGCGGCAGGAGCGGCGAACATGAGATTTCGCTGCGCAGCGCCGAATCCATCATCCGAGCGCTGGACCCGGCGCGATACGAAGTTAAACGTTACTTCATTTCGAAACAGGGCGTCTGGGACCCGGGCCCCATCCTTCCTCAACCTGGCGCCAACGCCGGAATCGATGTCGTCTTCCCGGTCCTTCACGGCACCTTTGGCGAGGACGGCACGGTGCAGGGTCTGCTGGAACTGGCCGGGCTTCCCTATGTCGGCCCCGGCGTGATGGCCTCGGCGAACGCCATGGACAAGGACGTGATGAAGCGTCTTTGCCTGGAACGCGGGATTCCGGTGGTGGAGTACGCCGTGCTGCAGCGCGGGGCGCTGGACGCAGGGGCCGTGGATCTGCCGTTTCCGGTGTTCGTCAAGCCGGCAAACCTGGGATCCTCGGTAGGCATCACGAAGGTGAAGGAGCGTCCAGGGCTGGCCGCCGCGCTCGAGTTCGCGGCGCGCTTCGACCGGAAGATCATCGTGGAACGCGGCATCGCCGGGCGGGAGTTCGAATGCAGCGTGCTGGGGAACGAATCGCCCGTGGCGGCGGCGCCCTGCGAGGTGCTGCCGTCGCGCGAGTTCTACGACTACGAGGACAAGTACCTGCTGGACCAGGCCCGGATCGAGCTGCCGGCCCGGCTGAGCGACGAGCAGACGGCGGAGATCCGGCGCCTGGCGGTTGAAGCCTATCAGGCGCTCGAATGCGAAGGCATGTCCCGGGTTGACTTTCTTTTGGAGGAGGCCACCGGGCAGTTCTACGTCAACGAAGTGAACACCATTCCAGGCTTCACGTCCATCAGCATGTATCCCAAGATGTGGGAGTACTCGGGCGTGCCGTACGCGGCCTTGCTCGACCGTCTGATCGAACTGGCCCTGGCGCGGCATGCCGAGCGGCAAAGCACCGCCTACGAGCGTTAAGGATGCTGTCCCGCCTCACGCCCTGGCTTCTGTGCGCGCCTCTCCTGGCCCAGACGGAGGATTTGGACGCGCTGGTGAAGCGTGTGGTGGAGTTGTACGCCACGGTTGAGCGCGAGGCGGCGGACCCGGTGGCTTCCGAGCAGGCCTTCTACGGCGGTGTAGTTCCCGGCATGCTCAGGCGGCTGGATCCGCACAGCGTATTCTTCGACCAGCAGCAGTTCGAACAGTTGCGGGAACTGGAGACCTCCACACGGAAGGGATTCGGGAGCGTCGTCTCAGTGCTGCCCGGCCGCGTGCT
Source organism: Acidobacteriota bacterium (assembly GCA_016870915.1). Taxonomy (GTDB): domain Bacteria; phylum Acidobacteriota; class Terriglobia; order Bryobacterales; family Bryobacteraceae; genus VFZY01. The sequence continues at coordinate 21,633 of VFZY01000069.1, read as the reverse complement.
GTTCCTGCAGACAATGCCCGGATCGCCAAGCCAGCGGGCTGGTCTGGCGCCCGGCGACGAGATCATCGCCATCAATAACATCGCGCTGAACCGCCTGGATACCGATCAGTTGATTCAACTGCTCACCGAATCGCGGCAGCGGGAGGCTCAGTTGATGGTACGCCGGCCCAACAGCCCGCGTCTGCTGAGTTTCCAGTTGACACCGGCGATCATGGATGCCCCCAGCGTGGAGCGAAGCTTCCTGGTGGCTCCCGGAGTTGTCTACCTGCGCGTGGGCAGTTTCGAGGCAGGAACCGGGCGCGAGATCAAGGACGCCATCGACAAGCTGGGAGCATCAAGCCTGAAGGGGCTGGTGCTCGACCTGCGAAACAACCCGGGCGGAGTGCTGCGCGCGGCCTTCGAGACATGCTCCATGTTCCTGGCGCCGGGCACCAAGATTGTCAGCGTCCGCGGCCGTTCGAAGAAGGAAGAAGATATCACGGTGCCCAAGGCTTTCGAACAGTACGGGTTTCCAGTGGCGGTGCTGCTGAATGCGAAGTCGGCCAGCGCGGCGGAAGTGGTGGCGGGCGCGCTGCAGGATCACAAGCGCGCGGTGGTGCTCGGCGAGCAGAGCTTCGGCAAAGGGCTGGTGCAGAGCGTGTATCCACTGTCGTCGAACAATGGCCTGGCGCTCACCACCGCGTTCTACTACACCCCGAACGGCCGCAATATCCAACGGCCGCTCAAGGAGGCGCAGATCGCAACCGAAGGCGGCGAAGCGGGTATCGTGCCCGATATCCGCGTGCTGCCGGAAGCGTCAACCCGTTTGCGCCTTGCGGTGGAGGCGACGGCTTCCTTCACAGAGTTCGCGACAGAGTACGCCAGATCGCGCGGCGGAACAGTGCGGGAGAATTTCGAGGTGACCCCCGGCCTGCTCGACGAATTTCAAGGCTTCCTGGCCCGGCGCAACATTCAGCCGGGCGTGGGCGAGTGGACGGCGGAGAGGCCGTGGGTGGAAAGCCGCCTCACGCAGGAGATCCTCAATCAGACGCTGGGCGTGGCAAGAGGCGATGAGGTTGAGGCGCACCGGGACCCGGTGGTGCGCCGAGCCCTCCAAATGCTGGAAAAGCCGTGAGCCGGCGGCTACTGGCCGTCCAGTGTGAACGTGATCAGCACATCGCCCACCGGCATTGAAACATGCTGGCGGCCGTTCGCCAGGAAGCTGATCGGGCTCGCGTAGATCCGGTCGTTCCCCGGGAATCGCCACAGGCGTTCACCGGTGCGGGCGTCGAGTGCATACACATTGCCCTCAAGGGTTCCCCCGAACACCAGATCGCCGGCCGTGGCCATCACGCCGGACCAGGGCGGCGACAGGATCTTGTGCATCCACTTGATCTCGCCCGTCGACGGGTCGATGCCCTGCACCTCACCCCAGCTCTCCTCGGGCGCAAACCTGGGACGCCTGAAATTGCGAAACGCGCCCGGCGCCGGGCCATCGGCGGCCGTGGTGGGATGACGCTCCGCCGTCTTGGTGAAGACACGGCGCTCCTGGCGCGCCGAAACGTAAACCAGCCCGGTACGCGGGCTGTAGCTGTGCGACATCCAGTTGGCCGCGCCGTCCACGCCCGGCCATGTTTCGACGTTGCCTTCCGGCGTGGGTTCGTTCCCTGGATTGAGCAGCGGGCGCCCTTTGGCGTCGAAGCCTTCCACCCAGGTCTGCTTGACGAACGCCTTGGCGAAGAGGAACTCGCCAGTCACCCGGTCCAGGGCATAGAAGAATCCGTTGCGGTTGGGCCACACAACCAGTTTGCGCGGCTTGCCCGCGACAGGCTTGTCGACAAGAATGGGGATCTGCGTCGAATCCCAGTCGTGCAGGTCGTGCGGGGTGAACTGGTAGTACCAGCGCAGTTTCCCGGTGTCCGCATCCAGCGCCAGCACGGAGCAGGAATAGAGGTTATCACCCTTGCGGAAGTCGCCGTTGTAATCCGGCCATGGATTGCTGGTGCCCCAGTAGAGCAGGTTCAAGTCCGGGTCGAAAGCACCCGTGTTCCAGGTGGAGGCGCCGCCCGTCTTCCATGAGTCGCCTGCCCAGGTGCCGAAATTGGCCTCGCCCGGCTGAGGAATGGTGTTGAACCTCCACAAGTGCTTCCCGGTGGCAATGTCATAAGCGTCGAGAAAGCCGCTCACTCCGCGCTCGCCGCCTGCCATGCCGACAATTACCTTATCCTTCAGCGCCAGCGGCGCACCGGGCGCCGCGTATCCGCCGGCCGCCGTGTAGTCGAACATGCGGGTCTTCCAGAGTTCGCGGCCCGTGCGGGCGTCCAGCGCCAGCACGTGCATATCGAGCGTGCTCATGATGAGCCGCGTGCCGGAAACGGCCAGCCCCCGGTTGACGTTGCCGCAGCAGTTGAACGTGCGCGGCGGGTTGCGATGGCTATAGGTCCATAATGTGCGGCCGGTTGCCGCATCCAGTGCCACCACATCGTTCTCGGGCCTGGTGAGATACATGATGCCGTCCACCACCAGCGGCGTGGTCTCGAACTTCTCAAGCGTCCGCGCCTGATAAAGCCACTTCACGCGCAGCCGGTTGACGTTCGCCGTGTCGATCTGGTTGAGTCCGCTGTACCGCCACCCGTCGTAACTCGACGAGTACATCAGCCAGTTGCCCGGCTCGGATTTGGAAGTGAGCAGCCGTTCGTAGGTAACCGGCAATCCCTGGGCAAAGGCCGTGCACACGGCGAAAGGCCCGATCAAGGCCCAGATTAGGCCAAAGTAACGCGGGTTCATGGATCGCTCCGCAGGCTGCTGAGGTAAGCCACAAGATCCTCCAACTGCTTGCGCGGCAGGTTCTGATAGGCCGGCATCAGCGAGGGCCGGTCGCGGCGAATCTCCCGCAGGCTTTCTTTCAGGAAAGACCGTATGCCATCGCCGGCCACGCGCAACTGAATCGAGATGTCGTCTTCGTTCAAACGGACGCCTGCGATCTCGCGGCCATCGGCTGTGATGGCGCGCACACCCCGGTATTCGATGCCGATATCCGCCTCGGGCCGCGTGAGCGCCTCTTCCAGGTGCGCCACGCCACGCCGGCGGCCCACCGTGGTGAGATTCGGACCCAGGCTGCCGCCTTCACCGTTCACAAGATGGCACTGGGCGCAGCCGTGTGCGTCATAGACAGTCCGGCCGGCGGCTGCATCGCCCTTTTCGGCGCGGGCGGCCGTGGTGGCCGCCGCCAGACCCTTGACAAACGCGGTCATGCGCCAGATGTCATCGTCGGAGGCGCGCGAAGCCGGCATCTCCGTGCCGCGCAGGCCATTCCGAATGGTGCTGAAAAGTTCGGCATCGGTGCCACCGGCGCGATAACGGCCCGTGGTGAGATCGGCGCCACGGCCGCCTTCTCCCCGCACGCCATGGCAGTACGAACAGAGCGTTACGAACAGCCTCCCGCCCTTCTCCACATCCGCCGGGGTAGTGAACGGATTCTGCGCCCGCGCGGATGCCGCGGCCATCCACAGGCCGCAACCCAGAAGCATGGGAATCCGCCTCACTTCGCCTCCTTCACGCGGAAGATCGCCAGGTGCTGGCGCGGCAGGAAATCCAGAACCCGCAGGGTCTCAAAGCCCATCGACTCCATTTCGGATCGCATCTCTCGTAAGGTCATCTTATGCAATTCCGGCATCGGCGCGTAGACGTCCTCTCCCCGGTACTCAATCATCGCCAGCCGGCCGCCCGGACGCAGCGCACGGGCGATAGCGGCCATCATCGCTTCGGGTTCGGCAAACTCATGATAGGCATTGGCCAGCAAGACCAGATCGGTGGACGCAGGCGCCATTCCAGGACTCGCCGGCAGGCCCCTGCGAGTTTCAATGTTCGCCATTCCGCGCCGTCCGGCCTCCGCCCGGATTGCCCCAAGCATGGCGTCATTCAGGTCCACCGCGATCACTTGGGCGGCGCGTGCCGCCAGCCGGAAGGTGAAGTAACCCGTACCGGCGCCGATATCCGTCACCACGGCATCGCGCGGAATCTCCAGCGCGTCCAGCACCCGGTCCGGCATCTCCTCCGCATCCCGCCCGGCCCGTGTCAGCCAGTCCGAACGCTCGGAAGTGGGGGCAATCGGCCGTCGCCGCGGCATCGTTGGCAGAGGCGCTCGCAGCCCCGCAAGGTAGCCGGCCAAGGGCGCAATGTCCGCCGGCCGCGCGGGCGGCATCAGGGAGGCTCCGTCCCGTTCAAGCGATCGCAGACTGTCCTTCTGGAACGAGTGCAAACCTCCCCCGCGGCTCCGCAGTTGGATCGAGATATCGTCTTCGTTCACACGGATACCCGCCACCCGCGCCCCCTCTCGCGTCACGGCCGTCAACGTGCGGAACGCCGGCGCGATCTCCGCGCCAGGATCCTGAAGCGAGCGCCGCAACTCGTCTAAGGTGCGGTAGACGCCAATGTCCGACAAATCGGGGCCCACCACGCCGCCTCGCCCACCCACAGTGTGGCACTCCGAGCAGCCCGCGCTTCCGAAAAACAACGCCTCGCCGGGCCCGCCGGCGAACATCACAAGCAGTACACCCGAAGGGATCATCGCCAGAACTTCAGCAGCACTTCGCCGCGCTCGGCGAACCAGTGCCAGCTTGTATGGGCCGCGAAGGCCGAAAGCACAATCACGCCCGGCCTTTCGGCAAACGCCCATCGGAACAGGGCAACCAGCACCGGCAGCAACACGGCCAACACCAGCAACTGGCCCAGTTCCACGCCCACATTGAAGCAGAGCAGCGACGTCAACAGATGGCCGCCGGCGAACTGCAGATTTTCCCGCAGCGCAAACGAAAACCCAAAGCCATGAACCAGGCCGAACGCGAAGGCGAAGAACCAGCGGCGGCGCTCGGCATCCGCGCCCAGCATGTTTTCAACCGCCATGTAGACAATGGAAAGCGCAATCAGAGCCTCCACCAGCGGCGGAAACCACAGACGATCAGGAGCCGCACCATACGCAGAGGCAATCAGAGTGATGGAGTGCGCGGCCGTGAACGCCGTCACAATCCCAATCAGCGGCCGGGCGCGGCGAAACGGAACAATGAGGCAGAACAGAAACACCAGATGATCCGCCCCCGCCAGGATGTGCTCGAAGCCAAGAGCCACAAAGCGCCCAGCGGCCTGGTGCCAACGCGGGTCAAGCGGAATCATGCCCGTGTCGCCTTCGAACTGATACGCTCGAACGGCTCCGTTGGAATGTTCCGCACGCAGCACCGTCACCACACGGGCGCCGAAATGGCCCAGGTTCGGGTGGATGGCGAAGGGGGAAGCCGCATTGACGATGGGATACTCCAGCAGCGCATCGAAGTTCACCTGGTTTGCCACCAGATGGTCCGCCGTGGTGTGGCGGCTGCCCTGAATGTGATTCGCGGCGGTCGAGAACGACTCAAAGGAGCGGTCGGAAGGAAGCGAGACGCGGACCGCGGCCACGCGAGGCTTTGGGAGCGGACGGCCATCTTCCTCAATCCGGACAAAACCGCCGATCCACAGCGAGGCCGCATCCGGAAGCAGCACCTGCAAGCGGTCAAGGTCAAGATAGCCGGCGCCAGTCTGCGGAAACTCGATATCGCGGACGGCGGATAGAGGAACCCGCACGGCGGCTCGCAGCATCTGGCCTTCGGGCCGCAAAACGATGTGCACACTCACGCCCGCCGGGATTTCATGCGCATTCGCGGAGAGGCACCAGGCGAGTGCGGCGGCCAGTCGGAGTGGGACGAGCGTGTTCACGTCGGAATCGTGTATGATAGCCTAGCCAAACGGTAGAGGGAAACCATGCGATATCGAATTCTTGCGAGCCTGGCAGTTGTGGCCGCTGCGGCGGCGGTTTGGATGGGGATGCGGAGTGAAGTGGCTGCGGCCACCGCTCAGGCCCCACGTCTTGAGGTGGATCCATTCTGGCCGAAGCCCTTGCCGAACCATTGGGTGATCGGTGCCACCATCGGCGTTGGAGTGGACGGCAATGACAATGTCTGGATCATTCACCGGCAGGGCTCGCTTGAGGACAAGGAAAAGTACGCCACCTGGAATCCGAAGGCTTCCGAGTGCTGCGCCCCGGCGCCCCCGGTGATGGCGTTCAATCAGGCCGGCGACCTGATCGCCCATTGGGGAGGCCCCGGCACGGGTCCCGTCTGGCCCTCTTCGAACCATGGCATTGATGTCGATCACAAGGGGAACGTGTGGATTGGCGGCAACGGCCGCGGGTCTCAGCCGGCGGCGCTTGCCAAGGACGAAAGCAACATGGGCGCCGGGCGCGTGCACGACAGCTTTGTGCTGAAATTCTCCCAATCCGGCAAGTTCCTGATGCAGATCGGGCAGCCGTTCGCAAGCAAGGGCAGCAACGACATCGACAACCTGAAGCTTCCGGCCAAGACCATCGTCGATCCCAAGACCAACGAGCTCTACGTGGCCGACGGCTACGGCAACCGTCGGGTCATCGTCTTCGATGCGGATACAGGAAAGTACAAACGCCACTGGGGCGCCTACGGCAACAAGCCCGACGACACACAACTGCCGCCGTACAATCCGGCCGACCCGCCGTCGAAGCAGTTCCGCACCCCTGTGCACGGTCTGGCCCTGGCCAACGACGGCCTGCTCTATGTGTGCGACCGCACCAACAACCGCATCCAGGTCTTCAAGACCGACGGTACCTACGTGAAGGAAGCCTGGGTCGCCAAAGCCACCCTGGGCGACGGCGCCACCTTCGACGTCGCGCTTTCACGCGACCCTGGTCAGAAGTACCTCTACGTGGCCGACGGGTCCAACATGAAGGTGCACGTCCTGTCGCGCGACACGCTCGAGATTCTCACCACCTTCGGTGACGGTGGCCGGCAGCCGGGCCAGTTCTACGCCGCGCACAGCATCGCCACCGATTCCAAGGGCAACGTCTACACCACGGAGACGTATCGCGGCCAGCGGGTCCAGAAGTTCGTCTACAAGGGCCTGGCCCCGGTGGCGAAGAAGGACCAGGGCCCGCCTTGGCCGGGCCGCAAGTAAGACCCCGGCGGATTTAGCTGGCGGGCCCGCCTTTCGCAAGGGAAGCGGTACCCATGAGTCCGCCCAGACCCATGGTTTCAACCGCGGACGAGGGCACAATCACCATTGAACCCTTCTCCTTGATCGCTTCATAGAGCATGTTCATCGCCCGCAGATGCATCGCCGTCGGGTTGGTGGCGTAAACCTCCGCCGCTTTGGCGAACTTTTCCGAGATCTCGGTCTCAGCCGTGCCCAGGATGATGCGGGCGTGGCGTTCGCGTTGCGCCTGCGCTTCCCGTGACATGGCGTCCTGCAGATCCTGCGGGATGCGCACATCACGGATCTCAACCGACTGAATCGTGATGCCCCACGGGTTGGTCTTGGCGTCGAGCAGCTTCTGCAACTCGTGGCCAAGCTTCTCACGCATCGTGATCATCTCCGCAAGTTCGTGGCGGCCAATCGATTCCAGCAAACCTGTCTGGGCGCACAACGCCACTGAGTTGTAGAAGTCCTGCACCTCCAGAATCGATTTCTGGGCGTCCCACACCACCCAAAACACAATGGCATCCACGTTCACCGGCACTGTGTCCCGGGTAAGCGCCGTTTCCGCGCTCACATCGGTGACCCGCACGCGCTGATCGACAAACCGGGTGACGGAATCGACCAGCGGCACAATGTGGAAGATGCCGGGTCCGCGCATGCCATGGAAGCGTCCCAGGCACAGCACCGCCGCCCGCTCCCACTGCGAGGCCACCTTGAGAGCGAACAGATAGTACAGCCCGGGCGCAAGAAGAATCAGCCACAGCGGCTGCATGGTGAGAGCGGTGATCGCAAGCGCGGCGACGGCGAATACACCAAACGCACCCGCACCCGCGGCGCTCACCACCTGGAGCCGAGCTGTGTCCTGCGTGGTTGGTTTTGACAAGATGCCCTCCTGCTGAATCATGGGTCAGTCCTCTTTCACAAAATCGCGAAGCCTGGCGCGGAGTTGAGCCACCGTGAACCCTTCCGCTCCGGCCCGCGCGGCGCACTCCCCGGCCAGACGGTCCAGCCGGCGGCTGAGTTCCAGCTCATCCACCTCCACCCGGGCCGGGGTGATGAAGGTTCCCGTACCCTGCTGTGTGGTGAGCATGCCGCGGATCTCAAGCTCTTTGTAGGCTCGAACCACGGTGTTGGGGTTGATCGAAAGATCCACCGCCACCTGGCGCACGGTGGGAAGTTGATCATTGCCACGAAGCTGGCCGGTGGCAATCGCGGCCAGCACCTGGTCAATGAGCTGCCGGTAGACCGGCACGCCGGTCGCAAGGTCCAACCGGAACTCAAAAATACGCTGCTGTTGCCGAGCCGCCATTGCTCTATAGAACTATTGTACTAGTTTACCGATACACTGTCAATAGAAATTTGCGGCCTGGCTCCATCCGCGAAATCGCTGCGCTCTTCCATCGGCGCCGCGGCAATTGGCGGGATCACTTGCGTTGGAACGGGCCGTTCATCGAAGGCCGTTCCGGCGAACCGACCACCCGAAGAGCCTCGCGCCTCCTTCTTGCCTCCAGCGAATCAGGCTGCAACCGGACCGCTTCGTTGTAGCATCGCAGCGCTTCCCGTCCATTCCCCGCCGCCTCATGCGTAACCCCAAGATTGATCCATGTGAGCGGATGCCCGTCGTCAGCCCGCCGGGCGCGTTCCAGCAGCGCGAACGCTTCTTTGAGATCCCCTCGCAGCCCGGCATGAACAGCCAGGGCGTTCAGCGCGGGCACATGGCCCGGATTCCGCCGCAGAACCTCGCGCAGCACGGGCACGGCCTCATCCCACCGTCGCGCCCGGGCCAGCGCATCGCCGAGCGCGGCTTGGTTTGCGGCGGTGGGCCGGGTTCGTTTCCAATGTTCCGGAAGCCCGGTTTGGCGGGCCTGATGGAGGGCATTGGCTTCGGCCACCAGGTCAACGCTCGCCCAGGCGCCAAACGCGATGATCTCCCCGGTCACGGAAGCCCCGGCCTCGCGCGCCGGAGTGCGACCCAAACGGTGATCCGTCATCCGCACGTGCACCGCGTCCGTGGTCCAACGCTTCGGCATATGGCAGCCCTCGCAATCGGGACCCCGCGAGGCGTGCGCTCCAGCATTCATGGCCGGGTGGCAGTTCCGGCAGCTGCTGCGAGCCCGTGCGGAGTGCGGGTCATGACACGTGGTGCACAGCAGTTTCCCGCCGCTCTTGGTGAAGCAGGCCGATTGCAGCATTCCATAGCCCGCATGATTGATCTCAAACCGCCCCGCATCCCCGGCCTGATCAAAGTAGGCCTTGTACTCAGCCAGCTTCTCGCCCGGCCGGAACGGGCGAGCCTCCCGTCCGGGAAGCAGGATTGAATCGGGAAAGCCGCTCGATGCCGTCTCCAGGTGGCATTGCAGGCACACGTCCAACTGCCGGGCCGGCTCCATGCGGGCGGGATTGCCGATGGTCCCACGGCGCGGCGACTTCAGGTGCTCCGCCGCCGGTCCGTGGCACCGGTCGCAACCGATGGAGGCCGGGGCCGTTTCCTTCACACTGGCACTGGCCGCATGGCAGAACAGGCATTCCGCCGTCACCGGGCGGCGGAAGTCCAGATGGTCGGCGCGGTCGTACCCCGGAGACATGGCCCAGCCCACGCTGGTGTACCAGCTCACCGGCATCTCGATCAGCCTGCCATTGGCAGCGCGATGCACCGGTGTCGCCGCATGATTGCCGGAGCCGATCAGAAACTCGATGCTCCGCTCCAGCACGTTGATCTCTCCGCCGCCGGCGTCAACCTGGTGACGGCGCACTCCGGTCTCACCCACGGCATAATGCCGGTTGGACGCCTTGTGGTAGTACCTGCCCGGCGCCAGCGCGGAGGCTGGCCGGATGGAGCGGCCCATGCCCGTCCGCTCCCAATCACCCGTCTGTTTGGGATGGCACGTGCCGCAGGGGCCGGCAGCCGCCAGGCTAGAACTGAATACGAGTGCCCACCATGAACGAGCGCTCATTGCGTGTGGAAGTGATCCGTCCGAACGTGGCCGGCTGATTCAGCGCCGTGCCCACGCCGTTCCATTGCGTGTGATTGAAGAAGTTAAACCCATCGGCGCGAAGCTCAAGTTGACGCCCTTCACCCAGCCGGACCCGCTTCAGGAACGAGATGTCCCATTGGTTCCAGCCCGGTCCGCTGATCACGTTGCGGCCAACGGGAGAGAACGTCCCAAGCGCCGGCGACGAGTAGACGTCGGGGTTGAACCACCGGGTAATGGTGCGCGAACCGCGAGCGAGATACGGTGACCCGGAGGCGAGCGGCCGCTGTCCCGTCGCGGCGCCTACGCCGGCATTATCGCGTCCCAGCAGAGGACTGATCGGCATGCCCGTGCGCAGCGTGAAAATCGCCGATGCCTGCCAGCCCCCAATGAGCTTGCTTCCCAGCGAGCGGCCGTCCTTCAGGAACGGGATATCCCAGATGGCGCTGCCGATAAAGTTATGCGTGGCGTCCAGGCTGGCGCGGGCACGTTCGCCGGAAGAGTCGCGAGTGTTCGGCACAAAGCCATAGATGCCGGCGGAGAAGTCCGCGTTGTCGATGGTCTTGGACCAGGTGTAGGCCGTCTGAAACATCAGGCCGCGGGCGTAGTTGCGATTGAGCCCCACCTGCAGGCCATGATAGTTGGCCGCGTAGCTCTGCTCGCGATGATTGATGACGCCCCAGCCCTTGTAGGGCCGGGCTTCATTGGCATTCCGGGTGCCCTGGGCAATCCGCGCGTCGGGAAGCGGCTGGTTGATGTCCTGCGTGCGCATCATGTGAATGGTGCGGGAACCCGCGTAGCCAAGTTCAAGCACCGTGTTGCCGCCAAAGCCGTGCTGAATGTTCAGGTTCCACTGCTGCGTGTAGGGAGTGAGTTGGTTGGTGTCGATGGAACCCAGCGTGATGGGGAGATCGAAATTCCTCGTCGTGCCACCCGCCGGGTTCGACAGGCGTGTGTTCTGAATGCTCACCAGTTCGGAAAACGGCGGGTTGCCCGACATCAGGATGAACGCGCCAAGGATCTCACGGCTATAAAAAAGCCCGTAACCGCCGCGAAGAGCCGTCCGGCCATTGCCGAACAGGTCATACGCAAAGCTGAACCGCGGAGCAAAGTTCTTCTTCGAATTCTGCCAGAAAGGCTCCGGCTTCACCAGGCCGTTGAAGCGTTCGCCCGTCCCGCGCACCACCTGCCCGGCGGCATTCACCGTCACGGCGCGCGCGGCGTTGTACTGCGATGGAACGAAGACCCGGAAGCGGCCGGTGGGCTCACTCGCCGGCGGGAAGAGCGACCAGCGGAGCCCCAGGTTAACCGTCAGTTTGCGGCTCACCTTCCAGGAGTCGTCCACATACATCTCAACCGAGTTGCGCCGGTTGTCATTGAATGCCACGGTATCGGTCTCGTCGTAGTTCCAGGTGCGGCCCAGCAGCAGATCGGCGAATGCATCGCCGCCCGCCGTGGCCCCGGCCTGGCGTGTGAACCGGCCATCGAAGCTGAAGCGGCCGAAGACATCGGTGTTGGTGGGCTCGAACTTGATCTCGTAGGAATAGGCGTAGCCCACCTTCACCGTGTGCGTGTTCCGGATCCACGTGATGCCGTTGCGCAGCTCGTAAATGGTCTGGTAGTTGGACCAGGGTGAGGCGGGCGCCACGGACGCATAGTTGGTGAGTGAGATCGTTGGGACGCGGTCCGGCACACGGTCCAGATTCAGGCTGGCCAGCGGATAGGTGTCCGCCGTGTCGCGGAAGAGCTGCGGGATGTTGATGCCCCATGTGGCGCCGCTCAGGTCGGGAGGGAACTGCATGATGCGGTTGTGGGACCGCACCCAGGTGACGTCCATCAGCAGATTCGGCTTGAACATGGCGTTGTAGTTCACGGTCATGTTGCGCGCGGGCGTGCGGTTTTCCTGGCGGAGGAAATCGAAACCGGAAGAACTCAGGAAGTTGTTCAGACGGAACTCCGGGGTGTAACGCCACATCAGCCGGTGCCGGTCCGTGAAGTTGTGGTCGATGCGAAAGTTCATCTCCTTCGTGTCGTCGATGCGTCCGCCCAGCGTCGACCAGTTGCGGCCCGCGCCATCCAGGAAGTTCGGGTCGGGAAACATGCGCGCATAGCCGCGGGCGTTGGCATCGATGCGCGACGCCGGAATCACCGCGTTCGGGAAGGGCTGGTTGTTGTCCGGGTCAAACAGCGGCCGCCCCAGGGTGCCGAAGTTGCCCGTCTTGAACGCAGCCGTGGGCACGATGTTCAAAAAGTTCTGTTGGCGCCGTTCCTTGATCCAACCCAGAAAGGCAAAGAAGAACGTCCGGTTGCGGCCGTTGTAAACCTTGGGCAGAAACACCGGGCCGCCCACGGAGGCGCCAAAGTCATTCCCGCGGAAAGGTTCCCGGCGCGGCGCGAAGAAGTTCCTTGCGTTCAGCTTGTCATTCCGGTGGAACCAATAGAGGGAGCCATGCAGGTCATTCGTACCGCCCTTGGTAATCACGTTGAACTGGCTTCCGCCGCCAATCCCGAACTCGGCCGAATAGTTCCCGCGGATGGCGCGGAACTCAGCCACCGTTTCGATGTTGGGAGCAAGCGGCGTGCCCCAGTTGCCGCCGGTATCGATGTTGTAGCCGCCGTCAAGCAGCCACGCATTGTGCGTGGGCCGCACGCCATTCACCATGGACCGGTTGTTCCGGCGGTCATAGGGTGTGTCGGAAACCACGCCAGGCATCAGCAGGGCGAACGGAATCACGTTCCGGCCCCGGCTGGGCAGCTTCACCATGTCGCGCCCGTCCAGCAACTGGCTGGTGGCGCCCGTGGCCGTGTTGACAGCCACCGCCGCCGCCTCCACCGTCACCTGATCGGCCACCTGGCCAACTTCCATGTTGAAGTTGATACGCCGGTTGTCGTTGACGCGAAGCGCCACGTCGTTCACCACGGCCTTCTTGAACCCCTGGGCCTCGGCAGTGATCTCATACACGCCGATGGGCAACAGGGACACGGAGAACGTTCCGCTCTCATCCGATTGCGTCTGGAAAGTCCGTCCCGTGCCGGTGTTGCGCAGCCGGATCGTGGCCCCGGGGACAACGGCGGACGAGGCATCCGCGACGGTCCCGTACACCCCGGCGGTCACTTCCTGCGCCAGCGCCGGCGCAGCCGCAGCCGCGGCAGCCCAAAAAATCGATCTCCATACGCGTCTCATCCCAGAGACCTCCCTTTTGCCATAGACCGCAACCTATACCCGAGTCAGTATACACCCGCGCGACCCCCACGGCCGGGAATACTCTTGAACCGTTTCGATATTTCGAACATGATCGAAGTATGGCCGCGCCGCGCATCACCATCGCCAGGCCTGCCGCCGGGTCCACGCCCCGCCACTCCGCCGGGCGCTACGCCGGCATGCTCGCCGCCATGGGCTCCGAACCACGCCTGCGCATCGTACGGCTGCTCCTCGCCGCGCACCCCCGGGGCCTGGTGGCCGGCGGCATCCAGGCCGAACTGGGCATCCCCAACTCCACGCTCTCCCATCACCTGGAAAAACTCCGCATCGAGGAACTGGTTACCGCCGAACGGGAAGCCACCTTCCTTCGTTACCGGGCCAATACAGCGCTTCTCGAGGATCTTCTGGTCTTCCTCTACGCCGAATGCTGCAGCCGGGGCGAAAGCTGCTAATCATCAACTGAAAGGACCACGCAACATGACCACCGAAACCACGATTAAGCAAGTCGTTCAGGAACGCTATGGCCACCACGCCCGCACCGTCACTTCCTGTTGCGGTCCCACCAACTGCACCACCGGCCCGGGCGACCCCATCAGCGGCAACCTCTATTCCGCCAGCCAGACCGCCGAAATCCCGGAAACGGCCGCTCTCGCCTCGCTTGGCTGCGGCAACCCCACCGCGCTGGCTGAACTCCACCCCGGCGAAACCGTCCTCGACCTTGGCAGCGGCGGCGGCATCGACGTGCTTCTTTCCGGGCGCCGCGTCGGACCCACCGGCAAGGCCTATGGCCTCGACATGACCGATGACATGCTCGCCCTCGCCGAACAGAACCGCCTCAAGGCCGGCGCAACCAACGTCGAGTTCCTCCGCGGTGAAATTGAGAACATCCCGCTGCCCGATAACTCGGTCGACGTCATCATCTCGAACTGTGTCATCAATCTCTCCGCCGACAAGGATCGTGTGCTGCGGGAAGCCTTCCGCGTCCTGAAACCTGGCGGCCGCTTCGCCGTCTCCGATGTCGTCACCCGTGGCGACATCCCGGCCGCCATCCGCCGGAGCATGCTGCTCTGGGTGGGCTGCGTCGCGGGCGCACTGGCCGAAGAGGACTACCAGGCGAAGCTGGCTGCGGCCGGCTTCACCGCCATCCATCTGGAACCAACACGCTTCTACCGGGCGGAGGACGCCAGGGACTTCCTCGCCGGCCAGGGACTCGACCTGGATGCTCTTGCATCGCAGTTGGACGGCCGTTTCTTCAGCGCCTTCATCCGGGCCGTCAAACCCGCTGCGGTATGCTGAAGGTAGGAACGTGGCCGGCGGGGCGGCGTGGGTCTCTCATAATTGATCCAACAGTCAACGCTATGGGACCTGGAACTCGTGGTGCTGGTGAGCAGCCCTGGCGGTGAAGAGCCGTCGGGAGACGCCTAAAGGCATCCGGAGGGTCCCCCCTTGGTAAACGGGGGTCAATAGCGGGGGTCCGCGTGGCCAGGCCGCCACGTTCCCATCCCTCCTGATGAACATCCTTTTCATTGGCGACATCTACGCGTCGCCCGGACGGAACATGGTGGCGCGGCACCTGCCTGACCTGATCATGCTCCATCAGGTGGACCTTGTCATCGCCAACGCCGAGAACTCAGCCGGCGGCTTCGGCATCACCGCCGCCATCGCACGCGACCTCTTCCAAATGGGCATCGCCGTCCTCACCACCGGCAACCACGTCTGGGATAAACGCGAAGTGATGGACCTGCTCGCCAATGAGCCGCGCATCCTGCGCCCCGCCAACTACCCCGATGGCGTACCCGGCGCCGGCCTCTACATCGCCACCGCGCGCGATGGCTCTCAGGCCGCCGTCATGAATCTGCAGGGCCGCACGTTCATGCAGCCCATCGACTGCCCTTTCCGGAAGGCCGACGCCCTGCTCGATAGCATCCCCCGCGATGTCAGGATCCGCTTCGTCGACTTCCATGCCGAGGTCACCAGCGAAAAGACCGCCATGGGCTGGTATCTGAACGGCCGCGTCACCGCCGTCGTCGGCACGCACACCCACGTCCCCACCGCCGACACCCGCATCCTCAGCGGCGGCACCGCCTACCAGACCGATGCCGGCATGACAGGCGCCTACGAATCCGTCATCGGCGCCGACAAGGAGGCTGTGCTCCGGCGCTTCCTGCTTGGCCTTCCGGTGCGATTCGAAAACGCCACCGGCAATGTCGAACTCCATGGAGTGCTCGTCGATGCCGACCCCGCCACCGGCAAAGCACGCCGCATCGAACGCATCGCCCTCGCCGACCCATCCTAACCACCCCCAGCCCCCAACCCGGTCCGCGCCCAGCCGATATGATAGAAATCATTCTATGCGCACCCCATTCACCCAGGCCTTACTCACCTTCGCTTCACTCACCTTCCTTGCCTTGGCCGCCGCTCCAGCCGCGGGCACCAAGTCCCTCAAGGTCAACGCCGCGTCCGTCGCCTGGACCCCGGTCAGCCTCCCCGGCGTCCCCGCCGGCCTCATGCAGCGCATCCTGCACGACAACAAGGACAACAAACTCTCAAGCGGCATCGTCAGATTCCCCAAGGGTTTCACCGAACCTCGGCACTATCACACCACCTGCGGCCACTCCATCTACATCCTCAAGGGACGCCTTCGCTCCCCGGAAGGCGATCTCACCCCCGGCACGTTCATCTATTCCGCCGTCAAGGAGCAGCACGGGCCGTTCACCGCGGTCGAAGAGACCGAGTTCCTCTTCTACAACGACGCACCGTTCGACTACCACGTGGCCAAGTGAAAACCGCCTCCCATCTCAGCCTCTGGGCCCTCACCGCGTCCGCCCTCGCCGCCGCGCCCGGCTTCAATCAAAGCGTCCGGCCCATCCTTTCGGACAAGTGTTTCGCCTGCCACGGCCCCGATGCGCGCACCAGGAACATCCCCCTCCGGCTCGACGTTGAAGCCGATGCCAAAGCCGATCGCGGGGGACGCCGCGCCATCATCCCCGGGGACCCCGATGCCAGCGAATTGATCCGCCGCGTCACGGCGGAATCGCCCGCCCGGCGCATGCCGCCCGCCTTCACCGGCCATAAGCTCACCGCGCAGGAGATCGCAACACTCCGCGAATGGATCTCCGCCGGAGCCCAATGGCAGGCACACTGGTCGTTCCTGAAGCCGCAGCGGCCAGCGCTTCCCACCGTCGCCCGCCAGGCCTGGGTGCGTAATCCCATCGACCGGTTCGTCCTGGCCCGGCTCGAAGCCGAAGGTCTGCAACCGTCGCCCGAAGCCTCCCGCGAAACCCTACTCCGGCGCGCTTCACTCGACCTCACCGGCCTGCCCCCCACGCCCGCCGAAACCGCCGCCTTCCTCGCTGACCCGTCACCCAAAGCCTACGAGTCCGCCATCGACCGTCTTCTCGCCTCCAGGCGTTATGGCGAGCGCATGGCCGCCCGATGGCTCGACGCGGCCCGCTACGCCGATACCAACGGCTATCAGTTCGACGGCGAACGCGTGATGTGGCGCTGGCGCGATTGGGTGATCGGCGCCTTCAACCGCAATCTCCCCTATGACCGGTTCGCCCTGGAGCAATTGGCCGGCGACATGCTGCCTAACGCCACGCTCGATCAGCGTCTGGCCACCGGCTTCAACCGCAATCACCGGGGCAATACCGAAGACGGCATTGTGCCCGAAGAGTACGCCGTGGAGTACGTGGTGGACCGTGTCGAAACCACATCCACGGTCTTCCTTGGCCTGACGCTCGGGTGCGCCCGCTGCCACAACCACAAGTACGACCCGTTCACGCAAAAAGAGTTCTATCAACTCTTCGCCTACTTCAACAACATCCCCGAAAACGGCCGTGCCATGAAGTACGGCAACTCCCCGCCGCTCATCCAGGCGCCCACCGCGGAGCAGCAGGAGGCTCTTGCCGCGCTCGACCGCCGCATCGCCGCCGAACGCCGCATGGTCGATACCGCCGCCATCCCCACCGTCACAGGCGGCCATCACTGGTGGCCCAAATCCGGCCTCACCACCTGGCTGACTTTCGAACACGCCGCAAACACGGCGCCCGGCCGCCATGGCTACGCCGCCCGCTTCGACGGCACGAACCCGGTGAACTTCCCCGGCGCCGCGGACTTCGACATCACCGATCACTTCTCCATGGCTGCGTGGATCGAACCCGAGGCTCGGACGGGAGCCATTCTCTCCCGCATGGCGGATCGCCCGGAAGCCAAGGGCTTTGGCCTCACTCTCAAGGATGGCCGCCTCCACTTCCACATCACCAGCAACTACGTGAACGACGCTCTACGCGTCTCCACCGCCCCCGTCGTCGCCTCCGGCGCATGGCAGCACGTGGCGGTCACCTATGACGGCTCCGTGTCCGCGGCCGGTGTTCGCCTCTACTTCAATGGCAAGCCCGTTCCATTCCAGGTGGAGATGGAAACGCTCTACCGCCCCTTCCGGAACGCCGGCGGCAAGTTCAGCGAGCCGCTCCGTCTCGCCTCGGGCGGAGGAACGGAGAACAGCTTCCGTGGCCTGATTGACGACGTGCTGATCTATGCGCGCGTGCTGGCGGAAGACGAGATCGCCGCCATCTCCGCGGCCGCCGCCGCCAGCCGCATCCAGCGTCTCCACTACCTTCAGAATCTGGCGCCTGAGCCGCTGCGTCAGGCGTGGCTACGCCTGGGCGAACTCAACTACCAGCGCGACCGCCTCATCCGCCAGTTCCCCACCTCGATGGTGATGGCGGAATCGCCCCAACCCAAGCAAACACATCTCCTGATCCGTGGCGCCTACGACAAAATCGGCGAGCCCGTACAGCCCGGCCTCCCCGCCACCCTGCCGCCGCTACCCGCCGGCGCTCCCAACAACCGCCTCGGCTTCGCCCGCTGGCTCACGCGGCCCGACCATCCGCTCACCGCCCGTGTCGCCGTCAATCGCATCTGGCAGCTTCACTTCGGCACAGGTCTCGTCAAGACCACCGAGGATTTCGGCCAACAGGGCGAATGGCCTTCGCATCCCGAACTGCTCGACTGGCTGGCCACGGAATTCGTCCGCACCGGCTGGGACATGAAGGCCCTGCACCGGCTCATCGCCACCAGCGCGGCCTACCGGCAGTCCTCCCGCGCCACTCCCGCTCTCCTCCAGCGCGACCCCGACAACCGCCTCATCGCCCGCGGTCCACGCTACCGCCTGCCCGCTGAAACCATTCGTGACGCCGCGCTCCACGCCGCCGGCCTTCTGCATGAACACCTCGGCGGACCGAGCGTCAAGCCGTACCAGCCCGACGGTCTCTGGAACGAACTCGCCATGCAGGATATGTTCTACACCCCGGCGTCCGGCAAGGACCTCTATCGCCGCGGACTCTATACCTTCTGGAAGCGCACCATCGCCCCACCCATGATGGTGAACTTCGACGCCGCCAACCGCGAAGCCTGCGTCGTCCGTGAGAACCGCACCAACACCCCGCTCCAGGCGCTCAATCTGATGAACGATGTGACGTTCCTTGAGGCCGCCCGCTTCATCGGCCAGCGTATGATCCTCGAAGGAGGTCCCTCAACGGACCAGCGTCTTGGTTATGGCTTCCGTCTGGTCGCAGGGCGCGCACCCGCCGCGAGCGAACTGCGCGTGCTGCATGACAACCTGAACTACCACCTCGATTACTTCGCGTCCGAGGAACGAGCCCGCAAGTATCTGGCCCAAGGCGAATCCCGGCCTGACGGAAAAGTCGCCCCGCTCGACCTGGCCGCCTACGCCTCCGTCGCCAGCCTGCTGCTCAACCTGGATGAGGCCCTCAGCAAGGAGTAGGTGAAGACGATGCAGACCACGAACCCCCTCGACATCACCCGCCGTTACTTCTTCCACCGCACAGCCACCGGCCTCGGCGCCGCCGCCCTTGGTTCCCTGCTCGGCAGGGACTCCCAGGCCGCCGCTCTACCCGGCCTTCCCCACCACACCGCGCGAGCCAAGCGCGTCATCTACCTCTTCCAGCACGGCGCACCCTCACAACTCGACCTCTTCGACTACAAGCCCGGCCTCGCCCCTCTGCGCGGCCAGGAACTGCCGGACTCCATCCGCCGCGGCCAGCGCCTCACCGGCATGACCGCCTTCCAGGCCAACTTCCCCACCGCGCCCAGCGTCTTCAAGTTCGCCCGGCACGGCCCCGATGGCATGTGGTTGAGCGAACTGCTGCCGCACACCGCGCGGGCCGCCGGGCACCTCTGCCTCATCCGGTCCCTGCACACCGAAGCCATCAACCACGACCCCGCCGTGACCTTTTTTCAGACCGGCTTCCAACTGGCCGGACGCCCCAGCATGGGAGCCTGGGTCAGCTACGGGCTCGGCAGCATGAATCAGGATCTTCCGGCGTTCGTCGTCCTGGTTTCCCAGGGCAAAGGCGCCTCGCAGGCGCTCGCCGACCGGGCCTGGGGATCCGGATTTCTCCCCACCCGCTTCCAGGGCGTCAAGTTCCGCGCCGCCGCGGACCCGGTCCTCTATCTCTCGAATCCCGAAGGCTACGAACCGGCCGCGCGGCGCCGCTTCCTGGATGATCTGGCCAAACTCAACACCCTGAAACAGGACGAATATCAGGATCCCGAAATCGCCACCCGCATCGCCCAGTACGAAATGGCGTTTCGCATGCAGACATCGGTGCCTGAGCTGACCGATCTCTCAAAGGAGCCGCAGTCCACCTTCGACCTCTACGGGCCCGATGCCCGCACCCCCGGTACCTATGCCGCCAACTGCATCCTGGCCCGGCGTCTGGCCGAACGCGGCGTGCGATTCATTCAGCTTTTCCACCGCGGGTGGGATCAGCACGGCAACCTGCCGCGAGACATCCGCAAGCAGTGCGAACAGACAGATCAGCCCTCGGCCGCGCTCATCGAGGATCTGAAGAACCGGGGCATGCTCGACGATACCCTGGTCATCTGGGGCGGCGAGTTCGGACGCACCGTCTACTCCCAGGGTGAACTCACCCACGACAACTACGGGCGGGACCATCACCCGCGCTGCTTCTCCCTCTGGATGGCGGGCGGCGGAGTCAAAGGCGGCGCCACCTATGGCGAGACCGACGACTTCTCATACAACATTGCGGCGAACCCGGTCAGCGTCTTCGACCTGCACGCCACAGCCCTCCATCTGCTGGGCGTGGATCACACGAAGTTGACCTTCAAGTTCCAGGGACGCCACTACCGCCTCACGGACGTCCACGGCCAGGTTGTGCGCGGACTGCTGGCCTAACGGCGCCGCCGGAAAAACAACAACGCGCCTAGTCCGCTCGCCATCAGCAGATATGCGGAAGGCTCCGGAACCGTCGAGTTGTACTCGATCCACTCCGTGTACTTCGACACGCGCGTGAATCCATTGAACTCCCCGAAGCTCGCGTTGAGTTGGTCATCGATGTCGCTGGTCGTGCCGTCGCTGAACGCCAGTGTGGCGCCGAATGACGTAACGGCGGCGATCTTGCCTTCAATGAAGGACGGGCCGCCCGAGTCGCCCGGGGCCGTGGAGGCCTCAAACATTGCACCCACGCCCAGTCCGCTCAGGCCGAAGAAGAACCCGAAGCCGTCGTTCTCAGGCAGGCCATTGTCGAAGTCGCTCAGCAGAATGTTCTCGCCGGCCGTGAACCCGATAAGATCGAAGGTCGACGTCGAAGATGCGGTGAAGACGTTGAAACCGGTGCGGCGCCGGCCCGATGTGCCGGAGACGTACCCCAGCCCATCCGAGCCGCGGGCGCCGAAGCCCACCACTTGGTAGGCCATGCCCACTTCATCCATTTCGCTGTACAGGTCATAGCGTTGCACACCGGCCGAAGGCGTTGTATTCAGAAGCAGCAAGGCCAAGTCGTTGCCGGCTCCAAGGTCGCCGTCCCAAAGTGGATGCACGACGGCCTTCCATGAGCGGTGGACTTCGTTTCCCGTAGTGCCCGGCGGAAAGAAAACCGCGTCGGCGTAGTTCAGGATCGGATTTCCCAAACCGTCGGTCACGCAATGCGCCGCGGTCAGAATCGCTTTGCCGCCCGCCAGCAG
This sequence comes from Acidobacteriota bacterium, assembly GCA_016870915.1. Taxonomy (GTDB): domain Bacteria; phylum Acidobacteriota; class Terriglobia; order Bryobacterales; family Bryobacteraceae; genus VFZY01. Next base: position 435 of record VFZY01000069.1, on the reverse strand, counting down.
GGAACCGGTACACAGAAAGCTCCCCTGGGTGGTATTCAGAATCAATCCGGCCACGCCATCATAACCGGCGTTTCGCGGTGTTAAATGATGGCTCAGGTCGATCCCGTCCGCCGCCACAATCTGGCGCATCGTGCTCACCGTGGCGCCTTCGGCCAGACCCAGGCCGCCGGCAAGGACAGCGAATACACAAATCCCACGTGAAAGTTGTTTCATTCTTTCCTCCGCCCTGAATTATTAATCAGACCGTTGGTTAGTAGACATTGAGTTCAACCTGCGGCGTACACGGTGTCCTTGGTCAGGAAGAACATTTTGATAGTCCAGGGCAGGCGTTGCAGGGATCGTAGGCGCGCCAGGACGGCGCACTTGAGGTCGTCCGCTTGGCGCAGCAACATCCGCCCGATTCCGTGGTTCTTCACGTAGTTCCACACCTGCTCA
>VFZY01000068.1 GCA_016870915.1 Acidobacteriota bacterium | reverse complement strand
AGGGCGCCGTTGGCGCGGGAGGTGTTGGATTGAAGTAGGGTAGCCATGTTGGTTCTCCGTGTGGATTCTACGAAGCGCGGCAATGGGGCGTATGCGAATTTGGAGAGTAATTGTAAGAAAACAGGGCGGATAAAAAATTTTTGCAAGCCGTGATCGCGGAAACGGGCTCCCACCGGTGAGTCTCAGTGGTTCGTGTCAGAATGCAAGATGGGTGAGCGTCTGGAGCCCTATCATTGTGACCGCGCTACTTGAAGAACATCGTGCGGCGGTACGGCTTTCGCCACGCGCGCAACCGGGTGGAGCCCTACTTGGCTGACATGGCGCTCACCAGCTACGCCGCCGCCATCCGTTTCGCGAAGGAAGTCGCATGACCAGACGGGAGCATGCATGGAGTCTGGCGGCCGCCGCGGCGACGGCGAACGCGCAAGAGGCGCGCCGCCATGCCGTGGCATACGGAGAAAGCACCCTTCCCGCGGGCATCCGGTCGCGCTTCGTTCGCAATGTTAACGGCCTCGCGATCCACGTCCTTGAGGCCGGATTCGAGGAAAATGGCCGGCCGTGCGTGCTGCTGCTCCACGGGTTTCCCGAGTTGGCGTACAGTTGGCGCAAGGTGATGCCGGCGCTGGCTGCGGCGGGCTACCGGGTGGTTGCGCCGGACCAGCGTGGATATGGCCGGACGACGGGCTGGGATGCGCGGTATGACGGCGACGCCGGCTCGTTCCGCATGCTCAACATCGTGCGGGACGCGATTGGTCTGGTCTCCGCGCTGGGCCTCAAGAGCGTTGCGTGCGTTGTGGGACACGACTTCGGCTCGCCGGTTGCCGCATGGTGCGCGCTGCTGCGGCCCGATGTTTTCCGCTCAGTGGTGCTGATGAGCGCGCCGTTCGGCGGCCCTCCGGCGCTGCCCTTCGATACGGCGGAGACTCCGCCGGTTGCCGCGCCCGACATCCATGCGGCGCTCGCCGCGCTCACGCCGCCGCGGAAGCACTACCAGTGGTATTTCTCGACCCGCGAAGCCGAGGGCATGCGCCGGTGCCCTCAAGGCATTCACGCTTTCTTGCGCGCCTACTACCATTTCAAGAGCGCCGGCTGGAAGGCTAACAGGCCGTTCGCGCTTCAGTCCTGGACCGCCGGCGAACTGGCGAAGATGCCCACCTACTATGTCATGGAGCTGGCCAAGGGCATGGCGGAGACCGCCGCAGCCGCGATGCCTTCCGAGGACGAGATCGCGGCTTGCCGGTGGCTGACCGACGAGGAACTGCGCGTCTACGCGGCGGAGTATGAGAGGACCGGATTTCAAGGCGGCTTGAATTGGTACCGCTGCGCCACGGACCCCCGCTACGCCGCGGAGCTCGAGATTTTCTCCGGCCGGACGATCGACGTACCCGCGTGCTTCATTTCCGGCAAGAGCGATTGGGGAACCTACCAGCGGCCCGGTGCGGTGGAACGCATGCGCACTCAGGTCTGCACGCGCATGACGGACTTTCACCTGGTGGACGGCGCCGGGCACTGGGTGCAGCAGGAGCAGAGCGGCGAGACGGTCCGGCTGCTGCGGAAGTTCCTGCTTAGCGTATCGATGACAGCCGATAGGCGAGCAACAGCCACCCCGCGATGAAGGCGACGCCGCCCAGCGGCGTGACGGCGCCCAGCGTTGGGATACGGGTGAGCGCCAGCGCGTAGAGACTGCCCGAGAACAAGAGGATGCCGGCGGTGAGCAGCCAGCAAGATGCTCTGGTGTTCTCACGCTGCCAAGCAGCGACGATCAAAATGCCGAGCGCGTGGATGAAATGGTAGAAGACCGCCTTTTCCCAGATGCCCATGGCGTAGGCATCGAGGCGGTCCTTCAATCCATGCGCGCCAAACGCGCCGAGCGCGACGGCTACTGCCAGCAATACGGCGGCAAGCGAGCGGAAGTTCATCAGAAGGGAAACTCCTCCTGTTTAGAATAGGAGCTTCAACATCAACTGAAGCTGCCGCGGATCGCTGGCGTTCAGAATCCGGCCGAACAGCGTGGGGTTGGCCAGTGTGGCGATGGGCGCATTCCAGTTGACGCGGTTGATGGCGTTAAAGGCTTCGGCGCGGAACTCGGCGCGGAAGCGTTCGCTGACGGCGAAGTCTTTGTGCAGCGCCAAGCTGAAGTTCATAAAGTCCGGCTCCCGCTCGGTGTTGCGGCCCAGCGTGCCGAGGGTGCCCGGCGCGGGTTGCACCGCGGCGGGCGTGACACCGGGCGCCAACGAGAACCACTGGGAACCGCGGCGCGAGCGGTCCATGGTGCCGGGCACGTTGTTGATGCGGTTGTTGATCGTGCCGAACGGGTTCACGGTGTTCGACAGCAGGCTGAATGGGGTGCCGCTGTGCGCAAAGACCAGCCCGACCACCTGCCAGCCGCCGAGCCACCTGTTCCGTTCAAAGAATGGCAGTGAGTACACGGCGTAGGTGGTGAGCAGGTGCGGCTGGTTGGTGTCGCTTACCGCGCGATCGAGCCGCCAGTTGCGCTCGTCCACAGGGAGGAAGCCCGAGTCCGAGGCGATGTCGATGGCTTTCGAGAACGTGTAGGCGGTGCGGAGTGACAACCGCCGGCCCATCGCCGTGCGGAAGTTCGCCTGCAGGCTGTGATAGCTGGAGGATGCGCCCGCGGTGAGATAGCTGACGACGCCGTGCGTGGGATCGGGACGCCGGGTGCCAGGCGGGAGGTTGTCGCCGAGGTTGGGGCGCGTGGTGCGCGGCAGGTTCAGGCCGCGGTTGCCGACGTAGGCGAGGCTCAGCACGCTCGCTTTGTTCCACAACTGGCGCTCGAGGGTGAGGTTCCAGTTCTGCACATAGGGATTGCGCAAAGCGCGGTCCACCACGTAGGCATCGGAACCGGGGAAGGCGCCGGCCAGCAGATCGGGGAAGCGCGGCGCCGGACGCGTGAAGGTGGACACGAGCGGCGGCGCAAAACGCGACTGCGCGATGAAGTCCATCTGGAGCGGCGAGAAGAAGAGACCGTAGCCGCCGCGCACGATGGTGGTGTTGCGGCCGGCGATGTCCCAGGCAAAGCCGAGGCGCGGCGCGAGGTTGTTGGCGTCGCGTGCGTAGCGCTGCGTGAGGCGATTGAACTTCTCGCCGGGCACGCCGTAGTATTCGTACCGCACGCCGAGGTTGAGGGTCAGCGACGGGCGGATACGCCAATCGTCCTGCGCATACCCGCCCCATTCGGTGTTGCGCTGATCGATGCGGCTGTTGCCCGTGGCGCGGCTGTAGACCGCAGGCTGGCCGATGAGCAGCAACTGGATGGCGGGGAAGATCAGCGTGCCGTTGAAATTCCGGTCACTCACGCTGTTGTAGTGAATGTTGCGGAAGATGCCGCCGGTCTTGATCACATGGCGGCCCGTGGAGTAGGTGAAGTCATCTGAAGCGGTGTAGTTGTGAAAGCGCGTGCGCGTGGGCGGAATGAACGTGCCGAGCGCCTGCATGCCGGTGACGATCACGGTGCCTACCTGGCCGTTGACGGCGCGGTCTCCGAGCGAAGGAAACACGGGCTCCACCCGCGCGTAGTAGCTGGAATAGGTGGCGCGGGCCTGGTTGAAGAAGCGGTGCGAAAGCGAAGAATCGAGCGAAAGCACGCCGGACATTGAGCGGTTCTCCTGATCGCCATAGCCGGCGGCGAGGCGCGCGTAGGTGGGGCCGATGGCGTTCACGCGGTTGACCCGGCCGCCCAGGCGGTGACGGTCGTTGAACTGATAGTCCAGCCGCGCGAGGCCCGTGGTGGTGGTGGTGGGGCTGGGAATGTTGGCGCTGTTCAGATTGGTGCCGGGAATGTTGGGCAACGGATACAGGGCCAACAGCGGACGCACGGCGGGCACGGCGCGGGCGCGCTCGGCTTCGGTGAGCGTCACGATGGTGCTGGAACTGCGGTAGTCGTTTCGGACATTGACCTCATAGCCGGTGAATAGGAACAGCTTGTCCTTGCGCAGCGGACCGCCCAGCGTGAAACCCGGCATGTTGAGCCGCAGCGGTGTTTTGGCCGGGATGGTGGTGTTGCGTGCGTTGAAGAGGTCGTTTTGAAAGATGTGATAAAGCGAGCCGTGCCAGGCGTTGCCGCCCTGCCTGGTTACCAGATTCACCACGGCGCCTGAGGCGCGGCCGAACTCGGCTTTGAAGTTCGACGTCTGCATTTCGAACGCCTCGACGGTTTCCATCGACACCGGCTGCTCGGTGACGCCGCGGCCCAGCAGATTGCCGGAGACGGGGTCGTTGTACTCAGCCTGATCCACCATTGTGTTGACGGCGCCGATGGGGCGATTGCCGTTCACCGTGAACGGCGCGTGCGCCGTGCGCGAGAACCCCACGCCCGGGATCTGGTAGCTGAGCGCGCGGAAACTGCGGCCCTGCGTGCCCGTGAGCATCGGAATGTTCTCCACTTCAAACGGGTTGTAGCTGGCGCCGCGCACGCCGTTCGCCGCCACGCGCTGGATTTCGGGCAACTCGCCCACCACGGTGATGCCTTCGGCCACGGTGCCGAGTTCGAGCCTGATGGACCGCGCCACTTCCTGGCCGGACACAAGCTGGAAGTCTTCGAGGCGATACGGCTTGAAGCCATCGCGCTCCACCACCAGCGTGTAGATGCCGGTGGGCAGCGCCTGAAAGCGGAACAACCCGGCCTCATTGGAGACCGACGTCATCGTCAGGGGGCTGGCCTTGCCCGTGAGTTTGGCCGTGACACCCACCACGGGCCTGTCCGTGGGATCGAGCACCGTGCCGGTGAGAGAAGAAGTCACGCCCTGCGCCAGTGCGAGCGAAGAGCCAATCAGTAGAAGAGCAATCTGTTTCATATACCAGTCCTGTTGCGGAATCCGAAGCGGAAGAGGAGAACCATGGCGAGAATGGCGCCGATGGTCAAAGCGGAGTAGCGAACGATGGTTTGCGTTTTCGGCGAGCCCATCTCGCGCACCAGACGCTGCCCGGCCACGGCCATGCGCCCGGCGCCGCCCGCGGCCTTTTCCATCGCCTTTTGATAGTTGGCCGAAAGCTGCAGGCCCGTCATGTTGCCGGGCGCGTTGAGCTGTTCCTTGAGGAAGCCTTCAAACGCAGCGTTGTCGTTGAGGCGTGAAGCGCCCGCCGGACCGTGCTTCGCCACGGACTGCGAGTACTCGTTCGCCAGGCGCTGCAGCACTTCCTTGGTGGGTTTCCAGTAGCCCTTCCGCGCGGTCTCAAGCATGATGGCCGTGAGTTCCTGATAGGCATAAGGGTTCTTCGAGTCGAACCATTCGCGCAGGCCGAGGTTGAGCGAGTCTTCAACATAGATGCGGTTGACTTCATCCCACTGGTAGCCTTGAATGGCGTCGGGCTTGGTGACCTGCCAGCCGAACATGTTCTTGGCCGTTTCTCGAATCTCCACGGCTCCGGCGAAGCCTTCATTGCGCAGGCCCTCCACCCACTTCCGGTTGAAGTACTTGGTGCGCATGTCGTTGGCCAGCGCCTGCTGCGCGGTGAGCATGGCGGCGCGTTTGGCGTCGCGCACATCGGTCACGTAGGTCTCAGGCGCGGTGCCGGTGGTGTCGCGGATGGCCATGGTCATGCCACCGAGATACTCGAAGTAGTGATCGAGCGTGAGCGCGCTGGTGACGTTGGAGGAACGCGTGAGCGCCACGGAATCGGTGCCCTTGAGTTGTTGCTCGTAGAGCTTGGGGACGAACTTACCCCACTCGGCGCCAGCCGTGTAAACGGCGCCGGTCTTGATCAGGTACTCCTCGGTGATGGGTTTCGAGTCGGTGTAGTTGCCGGACCTCTCCACGCCGTCGATGACGCCGGTGCCGTAGCCGCCGGGTGCATTCGAGAACACGCGCGCGCCGGCCAACAACCTGGCATCCTTGGCCGACAAGCCTGCATCCTTCAACTGCTGCTCGTTTTCCTCGTTGTGTCTGGCGATGTAGTTTTCGCCGTCGCGGACGGCGGCCGCGATGCGCACGGCCTGATCGAGAAACTCCATGCGGTCCGGGAATGTGTCACGGAAGAGTGAGGCGGCTTGTATCACTACGTCGATCCGGGGGCGCTTCAGTTCGCTCATCGGAATCACGTCCACGCCTTCCACGAGTCCGCGTTGATCCCACCGGGGCTTGAGGCCCATGAGGAACAACACCTGCGCCAGGTCCGCGCCGTAGTGACGGATGAGTTCCGTGTTCCACAGCGTGAAGCCCACTTTTTTCGGGAAGCGCCCAAGGCGTTTCTGCTCGGCTTCGATGAGATCCTGCGCCAGTTTCCTGCCCAACTCCCAGGCCGCGCGCGTGGGCACTTCCTGCGGATTGATGCCATAGAGGTTCTTGCCCGTGGGGAGCGAGGCCGGGTTGCGCACGGGATCGCCGCCGCTGCCGGGCTTGATGTAGTGTCCTTCGAGGGCGCGCAGCGTTTCGGGAATCTCGTTGGCCGTGCCCGCGAATCCGGCCTTGAGGAACTGAATGCGCGACGTGTCGTCGCCGCCGGGAATCGGCTTGGCTTCGGCTGTCTTCTGATACGTGGCGCTTGCCCACTGCGGCTTCTCCCGATGTCCATGGCCCACCGGCGTGATCCGCGCCGGATGGCCGTGGGCAAGCGGGGCGGGTGGCGGAGCGGGCGCCAGGAGCAGGGCTCGCGCGCGACTGATCGCCTGGGGCTTGCCGCCGGCTGACCGGATATACTCGTCGCCCATGATCTCGGCCACCACGGGCGCGAGTTCCTGGGGGTTGTTCGCCTTGCCGTGCGTGTGCAGGCCCACGGCGATGCGGTCGTCGTTGAGCAGGTGGATGTGCAGATCGAGGTCAGTGACGTCCTGGTCGGTTGGCAGCGTTTTCGACCAGTCCTTCTTCATGTCCTGATCGAACTTGCGCGCGACAGCCAGGTTGCGGATCTGCTCGCGGAGTTTCTCCTTCAGCGCACCTTCGTCGACGTTCACAAACTGCTGGGTGGCGCGGTAGATCTCGGCGATGGTCTTGTCGCTCTCAGTGATGGAAGCGGCCACGATCGGAGGCGTTTGATGGCTCACCGTGACGGCGGAGCCGCGGCGTTTGGCGATGAGCGCTTCGCCGATGTTGTCCATGATGTAGACGTAGATATTTGGCATGTGGCCGAGCGTGCGGTCGGACCAGTCGTCATCCAGCTGCCCGACCGGCCGCCCGGGCAGAAACTCATGCGTGCCATGGGTGCCGTAGTTGACGATGGCATCGGCCGCAAACTCCTTCTGCAGCCACCAATACACGGCGAGGTACTGGTGCGTGGGAGGCACTTTGTCGTTGTGTTGCAGCTTGGCGTCCATGTTGGCGCCGCGCGACGGCTGCGGCAGAATGATCACCTTGCCGAATTTCAACTGAGGAATCACCAGGAATTTTCCGCCCGGGCGCTCCACGACCATAAAGTTGCCGGGCGGCGGGCCGTAGGCATCGGTGATCTGCCGGGCCATCGGTTCCGGCAGTGTCTTGAACCACGCCTCGTACTTTTCGGCGGGCACCAACACGGTGTCGGCATGCGCCGCGAGCGCTTCGAGTTCACCGGGCTGCGACTCGGAAATATTGCGACCCTTCTCGATCATTTCGGCGACCAGCTTTTCGCCGTCGGCCGGAACGCGGTCCACGCCGTAGCCGCCATTCCGCAGGCCGCGCAGAAAGTCCGTCATGCTGTTGGGCACGTTCAGGCTGGCGGCGGTGATCTTGCCCTTGCCGACACCGGCCAGATAGATGACTGCGAGTTTCTTGTCCCGGTTCGGCACTTTGCGCAGCCGCACCCAGCGCTGCGCGCGTTCCGTGAGCCGGTCCAGCCGCTCGTCCAGCACAGCTTCGAACCGCTTGCCGTACCACTCCGCGTCGAGGCCTTCGAGCAGAGTCGGCTCAATGGCGCCGTCCAGTTCCGGCACAATCGCACCGATGGCAAGGCCGGCGCCGCGAATGCCCGCGAGGCTCTGCTTGTACTCGGTGAGCGTCTCGCCGGTGAAGAACAGTTGCAGACCGCGCATCATCGGGACATCGAACTTCGCCTGCATGATCGCCACGCCGGCGTTGCCCTGATACCAGCGTCCATGCGAGCGCGAAAGGATGATGTCGGGCTTCCACGCCGACGCAAACTCGATGGTCTTGTTGCGGCCGAAAATGCAGGCGGTGTTCCAACCCTTCTTTTCGAAGGCGCGGATGATGCCGTTGGTGCCGCTCACCGAACCGAGCTTCCAGCCGTCGGCAAAGTCGATGAACACGTGCGGCGCGCCGTCCTTCCATTTGCCCGCCTGCTTGTACCAGGCCTGATAGTCCGCGGCGGTGGTGAAGTGCCGGCGCGCGTCGGGATGATAGAAGCCGTCTTCGGGCGTGGGCAGCGGCGGCTCCACGTTTTGACGCTGCTTCAGGTAGGTTGCCGCGGCGTAGCGGAACATGCGATTCATGTTCTCGCCGCCGCCGTGCATGAAATAGGCCTCTACCGGCTTTTCCTGCCCTTCCCAATCGGCGTTGCCGACGCCCCAGGATTTCGACGCTTCGCGCGGCGAGACGATCACCTTTACTCCCTGGTTCTGCGCGGCCAGGAGCGCAGCCTTGAGTTCGTCCGTGAGCGGCTCGGCGCGCCGCCCCGACAGAAACACAGCCTTGTAGCGGAGGAGCGCCGAGGATTGGAGCTTGGGATCGTCCATCTGCTTCCGGCCCCAAAACTCGTACTTGACGCCGGTCTCCCTGGTGGCGTCCATGAAGAGCGCGATGTAGGGGCCGGGGAAGCCCAGGAACATCAATTGCGGCCGCGTGAGATAGCGGTAGAGTCCGAACGTGGCGGCCAGCAGGGCCAGCGTTGCGGCAACGGCGCGGATCTTCTTCATGGCTTGCTGCCTCCCTCTTCGGGCACGTAGAGCACTTCGCCGCTATCCATGCGGTAGGCCGTGCCCAGCCGTTTACCTTTGCCCTGCCCGGTTTCTCCGGTGGCTTTGAGCTTTTCGATTTTGGGACCGCGCTTGATGATCATTTCCATATCGGGCTTGCCGGGATTGGTGACGATGGTCACGTCCTGCTGGCTGAGCCGCGCGGCCACTTCCGCGAGGCTGCCTTTGCCAACGAGAGCCACGAGCATGGCCACTACCAGCACCATGCTTGCGTCGAACAGATTGATGAGTCCCATGAGCGGATCGTTGTCTTCGCTACCGCCGATGCGTTTCGCGCCCCTGCGCGACGCCGAGCCCGTTGGGGTGGGCCGCGTCGATGGGAGGAGCCGCCGGTTGAAGTGCCGGCTGCTGTTGTTCCGGTTGTCCATTTGAAGCCTCAGAGGGCGCCCAGAGCGCCAGAAGAAAGTTCAGGTCCGCCGCGTACTGCTGATACCAATTCCGCAGCACGACGCCAATCGCGTAGCAGGCGCCGCCCACCAGCAGTCCGAGCACGGTGGTGGTGAAACCGATCTGGAGGTTGGCGCCCATCGCCTGCATGTCGCCGCGGGCCAGACCGGCGAGCGCGGGTTGCAGTGGAATGAGTGTGCCGATGAGGCCCAGCATGGGCCCCACCTTCGACATGATGCCCAGCCGCTCGACGCGCGCCGTCATGTCGTGCTCGATATCGGCCACGGTCTTTTCCAGCATCGCCGGGAAATCGCGGTGTTCTTCAAGCGCGCGACGGAAACGCGCGAAGTAGCCCCGCCAGGAACACTCAAAGAAACGCGCCTGCGTGGGCGGGCCGGCAAACAGGCGGGCAAGATTCGTCCGATTGGCCCGATGATCGGCGATTTCGCTGAGGAACTGACCCACCACGTAGGTGCCGTAGCCGAAGGCGGCCAGCGTGCCCAGGAGGGTGGGCAGCAGGAATGCGTTCGACAGAACATACAGAAGGTCGTGAATGGATTGCATGCATTAAGCAGCCCTCCGGCTGCTGCGGAAGCGATGGAAGAGAAAGCTGAGCAGAATGAGCGATGCCGTCAGGCTCAGCGGCAAAAGCGTGGCGACCCAGTCGATGGGCCGCTCGGCGATGCCCGATTGCGTGTCCGAGGACTGCTGAATGGGGATCAGCAACACGGCAGAGAGGTTGGCGGCGGCAGCAAACTGCAACGCGGCGCGTGCATCGGCACGGCTGCGCCAAGCTGCGGCTCCCAGGAGCACCGCGGCAACCCACGCCGAGCCTACAGCGAGACCGGCACTCCAGCCCTCGAAGTAGCTGGTGCGCGTGAGCACCAGCCAAGTCAGCGCGCCACCGGCAAACAGAGACATGGGCGACGGGACGAGGCCGGTCCGAAGCATCGGCCGGTCCGGTTGCGGGCGCCGGCGGAGCCGCGTAAAGATCGCCCACAGGACAACGTGGATGGCCACGGCAGGGACCCAGAACCACGGACTGCGAAGCAGCGCGTAAGCCATGTCGCGCGGCACCGGCTCGGCGGCCCAGCCCAGCAGACCATAGGTGATCCACTGGCAGCCGGCCCAAACGAACCAGTGCATCGCTCGCCCGGCCACCGGCACGGCCGCCAGCATCAGCACTTCACGCACAAACTGCACCAGCAGGCCCGCGCCTATCAGCAACAACCAGTCCATCACTGGGTCAGTGTAGGGCCGGAAGAGGCGAAAACCCAGAGATAAACCGCGGACGGGTTAATCTCGCCGGTGAGTGGAACTATTCTGCATGGTGGGCGGATCTGCGGCGCGGGCTGTCCGCGCTCCGTCATGAGCTGCGCGGCAAGCCCGAGGACGGCCGGGCTTCTTGGGCCTGCTGGTACGCCGCGCCGGACACTCCGGGCGCCTCGCGGGCGAGCCCATCGTGATGGCCAAACTGGCCTGGATGGCCGTCGCCGCTAACGCAGCAGCTTCCGCGCCGCTTCCAGCAACACCCCTTCCACCTCCGGGGCGGTTCTCGAGACCACGCTGGTCTCATAGCCGCCTTGCCCGTAGGAGATCGCCGTGCCGATGTAGCCCGGGCCCAGATCGCCATACGCCGCCACGGCCACTTCCCCGGGGCCACGCATGGCCTTGGCGGCCAGTTGATACTCGATGAAGAGTTCGCCCGGGAAGTGAATCAGGTGGGTGCTTCCCAGCCGCAAGCTGGTCAAATCGATGCGCCGGGAGCGTTGTGCCCAGGCGATGTCGCGCGCCGAGCGCAAGCGGTCCGCTCGCTTCGCGTTCGGGTCCGCGATCACCGCGGCCAGTTCGGCTTCGCGCACCGTATCCCGCAGGGGCAGCATGGCGGACTCAATCCGCCATTCCACATCCTTGGCCTCCAACGGCCACCGCTCGGTGGCTTCGAACGCCGCTTTCATCCCCTCGGCCAGACGGCCGGCAAGTTCGGGCCGCCGCCCGGGTGAGCCGTCGTTGTACTTCCCCGCGGCAACGTTGCCGCTCGCTCCGTTGAAGTGGAGGTGGAACAGGCCCGGCGCTGCCTGGTCGCGGAGGGCGCGCGCCATGCCCACGAAGTCCCAACTGATGCCGCCCTTTCCATAGTGGCTCTGCGGGTGCGTCGCGTAGTAGGTGATGGACACCACGGCCTTGCCGCCATTCCACAAACTCACCGAGTTCACGTAGGGATCCACCACGCCTTCGGGCGCGGCCACGGCCTCCGGAATGCGGCTGGAACTCATGCGCGTCACCTTCACCCGGCCGTCGGGTCCAATGATCCGGCGGTTCGATGCCACGCGATCCACCCGGGCCCGCCCCCGCCCAATGTGGGTCACCGGCTGCTTCCGCGCCGCCGCGGCCGCCACGGCCTTCACGACGTTCGCAAGCGCCTGCTCAGCCTCCTTCAAGTCATAGAGCGACCCGCCGAGCCCGTGCGGCGCAAGCGCCTTTTCTCCCGTCAGATCAAGCCCCGGCGCGTCGTGCTGGTGCAGCGTATGCACCGCCACGCGGTCAGGCGTGGTGCCCGCCGCCCCGGCAATGGCGCGCCGCCACTCATCGTGGGACTCGTTGTTGATGCCCAGGTAATCCACCGCGGCAAGCACAATCGGCCGCCCCGCGCCGTGCAGGATGAGGCCGCGGGCATGCAGCGGGTCGACGTGCCGGTTGCCGGGGTCCACCAGGCCAAAGCAGAGCGGTGTGCCCAGACGCGGCGTAACATCGGCCTGAAACGTGGAGACGGCAAGCTGCGCCCGGGCCGCGGCGGCGGCCATCAACAGGGTGACTAGGAAGCGAGGTGTGGTCATGGCTGCGCGGTGATTCCTTCCCAGTATCTGCCGTTTTTCGCGCTCCGCAAAATGCTTTTTCGGTTGCGATAGAATCCATTGGGATAAGCCGATGAAAATCACAGTCACTCTAAACGGCAAGACGCGGACCAGCGACGTGGAGCCCCGCCTGCTGCTCATCCACTACCTGCGCGAAGAGGCGGGCCTCACCGGACCTCACATCGGCTGTGAGACGTCGCTGTGCGGCGCCTGCACGGTGGAGGTTGACGGCAAGGCCGTGAAGTCCTGCGCCATGTTTGCCGTGCAGGCGGATGGCAGGAACGTGCTCACCATTGAAGGGCTGGCCGCCAACGGCACGCTGCATCCGGTGCAGGAGGCGTTCTGGAATGAACACGCCCTGCAGTGCGGCTTCTGCACGCCGGGCATGATCATGGCGTCGAAGCAACTGCTGGAACGCAACCCCAACCCCACCGAGGATGAGATCCGGCATGGCATTGACGGCAACCTCTGCCGCTGCACGGGCTACCAGCACATTGTGAACGCGGTGAAAGCCGCCGCGTCGAAGATGGGAGCGTAACCAATGGCCACTACAACCATCACCAAAACCGAACCTCTGGTGGGCAAGCGCATCCGGCGGCGCGAAGATCCGCGCCTCATCACCGGCGCGGCCACCTATGTCGATGACATCAAGCTGCCGGGCATGTACCACGCGGCCATTCTCCGCAGCCCGCACGGCGCGGCCCGCATCGCCGCGCTGGACATCTCGCGCGCCGCCGCGCACCCGGGCGTCGTGGCCGTGTTCACCGGCAAGGACATCACGGGCGTGGGCCCCGTGCCGTGCGGCGCCTCCCTGCCCGGACTGCGCGTGCCGGTGCACACGATTCTGGCCCAGGATCGCGTCTACTTCGTGGGCCACCCGGTGGCGGTGGTTGTGGCCTCGGACCGCTACATCGCGCGCGACGGCGTGGATCTGATCGATGTCGAATGGGACGTTCTGCCCGCCGTATCCGATCCCGAGAAGGCCATCGCCGGGGACGCTCCCGCCGTGCACCCGGAGTGGCCGGACAACATCGCCTTCCATCATCACCAGGAAAACGGCAATGTGGATGACGCCTTCGCACAGGCCGAAGTGGTGGTGAAGCAGCGCATCACCAGCCAGCGCCTGATCCCCACGGCGATGGAGACGCGCGGGGTGGTGGCCGATTTCCAGACCGGCGACAAGGCTCTCACGCTCTACTCATCCACGCAGGTTCCGCACCTGCTGCGAACGCTGATCGCGCTGATGCTGGGCCTGCCCGAGAACAAGACCCGCGTCGTCGCGCCCGAGATGGGCGGCGGCTTCGGCAGCAAGCTCAACGTGTATGCCGAAGAGGCACTGATGGGCTTCGTCGCCATGAAGATCGGCAAGCCGGTGAAGTGGATCGAGTCGCGCCGGGAGAACTACCTCACGACGATCCACGGACGGGGCCATGTCGACTACTTCGAGATCGCCGCCAAACGCGACGGCACCATTCTGGGCATGAAGCTCAAGCTGATTCAGGACATCGGCGCTTATCACCAGCTTCTGACGCCGGCCATCCCCACGCTTTCCGTGCTCATGATGCCGGGTCTTTACAAGTTCCAGAACATCCGCGCCCATGTGGTGGGCGCGTTCACCAACTGCGTGCCCACCGATGCGTACCGCGGAGCCGGACGGCCGGAGGCGACGCACGGCATTGAGCGCATGGTGGACATGCTGGCCGCTGAGATCGGCATGGACCCGGTGGAGATCCGCCTGAAGAACTTCGTCGCCAATGAGCAGTTCCCGTTCTCAACCGCCACCGGCCTTGTCTACGACAGCGGCAACTATGCGGCGCCGCTGATGAAGGCGCTGGACCTGGTGGATTACCAGGGCCTGCGCGCCCAACAGAAGAAGGCGCGGGAAGAGGGCCGGCTCATGGGGATCGGCATTTCAACCTACGGCGAGATCTGCGCGTTTGGCCCTTCGCCCGCCACACCCGCCGGCGGATGGGAGAGCGCCACGGTGAAGATTGATCCCACGGGCAAGGTCACGGTGATGACCGGCGCCTGCCCGCACGGCCAGGGCGAGGAGACCACCTTTGCCCAGATCACCGCCGACGAACTTGGCATCCCGCTGGACGATATCCACGTCATCCGCGGCGACACCGCGATTGTGCAGTACGGCATCGGGACGTTCGGAAGCCGCGGCACAGCCGTGGGCGGCGCGGCGCTTTACTTCGCACTGCAGGAAGTGAAGGCCAAGCTGAAGCGCTACGGCGCCATGCTGCTGGAATCGGACGATGTCAGCTACCAGGGCGGCCAGTGCGTCTGCAACAAGACCGGGCGGACGGTGAGCCTGGCCGAGATGTCGGGCGCTTCCTACCGCGCGATGAAGCTGCCGCCGAACACCTCCCCGGGCATGCAGGTGACCAACTTCTGGGAGCCGCCCAACTTCACCTTCCCCTTCGGCGCTCATATCGCCGTGACCGAGATCGACCGTGAAACCGGCGCCGTGCAGGTGAAACGCTACTTTGCCGTGGACGACATCGGCAACATCATCAACCCTCTGATTGTGGATGGACAACTGCATGGCGGCGTGGCGCAGGGGCTGGGCCAGGCGTTGTACGAGCAGGCCGTCTATGACGAGAACGCTCAGTTGGTGACCGGTGAACTGATGGACTACGCCGTGCCCAAGGCCACCATGGTGCCGTGGATCGAAAGCGATCACACGGTCACCCCCAGTCCG
Organism: Acidobacteriota bacterium; assembly: GCA_016870915.1. Taxonomy (GTDB): domain Bacteria; phylum Acidobacteriota; class Terriglobia; order Bryobacterales; family Bryobacteraceae; genus VFZY01. The sequence goes on along the minus strand of VFZY01000068.1, from coordinate 14,383 downwards.
GTGAATCCTCTTGGCGTGAAGGGCGTGGGTGAGGCCGGCACCATCGGCTGTTCGCCCGCCATGGTGAACTCCGTGGTGGACGCGCTGCGGCCACTGGGCGTGAAGCACGTCGACATGCCCATGACTTCCGAGAAGATCTGGCGAATTCTGAACAGCGCGCAGGCGTAAGGACGGAGCCCACGATGATTGCACAGAACTTTGACTACACGGCCCCGGCCAGTCTCGCCGAGGCTCTCAGCCTGCTGGCCAGTGGAGAGGCAAAGCCGCTGGCAGGCGGCATGAGCCTGATCCCCATGATGAAGCTGCGTCTGGCGGCGCCCGATCAGGTGGTGGACCTGGGCCGCATCCCGGAACTGAACTACATCCGCCACGACGGCGGGCGGGTGCGCATCGGGGCCACCGCCACGCACCATCAGGTGGCGACTTCGACGACCGTGCGTTCCCAGTGTCCGCTGCTGGCCGCGACGGCCGCGCAGATTGGCGATGTGCAGGTGCGGAACATGGGCACCATCGGCGGCAGCGTGGCTCACGCGGATCCCGCCGCCGATTACCCGGCCGCCCTCCTGGCGCTGGGTGCGGAGGTGACCGTGGCAAACGCCGGCGGCTCACGCACGCTCAGCATCGAGGACTTCCTGGTGGATACCTTCACCACCGCGCTTGAACCCGGCGAGATTATCACTGAGATCTCGGTGCCGGCGGGCGGCGGCAGCGGGTGCCACTATCAGAAGATGCTGCAGCCGGCTTCCGGCTTTGCCATTGTCGGCATCGCGGTCCAGGTCACGGCCTCCGGCGGCGTCATCGCCAGCGCCCGCGTGGGCGTTACAGGGCTCACCGGCAAGGCGTTTCGCGCCCACGGCGTGGAGGCGGCGCTGGTGGGCAAGTCCGCCGCTGGAATCGCCGAGGCGGTGGCAGGCATCGCCGATGGGGTGGACGCCAATTCCGACATCCACGCCTCCGCCGGGTATCGTTGCCAGATGGCTCGCGTTCACGCCGGCCGCGCGGTTGCCGCTGCCCTGGCCAAGGCATGAAGATTAGCGGCGCCTATACCCTGCCGGTGAACCAGGACCGGGCCTACGCGTGCCTGCAGGATCCGGTGCTGCTCGCGCAATCGATGCCCGGCTGCGATCAGCTTGTGGCCGTGGGTGAGGGCGAGTACAAGATGAAGATGAAGATGGCCCTTGCTGCCTTCTCAGGCGCGTTTGACGGCAAGGTGCGCATCACGGACCCGGACCCGCCCGCAAGCTTCCGCCTGATCGTTGAGGGTTCCGGCAAGGTGGGCTTCATGAAGGGTGAAGGTCTGCTGCGGCTGGCGCCGGCGGAGGCCGGATGCGAGGTGAGCTTTGAAGGCGAGGTGCACGTGGGCGGCACCATCGCGGCCGTGGGGCAGAGGCTGATCGACTCCACCGCGAAGATGATGATCAAACGCTTCTTCGATAAGCTGGCGGCGCTGGCCCAGGGCGACGGCTAGGCGGCGGAAGCAGCGGCGGCCCGGATGAACTCGTAACGCTCCACGGTGGCGGCGATGATGCGCGACGCCGACCCATCGGCCGGCGCTTTCGCCAGCGTGACTTTGCCCTTGCACAGGACCTTGACCGGGGTCCCTTCCTGCACTGCCGGGAGGGTGATCAGATACTCGATCAGGTCTCCCACTTCCGCCGTGCCTTCTGACCGGAAGAGCACGCCGCGGGAACTGACGTTTTCGGTTTCTCCCGACCGGGGAGTTCGATCAGTGCCTGACCGCACCAGCTCAAGCGGCAGTCTCAGGTTGAACCGCCTTGTCCTTCTTTGTTCCGCCACTGTTTCAGGCTAAAGCCCGGCATCTCATTGGGTCAAGCAATCGGGCCCCTGAATCCGGCACTTTCGTTCTGGTACTACCCGAGTGCCGGTCATGCAGTACGGCTGTAAAGCGCGGACCGGCGATAATGGATGGCTGTGACGAACCGGCGAACATTCCTGGGCACGGCGGCGGGGCTGGCCGCGGGCGGACTGGCGCAGACCGGCCGGCGTCCGAACATTCTGTGGCTCTCGATTGAGGACACCGGCCCGGAGTTGGGCTGCTACGGCGACAAGCACGCCATCACGCCGGCCATCGACCGGCTGGCGGCGGCGGGGGTGCGGTACACGCACGCCTATACGGTGGCCGGCGTCTGCGCCCCCAGCCGGAGCGGGATCATCACGGGGATGTACCCCAGTTCGCTCGGGTCGATGCACATGCGGTGCCAGGCGAGGCTGCCGGAGTTCGTGCGCTGCTTTCCCGAATATCTCCGGCAGGCCGGCTACTACTGCACCAACAACCAGAAGACCGACTACAACTTCGTCCACCGCAAGGAGACCTGGGACGCCTCGAACCGCGCGGCGCACTGGAGGAACCGGCGTCCCGGTCAGCCCTTCTTCGCGGTCTTCAACCACGAGGTGACCCACGAGAGCCGCATCACCTGGCGCGGTGCCCAGTATGAGGAGGCGGTGGCCGCGCTGGCGCCGGGCCAGCGCCAGGACCCGGCGCGCGTTCCCCTGCCGCCCTATCATCCCGACACGCCGGAGACGCGGCGCGACTGGGCCAACCACTACGAGACGATCACCGCGGTGGATTACCAGATCGCCGCGCGCCTGAAGGAGTTGCAGGAGGCGGGGCTGGCGGAGGACACCATCGTCTTCTTCTGGGGCGACCATGGCAACGGGCTGCCGCGCGCCAAGCGGTGGCTCTACGAATCGGGCACGCACGCACCGCTGATCGTGCATGTGCCGGAGAAGTTCCGCGCACCCGGCCAGGCCAAACCGGGCAGTGTGGACCACCAGCTTGTCAGTTTCCTCGACCTTGCGCCCACGGTGCTGAATCTGGCCGGTGTGCCGGCGCCGGATCACTTCCACGGCCGTGCTTTTCTGGGTGCGAACCTCACGCCGCCGCGCCAGTTCATCCACGGCGCGCGGGACCGCATGGATGAGCGCTACGACATCATCCGCGCCGTGCGCGACAACCGGTACCGTTACATTCGGAACCACGAGCCGTGGAAGCCGTACTACCAGGAGATGCGGACGCCTGAGGCGGGCGAGACGATGAAGGCTTTGCGGCGGGCGCACGCCGAGGGCAGGCTTCCGGCGGCGGCGGCGCTGTTCATGGGCCCGAAGCCACCGGAAGAGCTGTACGACACGGCCAACGATCCGCACGAGATCCGCAATCTGGCCGGGCGCCCGGAACACGCGGCGGCGCTCAAGCGTCTGCGCGCGGAGCAGGAGCGTTGGGCCCTTGAGACCGGCGACCTGGGATTGGTGCCGGAGCCGGAACTGTTCGAGCGCGAGAAGGCGCTGGGGAGCCGCCACGCCATCCTGCGCCAGCCTGGCGGCGAGGCCCTGATGAAGCGGCTGCGGGCGGTGAACACGCTGGCGGCTGCCGCCAGGCCGGACGTGGCGGCGCTGCGTCCGTTTGCCAGGGACGCGGACGCGGCGGTGAGGTATTGGGCGGCTGTGGGGCTGGGCCGCGCGGGCGCGGGGCGGGATCTGAAGGGGCTGGTGGACGACGCCTCCCCGGCGGTGCGGGTGGCCGCGGCGCGCGGGCTGGCGGACGTGGACCTTCTGGTGCGGGAACTGGACGGGCCCAACGATTTCGCCCGGCTTCAGGCCGTGCAGGCGCTGGATGAGATGGGCGCGGCGGCGCGTCCGGCGCGGGCCCGGATCGCACGGCTGGAGAAGGAAGACAGCAACGACTACGTGCGCCGCGTGGCCGGCCATGCGCTCGGCCGGCTGGGATAGTTTGGTACACTGGATCAGGAAGGCGGCCAGGTAGCTCAGCTGGTAGAGCGCAGCCCTGAAAAGGCTGGCGTCGGCGGTTCGATTCCGTCCCTGGCCACCACGCAGCTTTCCGTATAGTGCGCCCATAGCTCAGTTGGATAGAGCGTCTGGCTACGAACCAGAAGGTCGGGTGTTCGAATCACTCTGGGCGCACCATTCCTGTCCCTTCCCTTTACCTTCCCGTGCTGGATGGGTGTCATCCGTGCCTGCCTGTTATGATGACCCCAGCATGAATCGCCGAACTTTCTTCCAGACCGTGCTAGCCGGCGCGGGCGGGGCTTCGCTTGCCGATCGGGCCGATGCCGCCGGGCTGCCGAAGACCAAGATCACACGCATCCGGTACTACAAGACTCCCACCGACGCCGCGGGCCGGCCCAACACCCGGCAGCCGCTGTTCAATCAGAGCACCAACGTGGTGCTGGTGGAGACCGACGCCGGTCTGGTGGGCGTGGGCGAGGGCGGTTCCGAGAACACGATGGAGCAGTGCGCCAGCATGCTGATCGGCGAAGATCCGTTCCGGACGGACCGCCTTTGGCAGGCGATGTACCGCGGCTACTTCTACCCGGCGGGGCGCGAGAAGGCCCACGCCCTGGGTGCGCTGGACGTGGCGCTGTGGGATCTGAAGGGCAAGGCGCTGGGGGTACCGGTCTATCAGCTGCTGGGAGGCGCTTCGCGCGAGTACGTGGAGTGCTACTCCACGGGGTTCCCGGCCAAGGGCACGCCGAAAGAGGTGGCCAAGGCGTGTGTGGATGCGGGGTTCCGCGCCTATCGCATCTCGACCGACGGCCGCGGCCCGGTGATGGACCGCTTCGAGAATGTCCGCGCCACCTTCGAGCACTGCCAGCAGGTGCGCGAGGGCGTGGCCCGCGACGGCGGCTGGTGCATCGACTTCCACACAGAGCTCGACATGCCGGACGCCATCACGCTGGCCAACATGATCGAACCGCTGCGCCCGTACTTCGTGGAAGATCTGGTGCGGAGTGAGAACCCCGGCATCTACCGGACACTGCGCCAGCAGGTAAAGGTGCCGATCGCGGTGGGCGAACAGTTCGGGCCCAAGTGGGAGTGGAACGAGCTGATCGAGCACCACCTGCTGGACTATGCCCGGGCGACCATTCCCAACGTGGGCGGCATCAGCGAGTTCCAGAAGATCGCCGCTCTGTGCGAGACCCACTACGTGGGCCTTGTGCCGCACTTCACCGGACCAATCTCCGAGGCGGCGATGGTGCACTGCTGCGCCGCGTTCCCCGGCCCGGCGCTGATGGAGATGGTGATGGGCGGCACGCGCCCGTGGCCGTATCTGAACGAAAGCTACGATCTGCGGAACGGCAAGCTCTGGCCCAACGACCGGCCGGGCCTGGGCGTGGCCGTGGACACGGCTAAGCTCCAACAGGTGGGCGACTACCGGGAGCGCTACACCTTGACGCCGCTGCTGCGCCGGCCGGATGGGTCTTTCACGAATTGGTAGGGCGGAGATGAAGCTGAAATCAGTTTGGGCGCCGCGTGCGCTGGCGGCGCTGGGTCTGGTGGCGGGGCTCACTCTGGCGCAACGCAACGCCGAGACGCCGCGCTGGTGGCGCGGCAACCTGCACACGCACACGCTATGGTCCGACGGAGACCAGTTCCCGGACATGGTGGCCGCCTGGTATCGCGATCAGGGCTACCATTTCCTGGCGCTTTCCGACCACAACCTGCTTTCCCAGGGCGAGCGGTGGATGCCCGAGAGCGAGATCAACCGGCGCGCGGCGGTGGACGCCGTGGCGCCATATTTCGCACGGTTCGGCCCGAGCTGGGTGGAAACGCGCGCGGGCGGCGGCGGGCGGGAGATCCGGTTGAAGACGCTGGATGAGACCCGCACGCTGGTGGACCAGCCGGGCCGGTTCCTGATGATCTCCTCCGAGGAGTTGACCGGCTCGTCCGGCGATGGCCGCTCCCTTCACATGAACGCAACGAATCTGGTGGAGCCGGTGGCATTCCAGAGCGCCGCCACGGTGCGGGAGAGCATGGTTCGGAATCTGGCCGCCGTGGAGGAAGCGGCGAGGCGCACGGGCCGCGAGACGATGGTCCACGTGAATCACCCGAACTACCGCTGGGGGGTGACGGCGGAGGATCTTGCGGCGGTGGTGGGAGAGCGGTTCTTCGAGGTGTGGAATGGCGTGGACGGCGACAACGACCCGGGCGACGGGGTGCGCGCCGGCACGGAGGAGATCTGGGACATCGCCACTACGCTCCGCCTTCTGCGATATCAAGCCCCGCCGCTCTACGGCCTGGCCACGGACGATTCCCATGACTACCACGGCAACCGTCCGCGCGCGCAGCCGGGTCGCGCGTGGGTGATGGTGCGGGCTTCGCACCTGAGCCCGCAATGGCTGATACGGGCGCTGCGCGCGGGGGACTTCTACTCTTCGACCGGCGTTGAGCTGGAGGATGTCCGCTTCGACGCCGGCGCGCGGCGTCTCACGCTCCGCATTCGGGGGCGCGGCGGCGAGACCTACCGCACGCGGTTCATCGGTACGCGGCGGGGGGCGGCCACGGCAGGCCAGGTGCGGAAGGGGCCAGGCGGCGATCCACTGGACACCACGCTCGACTACACCGCCGCGGGCAGGCCGAAGATTGGCGAGGTGCTGGCCGAACGGGATGGTTTGGAGGCGTCGTACACCATGACCGGAGACGAACTCTATGTGCGTGCCGTGGTGACGTCGAGCGCCGGGCCGGTTGTGCCCAGCCCGGAGGAGCAGTTCCAGCGTGCGTGGACGCAGCCCGTGGGATGGCGCGTGCCGTAGTAAGGTCAGTTATTGCGCTCAGTTGTTCCTAAAGTTCGCGGCGGGCGCAACCCAGGCGCCATGATGGATGAGCAGGTTCGGCTTGGCGGCCTTGAGTGCCGCGACGCCCTTGGCTGTGACTGCGGTTCCCTTGAGGTCCACTTCGAGCAGCGCGGGCATGGCGGCCAGCATCTTCACGGCTTCGTCGTCCACGCGGTCACACCCCTGAAGCTTGAGGCGCTCGAGCTTTGGCATCGCCTTCATCCGCTCCAGCCAGCGTCCTGTGACGCTCATCGCGGCGACGGTGGCAAAGCGCGTGCCTTCGACGCCCACACCGAGGGACGTGCAGCCGAAGCGGAGCTCGCGCAGTTCCTTGAGCGAGAGCACGGCGTCCAGGCCTTTGTCGGACATGCTGATGGTCCAGACGTTGGAGTCCGTTCCCTGACGGCCGTTGAGATCGAGGAAGGTCAAGCCGGGAAGCTGGCGCAGGGCTTGCAGGCCGGCGTCGCCGAGCTCGTTGCCGCCGATGGTGAGAGCCTTCAGGTTCGGCAGCACGCTGAGGCGTTCCAGACCGACGTCGGTGACCATGGCCGAGCCGGCGTTGAGCGTCTCGATGGAGGCGATGCCGGCAATGTGGTCAAGCGTGGTGTCGCTGATCTTGGTGCCGTGGACATTCAGGCGCTTCAGCTTGCGCCAACCCTTGATGGCGGCCAGGCCTTCGTCGGTGACGTATTCAGCGAAGTGAAGGTCGAGGTCGACGATGCCGGTGAGGTTCTTCAGTTCCTGCATACCCTGATCGGTGATGTGGGTGAGGGAGAGGTTGAGGTGCGTGAGGTTGGGAAGGCGCTGCAGTTTGCGCAGGTCGCTATCGGTGACCCAGGTGGAGCGCAGGTCGACGCCGGTGACGCGGCCCGCTGCATCGCGCGCGACGGCGCCGCCCAGGTTCTCAATCCAATCGGTGGCCGGGTTGCCGGCCTCCGCGGCCCAGATGGCCGCGGCTGTTGACAGGGCGATGAGCGATCGCATTAGCGGCTCCTCCGGTTGGGAAGCGATGAGTCACGGTCGAAGACAATCTGGCAGGCGGGCAGCGCGGCGCGGATCTCCTCGTAGCCTTTCTGGGTGACCAGCGTGTGATAGAGGTTGAGCGACTGGAGGCCCGCGATCTCCTTGAGTTTGGCTGCGCCGGCGTCGCTGACGTTGGTCATGTCGAGGCTGAGGGTCCGCAGCCGGGGCAGCGTCTTCAGGGCGTCGAGCGCTTTGTCGTCGACGGAGGTGTAATCGAGGTTGACGGCGGTGAGGCTCTTCAACTCGGCCAGTGAATCGGCGGCGGCGTTGCCGGCGCGGGTGCGGAACATCTCAATGCGCTCCAGGTTCCGCAGCGGCTTGAGGGCGGCGAGGCCGGCGTCGGTGAACTGGGTGTGGTTGAGGCCGAGCGACCGGAGTTCGACGAAGCCGGCGATGAGCTTCAGAGCTTCGTCGCCGAGGTCCGTGCCGGTGATATCGAGCGCGGTGAGGCGCGTGAGTCCGGCCAGTTGCTTGAAACCGCCATCGGTTACATCGGTGTGTGCCAGCTTCAAACGCTCCAGGCCGGTGAGGCGGGCCAGATGCGCCAGGGCTTCATCCTCAATGCGGGTGCCGCCCAGGAGCAGTTCGCGCAGCGCGGGCAGTGAGGCGAGCGCCGCCAGGCCCGGGCCTTCGACCAACGTGCCGTCCAGCCGGAGCGACTCAAGCGCGCGCAGGCCGGTGAGTTTCCCGAGGCCGGCGTCGGAGACGGTGGTGACGCTGAGGTCGAGTTCCCTGAGCGAGGCGAGACCGGCGAGCGAGGCGACGCCGAGATCACCCACCTGGGTGATCTGGAGATTGAGCTTCGTCAGATCCTTGAGCCCGGCGAGGTGCGCCAACTGAGCATCGCTGACCGGGGTGGAGGAGAGGTCGACCGCCGTGAGCCGCGTGCCGCTGAAGACGGCGCGCCCGCCCATGGCTTTGACCCACGCGCCGATGGCCTGATCGGTGGCCGCGGCCGGTTTGCCAGCACCCGCGCCTTTGGCCTGCACGGTGGCCGCGCCCGCGAAGTGGACACGCGCGCCGGGTATCGCCTGGCGCAGGGCATCGACGCCGTTTGAGGTGACGCGGCTGTAGCGCAGGTCCACTTCGTAGAGTTCTTTCAGTTGTTGGAGCCGGGAGACGCCGGAGTTGGTGACGCGGGTTCGATAGAGGCCCAGCACCTCAAGCTGCTTCATGCCGGCGATGATGTCCATGCTGGCGTCGGTGGCGCGCACACCGAGAAGGTTGAGCTTGCGCATCTTTGTCAGGCCGCGGAGGGACTCAACGCCACGTTCGGTGACGCGGGTGCCGGAGAGGTCCAGTTCTTCGAGGTTCACCAGCCCCGCCAGGTGCTTCACGCCTTCGTCGGTGATCATGGTGTCGCGCAGGATGAGGCGCCTCAGTTCGCGGAGATTCGCCAGACCCGCCATCGCTTTGTCACTGAACGGTGCGTAGCTGACATCCAGGCTTCGCAGTTGGGTAAGGGTGGAGAGATTGATGTCCGTGAGGCGGCACTGGGTGCAACGGACATCGCGCAGCCCGGTGAGCCCCAGCAGGTGCTGGAAGCCCTTGTCCTGGATGTTGATCTGCGCCGAGAAGTGCCAGCCGAAACCGATCTTCTCAAGGCCCTTCAGGGTGCCGATGGCCTTGAAGGCTTCATTGGCATCCTCATTGCCGCCGCCGGGGTTCCATACGGGGCCGGGCAGGTAGAGCTCACGGATGGACGTGACGGAGGCGATGCGGGACAGCTCTTCCGGCCGCATGACGGAACCGGTGAGATCGATGCCGCTGATCCTGAAGTCGCCGGAGGGGATTTCGGAGAGATCGGCAATGGCCTTGCGGTTTCCTTCCGTGAAGACGCGGCCTTCCCAACGGATGACCCATTCGGCGAGATCGCGCGGGGATTGGGCGGCTTCGGGCGCCGCCTGCAGGGAGGCGGCGGCTAACAACGCTGTAAAGACGGAACTGTGCCTCATCGCTGTGGTTCGGTGATCGCAGTATATCAGGCAGCGCCTTGGTGCTGGTACTCTGACGGTGTGATGAGAGTTGCGCTGGCCTTCCTATTGAGCCTTCCGGCGATTGTTCCGGCCGCCGATCCGGTGGAGGTGAAGGTGATGGTGGTGACGATGTTCGAACGCGGCGCCGACACGGGCGATGAGCCGGGTGAGTTTCAGAACTGGGTGGAGCGGGAGAAGCTGGCCACGGTGCACGCGATGCCGCACGGGTATCGCGACCTGCGGACGGATGGCAGGGGCCTTTACGCGATGGTGACGGGTGTGGGCACGGCGAAGGCCGCGGGGTCGGTGATGGCGGTGGGGCTTGACCCGCGGCTGGACCTGCGTAAGACGTACTGGCTGGTGGCCGGGATTGCGGGGGTGGACGCGGCGGACGCATCGTTGGGCTCCGCGGCGTGGGCAGAGTGGGTGGCGGACGGCGACCTGGCTCACGAGATTGACGCGAGGGAGATCCCCAAGGACTGGAAGACGGGCATGATTCCTCTTCGCCGCACACGGCCCTACGAAACGCCGTTGCGCCCGAACACGGAGGGTGAGATCTACCGTGTGAATCCGGCGCTTCAGGAGTGGGCCTATCAACTGACCAAGGGCGTGAAGCTGCAGGACACGCCGGAGATGCAGACCCGGCGCGCGCTCTACAAGGGTTACCCGAATGCGCAGCGGCCGCCGTTCGTGCTGAAGGGGGACACGATGTCATCGATGACGTTCTGGCACGGGAAGCTGCTGAACGAGTGGGCCAACGATTGGATGCGGTACTACTCGGGCGGGAAGGCGAACTACGTGACGACGGCTATGGAGGACACGGGCACCCTGCAATCGTTGACGTTTCTGGCCAAGGCGGGCAAGGTGGATCTGAACCGGGTGATGATTCTGCGCACGGCGAGCAACTACGACATGCAGACGCCGGGACAGACGGCGACGGAGAGTCTGGCGGCGACCAAGGTGGGTCACTATTCGGCCTATCTGCCTTCGCTGGACGCGGCGCACCGGGTGGGCAGCGTGGTGGTGCATGAGCTGGTGCGGGACTGGAACCGGTATCGGGGCCAGCTTCCCGTTTACACTGGTAAGTAGATGGAGATTGCCATTTCGATCGCCGTGTTCGCGGCGATTCTCTGGGTGTTCAGCCGGCCGGGCGGCGGTGGCTGAGGCGTGCCACGCTCCGGCGGGCGGCCGGGGGGTTGAGGCAAGAAGTAGCGGCCCGGCGGGCCGCGGGAGCTTCGTTTCACAGTCTATGTATCAAGCAGGCTTGCACCGTTTCGCGATCCTGGTGGCCGCATGCACCTTGTTCCTGGTGGTGGCCGGGGCCTCGGTGGTGAGCAAGGAGGCCGGGCTGTCGGTGCCCGACTGGCCGCTGTCCTATGGCCGGATCATGCCTGAGATGACGGGCGGCGTGTTCTTCGAGCATGGGCACCGGATGGTGGCGACTGCGGTTGGTTTTCTGACGATCGTTCTGGCGGTTTGGCTTCAACGCGCAGACCCGCGGGCGTGGATGAAGAAGCTGGGTTGGGCCGCGCTGGGCGCGGTGGTCGCGCAGGGTATGCTGGGCGGCCTGACGGTGCTGTTCCTGCTGCCGAAGCCGGTGAGCATCACCCATGCCTGCCTGGCGCAGTTGTTCTTCTCAACCACGGTGGCGTTGGCGGTGTTCACGTCGCGCGGCTGGCTTGAGGCTCCGGTGATGGTGGAGGATTCGGGGCGTCCCAGTTTGCGGACTCTGGCCGTGATCTCCGCCGTTGCGGTGTTCCTGCAGGTGACGGTGGGGGCCGCGTTCAGGCACAAGGCGTTGAATCTGGCGCCGCATCTGATTGGCGCTTTCCTGGCCGCCGGACTGGTGTTGTACACGGCGATGGCGGTGTTCACGCAGTTCGGCCGGCATCGCGCATTGCAGGTGAGGGCGCATGCTGCGATCTGGGTGACGCTGACGCAGGTGGTTCTGGGAGCGGTAGCGTTCATGAGCCGTGTAGCGACCAAGGACGAGGTGACGCCCGCCACTTACATGGTGGTTCTGACCGTGGCCCATGTGGCGACGGGCGCGTTGACGCTGGCATCGAGCATCATGCTGGCGATGGCGGTGTTCCGGAATGTGCGCCCGGAGAACGCGGTGGCGGCCGTGGCGCATGGCGGGGCGCGGTAAGGTGACGGCTGTGAACCGGCCGGCGGCGCCGGCCTGGCAGGTTTCGGCGCGCCACTACTTCGACCTGACCAAGCCGAGGATCACGTGGCTGATTCTGGTGACGACGGGTGTGGGTTTTTTCTTCGGGCTGAACGGACCCGTGGATTGGCTGCTGCTGCTGCACACGATGATGGGGACGGCGGTGATTGCGAGTGGAACGGCGGCGCTGAACCAATGGTATGAGCGTGAGGCTGACTCAAGGATGAGGCGCACGCAGAACCGCCCGCTGCCGGCAGGCCATTTGACGCCGGGCCGTGCGCTGGGCTTCGGGATTGCGCTGGCGGCGGCGGGCTTCCTTCAGCTTGGCTTCGGGGTGAACTGGCTGAGCGCACTGCTGGGTCTGTTCACGCTGGCGAGCTACCTGTTTGTGTATACGCCGCTCAAGAGCCGGTCGCCGCATTCGACCACCGTGGGTGCGGTTCCGGGCGCGATGCCGCCGTTGATCGGCTACGCGGCGGCGCGCGGGATGCTGACCTTCGAATCGGGCATTCTGTTCGCGATCATGTTCCTTTGGCAGTTTCCTCATTTCTACGCTATTGCGTGGATGTACCGCGAGGACTACGAACGGGCCGGGATCCGGATGCTGCCGGTGGTGGAGCCCGATGGGGATTCGACCGCGCGCAAGATCCTGCTGACGTCGATTGCCCTGGTGCCGGTGAGCATTCTGCCCGCCTACCTTCAGATGACGGGCAAATACTACTACATGGGCGCCATTCTGCTGGGCTTCTACTTCCTGTATGCCAGCTTCATGGTGATGATGGAGAAAACCCGGCCGCGGGCGCGGGGCGTGCTTCTGGCTTCAGTGATCTACCTGCCGGTGCTGCTGTTGTTGATGGTGCTGGACCACCCTTCGGTGTGATGACGTTCCGGCGCGCGGCCGCGGTGACGGCGTTGGTATGTCTGGCCGGCTGCCGGCAGGAGCCGCCGCTGCCGGAGCACGGTCTGATTCCCGGGTTTGAGTTGACGGCGCAGACGGGGCAGCCGTTCGCGAGCGCGGCGCTTGCGGGCCGTGTGTGGATTGCCGACTTCATCTTCGCCAACTGTCCCGGGCCGTGCCCACGCATGAGCAGCCGGATGCGGCGTCTTCAGAAGGAGCTGCCGGGCGTGTCGCTGGTGTCATTCACGGTGGACCCGGAGCGCGATACTCCGGCGGCGCTGGCAGAGTATGCCACGCGATTCCAGGCCGATACCCGGAGCTGGCATTTTCTGACGGGCCCGAAGGAGGCGCTGCATCGTTTGTCGCGCCAGGCGTTCATGCTGGGCGATGTGGACGGCAGGAGCTTTGAGCACAGCACGCGGTTCGTGCTGGTGGATGGCCGGATGCGCATTCGCGGGTTCTATCAGAGCGAGGATCAGAATGAGATGACCCGGCTGCTGGGTGAGGCCCGGCGGCTGGCTGAGGAGGCGAAGTGACGGTTCGCGATCTGCCGACGGTGAACGCGCTGTTGAACCTGACAGCGACGGTGTTTCTCGTGTTAGGGTACCGGGCGATCCGGCGCGGGGACCGGGCACGGCACCGGGCGATGATGCTGGGCGCGGTGGGCGCTTCGGCGCTGTTTTTGGCCTGTTATGTGGTGTACCACTGGCAGGTGGGGTCGGTGCGGTATCAGGGGACGGGATGGAGCCGGACGGTGTACCTGGTGATCCTGTTCACGCATGTGGTGCTGGCCGCGGTGCTGCCGGTGCTGGCGGGGTTGACGCTGGTGCGGGCGCTCCGCGAGCGGTTCGACCGGCACCGGCGGATTGCCCGGGTGACACTTCCGGTGTGGCTGTATGTGAGCGTGACCGGCGTGGTGGTTTACCTGATGCTGTACGTGCTGGGCTGAGGAGGGGTTCGTCGCCCGGATTCTCCGGATTCGATGGCGCCTTCGGGGCCGAGGTCGCGGGTGAGGTCCTTGAGCAGGGTGTCGAATTCTTCCTGTTCGCCGGGGCGGATGAGGAGTTGGGCGCTGGTGAGGACGCGGCGGAAGGCGGCTTCGTCGAGGCCTGACCGGAATCCGGGAAAAGTAGTTGACGTCAGTCAAAGGGCGACGCCAGTCGAGGTCGGTCAGGTACCATGCGAAGGCTGTCGCAGTTGGCTACGCAGGCCTTGGGGAGCCCTTCCTCGACGCCCACGGGGACTTCACTTGCAATCGAGCGAACCGTGGATGTGATCTCCGCGGCGATGAACTTGGAGAGGTAATTTTAGGCGTCGTTGCGGCTTGCCCGCTGACGCTTAGCGGCGGGCGCGATTCGGTCAATCGCCTGGAACGTCGCCCTCTCGAAATGGATGCGTACTTGAGGCATACCGATGATCTATCATGATCTATCAGTATACCTTTGGCTGCCAGCCTGATTCGGAAAAATCCTGCGCATCGGAGAAGTTGACCCGTTACAGTAACATACTTATTAATGAGTGCATAAGTAGGTAGACATCTGGTAAAATGGATCATGCCCAAGCGAGATGCCCGATCTCTTGATCACAAGACCTTGGAAGAGATCCGCATCCGCGCCGTCGAGCGAGTGCAAGCGGGCGAGAGTCCAGAGGTGGTGATCCAGGCACTGGGTTTTGCCCGGGCCTGCATCTACAACTGGCTTGCAGCCTACCGGGCAGGGGGATGGGGAGC
>VFZY01000067.1 GCA_016870915.1 Acidobacteriota bacterium | reverse complement strand
TCTGATTGGCTACACTCTGTCATAGGGGAAAGCCGCTCCTCTCTTCGCACAACTTTTACTAGAAAAATCAGTTATGCCAGAGAATGCGGCTTTCCGCTACACTTCCCGTGAGAAAAACGGGTTAGGGCATCCTGTCACGAATGGAGATCCCGTTGTACTCTCTGACCTTTGCTCTTCGAGTTGTATCCCCCTTGGCCTTCGCGCTGAGCGGATTTTCGCAAACCAGTTCTCTTAGCGGTTTGATTTCCGATTCTTCGGGCGCCGCGGTTCCGGGCGTGGTTGTCAAACTGGCCAATACGCTGACCAACGAGCAGTACACGGGCGTCTCGAGTTCGGCCGGCAACTACACGGTGCCGCTGCTGAAGCCGGGGATTTACGAGGTGCGCGTTGAGCATACGGGTTTCAAGCAGTTCCGGCAGACAGGAATCGTCATTGAGACCGGCGTTCCGGCGCACGCCGACATCCGGCTGGAGGTGGGCGGTGTGACCGAACAGATTACGATTGAGGCCGAGGCTCCGCTGCTGAAGACGGAGTCGGCGTCGGTGGGGAACGTGGTGCGGCGAGAGACGATCGCCAATATGCCGCTGGTGGGGCGGCGGGCGGCGCAGTTGGCGCGGCTGTCGGGCTTTGTGGTGCAAAACGGCACGGGCTCAAACTTCACGATCGCGGGCGGGCGGGGCGACAACACGAACTTCACGATTGACGGCGGCAATGAGCAGAACATCCTGCTGGGGGTGGCCACCCTGAACTTCGACCCGCCGATTGATTCGCTGGAGGAGTTCAACGTCGAAATCTCGAATTACAAGGCGGAGATGGGCCGTACGGGCGGCGGTTTTGTGCAGATGACGACGCGTTCGGGGACGAACAACTGGCACGGGTCGGCTTACGAGTTTCTTCGGAACGACGCTTTGGACGCACGAAACTTTTTCGCGGCCCGCAAGCCGGTGCTGCGGTATCACCAGTTTGGCGGCAGCGTGTCGGGCCCGGTGGTGAGGAACAAGACGTTCTTCTTTTACAACCTGGAGAAGATCCGCACGCGAAGCCAGGCGACGCGCGTTCTTGGCGTGCCGAACCCAAGCGAGATCGCGGGCCGGTTCGCGGGCACGATCACGGATCCGCTGGCGAATCTGGCTCCGTTTCCGAACAACACGATTCCGGCGGCGCGGATGTATCCGGTAGGGCTGGCGATCGCGCAGTACTATCCGGAGCCGAATGTGCCGGGCCAGCCGTCGCGCACGGCAAACTTCCGGGTGAACAACCCGACGGGCGGTGACCCGACCGTGATGGTGGGCCGCGGCGATCACACGTTTTCCGCCAACGACCGTTTCTACATCCGCTACCTGCACAACGTGAACAACACCTAGCAGCGTCCGGTCTTCCGTGACAACACGGACCAGTACGGCGAGACGGTGGAGAACAGCTACTTCAGTGTGTCGCCGACGTGGATCCATTCGTTCACTCCGACGACGGTGATGGAGGTGCGGTATTCGTGGGATCGCCGGAAGTTCCATCCGATTGCGGCCAACAAGGGGCTGGGGCTGGCGCAGAAGATCGGCATTCGGGGCACGAATCCGGACTATTTTCCGCGCGTGACGCTGACGGGCCTGGAGCCGTTTCAGCGGGCCGAGCAGGAGCGGATCCAGTCACCGATTCGCGGGGATCACTACACGGGGTCGCTGACGAAGGTGGCGGGGAAGCACACGCTGAAGTTTGGGATGGAGTACCGTTTTTCGCGCAACACGGATGTGCCGTTGGGGTCGGCGGGGGGCGTTTTCAATTTCACGCCGGTGGGCACGAACGACGCGCTGGCTTCGTTGTTGTTGGGGCATGTGGCGTCGGCTTCACGGGATGAGTCGAAGGCGGTGATTTCGAATGGCGCCACGCTTGGCGGGTATGCGCAGACGGATTGGAAGGTGAGCAATTCGCTGACGCTGAACCTGGGGATGCGGTGGGACCTTGATACGCCGCGGTTTGAGAGCACGAATCAGCAGAACTCCTTTGACCGGTCGGCGATCAACCCGGTGTGCAACTGTCCGGGCGTGATCACTTTTTCGGGCCGGAACGGGCTTTCGAAGCACGCTTCGGGGTTCGACTACAACAACTTTGGCCCGCGCATCGGCTTCGCGTGGCGGGCCAAGGATAAGTGGGTGATTCGCGGCGGCGGCGCGCTGGTGTTCGTGGGGCAGTACGATCAGGCGACGCCGCTTGCGGTTCGGGCCGGATTCTCGACGGCGGTGGCGGTGACCTCCGTGGATGGCGGGCGCACGGCGGCCATTCAGCTTCGCAACGGCCTGCCGCCGACGGTGGCCAACACGCTTTCGCCGGGCTTTGGCGCGGTGCCGATTGGGCAGAACCCGATCTTCTCGGTGGAGTTCTTCGACCCGGGCAAGCGCCAGATTCCGTATACGCAGACGTTCAACTTCAACGTTCAGAGAATTCTTCCGGGCAACACGCTGCTGGAGGTGGGGTATCTGGGCACGCTGGGCCACAAGCTGACGGTGACCGGCACGCAGTCCATCAATCAGGTGGCGCCCAGCCGGATGCGGGCGGGCAACGTACAGGCGCTGCGCCCGTTCCCGCAGTTCTCCGATGTGCGCGAGCATAGCCCGACCATTGGAAATTCGAACTATCACGGCACGAACATCAAGCTGGAGAAGCGGTACAGCCGCGGGTTCCAGTTCGGGATGAACTACACGTGGTCAAAGCTGATCGACGACGTGAACTCGCGTAACGAGTTGGGGGCGGCGGGCGCGCTGGCCAACTACTACGACCGGCGGGCGGACCGCGATCTTTCCGGGAACCATGTGGGCCACCGGTTCATCGGCAACACGGTGTATGAGCTGCCGTTTGGCAAGGGCCGCGCCGTGGGGATCAAGAGCGGTGTGCTTGACGCGATTGCGGGCGGGTGGTCGATGGGGCTGATCATGGAACTGCGCTCGGGCGTGCCGTTTGGCATTGTGGAGAACAACGCGGCCGCGATTTATGCGACGGCAGCGGCGGTCCGGTCGAATGCCACCGGGCCGTACACACAGAATGGGGCCTGGCGGGGGAATGTTCTGTTGCAGCCGTACTTCAACACTTCGACGTTTGTGGCTCCGCCGGCGTTGACGTTCGGGACGCTGGGACGGTCTGTGGCGACGGGTCCGGGCGCTGTGATTGGCGATCTTTCGGTGCTGAAGGACTTTTCTCTGCCTTGGGAGAACCACAAGATTCAGTTCCGGTGGGAGAGTTTGAACTTCATGAACCATGCCAATTTTGGCAACCCGACGACCGGGCGGGGGAATCCGAATTTCGGCCGGATTCTGGGATTGACCGCGGGGAATCAGGCGCGGATCAATCAGTTGGGGCTGCACTACCGGTTTTGAAGGGCGGCCCGGATCAGAAGTGGATGCGCGCTCCGATCTGAAGGGAACGGGCGGCGGCGGCACCGAGGACACGGCCGAAGTTGACGTTGGTGAGGTCGGCAACGGGTGCGTTGTAGGTGACCGTATTGAAGACGTTGTAGGCTTCGACGCGCAACTGGGCGTACCAGCGTTCCGTGATGGGGATGTTGCGGAACACGGACATATCGCATCGGGTGACGGCATCGGAGCGAAGGATGTTCCGGCCGGCGTTGCCGAAGGTGAACTGGGCGGGGGCGGCAAACGCCGCGCGGTTGAACCAGCGGGCGGTGGTTTCCTGATCGACGCGCCAATCGCCCACGACGTTGGGGCGCATGTAGCCAACGTTGCCAGTGTTGGCGATATCGCCGGCGACGGTGACGTTGACGGGTGTGCCGGCGCGGATGTCGCTGATGCCGTTGATTTGCCAGTTGCCCAGCAGATAGTTGACGGCGCGATTGCCGGTATCGAGCAGTTTGCCTTTGCCGAACGGGAGGTCGTAGACCCAGCTCAGAACCAGGTTGTGAGGAACGTCATAGCTGCTGACGCTGCGGTCGCGGCGCATGTCGTAAGGGTTCTGGATGGAGTTGCCTTCGACGCCGAAGAAGCCGGAGGAGCCGGGGTCGATTGCCTTGGACCAGGTGTAGGATGCGGTGAGCGCAAAGCCCCGGGACCAGCGGCGTTCAAGGGAGGTCTGGAGTGAGTGGTAATTGGCGTTGCCCCAGGAGCGATCCCAGGAGGTGGGGATGGGCATGTAGGGGTACGGGGAACGGTCGCGCGGGGTGCCGGGGCCGGGTGTGCGGGCGACGTTGTAGCGTCCTCCCACGGTGGTGCGGTGCGTTTGGGACCCGACGTAGTTGATGTTGAAGATAGCCGAGCCGGCGATCTGCTGCTGGACACCGATGTTCCACTGGACGGAATAGGCGTTTCGCCAGTTCGGGTCTCCGAAGTAGGCGGTCTGGACGAACGGATTGGCCAGCGGCAGGACGGCCGAGGGAAGCGGATTGCTGGCGGAGATGGAGGGCAGTGTCTGGGCGGCCGAGGGGTAGTTGAGGTTTGCCGCGGACTGGAATCCCAGGCTGGGCCAGGTGCCGATGAAGTTCCGGGCGAGTTGGGTGACGCCGGAGTAGTTATCGAAGAAGATGCCGGAGGAAGCCCGGATGACGGTCCTGGCGCCCATGCGATACGCGAGACCGAGCCTTGGCTGGAAGTTCAGCTTGGTATCGCGGTAGACCTTGCCGGTGGGCGACACCTCGACGTTGGGCGGGAGCCAACCAGGCGCGGCGCCGGCCGGTGCGGGCACGCAGGGGGCCTTGCGAGCGGCCTCGCAGGGTGGCGCGATCTTCTGGATGACGTAGACGCCGCGGTTGTAGTCCATGTTGCCCACCATGTTGTTGTTGCCGGCATCGGTGCCCGCGGTGGGGATGAAGGTGCGGTCATAGCGCATGCCGATGTTGATGGTGAGGTTGTTGGTGGCCTTCCAGGAATCCTGGAAATAGAATCCGACGGTGCCGCCCCACCAGGGCATGGTCTCTTCGATATCGCGCCGGGTGGAGCCGTCCGGAATATCGAGCAGGAAGGAAGCGAGCGAACTGCCGGTGGTGGCCAGGCTGATGGGGTTCGCGGTCTGGGCGTCGGCAAAGCCGACGGTGGTGATGCTGTTCTGGTAATACCACTGGACGCGGTTGTATTCGCCGCCGAACTTCAGCGTGTGGGTGCCGCGCAGTTGCGTGAAGCCGGCGCGGTAATGCCAGCTATCGCCCACGCGGCTGAGGTTCCACTGTTCCTGACTGGACCAGAAGTTGGCGGGATTGAAGCCGGGGAGGTAGCTGCGGCCGTCGAGATAGGTTGTGAGGACGTTGGGCGAGTAGCCGACGCGCGTGATGAAATCGGAGGGCAGCGATTTGAAGCGGTCGCGCGAACTGCTCCAGTGGAAGACGCGGCCGGCCTGCACCTGAAGCACGGATGAGGGGCTGAAGGTGTGTACCCAGTTGCCGGCCAGGTTGTGCGCGCGGGCATTGTTGTTGCGTTCGAGGGAGGGCAGCGACGACGCCACGGTGGCCGGGGCGTAGGTTCCGGAGTAGCGCACCCAGATGGTGTCCATGTCGGTGAACTTGTGATCGATGCGGACATTGAGGTTGTGGTTCTGGTTGCGATTGGGCGCGCGGTTGATGGCGTTGCGGCCGTCGGCGAGGCCGGTGAATTCGGCCTGCGGCAGGACGGTGCGGGCGAAATAGAGCATGCCTGGTTTGAGCAGGCTGGCGGGGATGCGGTTGCCGGTGAAGGGATCGCGGATGAAGGTGCCGGGTTGCGCGGGGTTGGGCCGCGTGGAGAAGGGGTTGAAGATCTGCTTGGGCCAGTCACTCAGGTTGCCTTCCAGGTTGGCCGCCGTGGGAACGCGGAAATAGCTGAGGGCGGGGGAACGGCTCATGAAGTACTGGTAGCCGGTGAAGAAGAAGGTCCGGTTGCGGCCGTCGTAAAGTTTGGGCACGCGCACCGGGCCGCCGGCGGTGCCACCGAAGGTGTGGCCTTTGAACGGGGCGACGGACGGAAGAAACGTATTGCGGGCGTTGAAGGCGTTGTTCTGTTCGATGTTGTAGGCGTTGCCGTGAAGCGCGTTGGTTCCGGACTTGGTGGCGGTGTTGATTACGCCGCCCATGACGCCGCCCACCTCGACGGAATCGTTGTGCGACTGCACCTTGAACTCTTCGATGGTTTCGACGATGGGGTTGATGGACAGATTGGAAAAGAACGTGGCCTGATTGGCGATGCCGTCCAGCATATACATGCTGGTTCGATTGATCTGCCCGTTGACCGAGGGGATGCTCGATTGGCCGGTGGTGATGGCGTTGACGCCGGGCGTGAGGCGCATGAGGTTCTGAATGTTGCGCCCCATGGGCAGGTCAACCACCTGCTGGCGCGTGAGCACGGAGCCCAGTTCAGCGGTGGCGCTTTGCAACTGGGTGCCGGTGGCTTCGACTGTGACGGACTCCTGGACGCTGCCGACGGAGAGTTGGAAATCGAGCACGGAGCGTTGATTCACCACCAGCGTGATGGGTCCCAGGCGGCTGGTGGCAAAGCCTTCCTTGCCTGCTTCCAGAGTGTAGGCGCCGGGGAGAATGTGCAGAAGGATGTAGACGCCCTGTTCATTGGTGGTGGTGCGTGTTTCCACCGCGGTTGCGGTGTTCCTGAGGAGAATGGCGGCGCCGGGGATGGTGGCGCCGGTGTTATCGCGCACGGAGCCGTTGATGGAGGCGGCGGAAACCTGAGCGTGCGCGAGCGCGGGGAGCAGGAGCATGGATGCGCACAGGATGGCTTGAGTCTGCTTGGTCACGGGGTCTCCTTGATGGGGTGAAGATCGATGTTTAGAATTGTACCTTCAGGCCGAGTTGCATCCGGCGGGCGGTGATCCGCGTGCCGGTTATGGTGCCGAAGGCGACGCTTGACGTATTGAGATTGGCACTCCGGAACCAGGTGTGATCAAAGCCGTTGAAGGTCTCCCAGCGGAACTGCGTATTGAAGCGCTCATTGATGGGGCGGGCGATGGGAATGGTGCCGGTGGGATCGATTGCGCCGGCGTTTCAGGTTGCGGCGCTGAGGGAGCTTGTTTCCGGTGCGGCCGGCATGCTCGGCCTCGAAGACCCAGTTGTTCCCGAAGCCCTTTTCCAGGCCGAAACTCCACTGCTATCAGGACGTTTCGCCTGCGGCGTCACGCCAGGCGGCGCGAGAAGAGCGGCTTCTGAACGGCGGCCGAGAGCAACCCCTGCGTGCTGCCTTGGGCGATGGCCCGTTGAACGGCATGGAGCGCGGCTTCGGCGGCGGCGAGCACGACGGCGATTTCAGGGTCACCGTGGGCGAGGGAGATGTTGAAACCTCCGCCGGTGAAGACACCGCGGCGCGCCATTTCCTGGATGTAGAGCGTCGCCAGTTCGCGAGAGGAGAATGACGCGGCGGCGCATGAGGGATGGCCGGTGATGCGGGCGTGCTCTCCCAGGGGTTGGGCTAGCCGGCGCCATTCGGCGATGTAGCGGCGGCCGCGTGCAGCGATGACTTCCGCGAGTCCGGTTTCTTCCATGCGGGCGATGGTAGCGGCGCCGGCGGCCAGGCTGGCCGCGTCGTCCCAGAAGGTGCTTGAGACAAAGAGGCCGCTGGAGAATTCCATCAGGTCGCGGCGGCCGGCGATGGCGGTGAGCGGGTAGCCGTTGGCGATGGCCTTGCCGAAGGTGGCCAGGTCCGGAGTGACACCGTAGTGCTGCTGCGCGCCGCCCAGGGCAAGGCGGAAGCCGGTGACCACTTCGTCGAAGATGAGCAGGGCGCCGTGCCGGTGAGCGAGGTCCTGGACGCTTGAGAGAAAGCCTTCGTTGGGCAGCCAGGTGCGGCTGGCTTCCATGATGATGGCGGCGAACTCGCCGGGGTGTGCCGCGAGCAGGCTGGCCAGGGAGTCGATGTCGTTGTAGGTGAATGGCAGGGCGGTGCCGCGCAGCGCCTGGGGGATGCCCGGAGCGCCGATGTCCGGCAGCAGGTGGGAATCGAGGGGCGAATCGGGGTTGAGATTCGCGGCCATGTACCAGTCATGCCAGCCGTGATAGCCGCAGAAGGCGATGCGGTCGCGGCGGGTGAAGGCGCGCGCAATGCGCACGGCCACGGCGTTTGCTTCACCGCCGGACTTACCGAAGCGGACCATGTCGGCACAGGGGATGATGCGGGTGAGCGTGCGTGCGAGGTCCACTTCAACCGGGGGGATGACGCTGAAAATGGTGCCTGCGCGGCGTTGTTCGTCCACCGCGCTTTCGACGGCCGGGTCGAGGTACCCCAACAGGACGGCGCCCACGGCCATGGTGGTATCGAGATAGCGGTTGCCGTCCACGTCCCAGAACCAGGGTCCTTCGGCGCGGCTGGCGAAGATGGGGCTTTCTCCCAGAGCGAAGAGTTGGGGCCGTCGGCTGAGCAACTGGCATCCGCCCGGAATCAGGCGCTGGGCTTCCGCCCACAGAGCGAGGCTATTGGAGATGTCGGGCATGGTGATTGTTTATTGTACGGAAGGCGCGGCGCGCGTTGTAGAATTGGGAATCGAGATGAAACGAACCACCTTTATCGCCCTGACATTTGCCCTGGCCGGTCTGGTTCCGGCGGCATTGGCCGCGGACAAGCCGTTCAAGCCGGAGAAGGGATTCAAGTCCCTGTTCAACGGCAAGGACTTCACGGATTGGAGCGTGAATGAGAGCAAGGAGACGTTCTCCATCAAGGACGGCGCCATTGTGGCCAAGGGCCCGCGGTCGCACTGCTTCTATGTGGGCAAGGTGAATGGCGGGATGTTCAAGGACTTTGAGCTGAAGGTGGACGTGATGACGGAGAAGTCGTCGAACGGCGGCATCTACTTCCACACCGCATTCCAGGAGCAGAGCTGGCCGGACAAGGGGTTTGAGGTGCAGGTGAACAACTCCTATGACCGCGACCCGCGGCGCACGGGCAGCCTCTACATGGTGCAGGACAACAAAGAGATTCCGGCCCAGGACTTCAAGTGGTTCACCGAGCACATCATTGTGAAGGGCAATCACGTTCAGGTGTTTGTGGACGGCAAGAAGATTGTGGACTGGACCCAGCCGGAGGGCTACACGGGGCCGAACAAGAACTCTCCGGGCCGTGTGTTGTCCTCAGGTACGTTCGCGCTGCAGGGCCATGATCCGGGCAGCACGGTGCACTACAAGAACATCCGGGTGAAGGTGCTGAAGTAGGAAGCGGGCTCCGCTCACTTGACAATCTTTGGCGGCTCAATTGAGCGCGCCGGTTCGAAGAGGCCAAACGAGAACACCGCCGTGGCGGAAGCGATGGCCAGGTACTGCTTGCCGTCCACCTGATACAGGATGGGGGAAGCGGTCTGAAGTTCACCCATGTTGAAGTGCCAGAGGTGCTTGCCGGTGCGGGCATCGAGGGCCACCATGTGGCCGTCGTCATCGCCGGTGAACAGGACGCCTCCGGCATTGGAGACGGTGCCGGTCCACATGCGGCCCGCGCCGGTCATGGGGTACTCCCAGACGCGGCGGCCGGTCTTGGGGTCGAGGGCGCGCAGAATGACCTGGCCGCCCTCTTCGGTGGCCCCGCCGCCTGAGAAGTTCTTCATGGGAACCGGCTCCTGGAACGTCGTGTTGTAGAAGCCGCACTGTTCGAGCGTGAGCACGTAAAGCAGGCCCGTTGCGGGGTTGTACGACTGTCCCATCCAGTTGGTGGCGCCCTTCACGCTGGGGCACACCCAGTTGCCTTCGGGTGTCGGTTCCTTGCCGGGAATGACGACCGGCCGGCCTTTGTCATCCAGGCCCCGGGCCCAGGTGACCCGGTCGATGAGCTTTGTGCCTTGAAGGAACTCCCCGGTCACGCGGTCCAGGGTGTAGAAAAACCCGTTGCGGTTGGCGTGCAGAACGGCCTTGCGCGGCCGGCCGCGCACCGCGATATCCACCAGCACGGGCCAGCTTTGCGCATCCCAATCGTGGGTGTCGTGCGGAGTGAACTGGAAATGCCACTTCATCTTTCCGGTGTTCAGATCGAGGGCAAGCAGGGAACAGGTATAGAGATTGTCGCCGGTGCGCAGGTGGCCCGCGTAGTCGGGCCAGGGGTTCCCGGTGGTCCAGTAGAGGGTGTCGAGTTCGGTGTCATAGGTGCCCGAAAGCCATGCGGCGCCGCCGCCATATTCGATCATGCCGCCCCAGGTTTCGGAGCCCTTTTCACCCTTGGCCGGCACGGTGTAGGTTTTCCAGAGTTCCTCACCATTGTCAGCCGAGAGTGCCATGATGAAGCCCCGCATACCGCTGTCGCCGCCGGCGCTGCCGACGATCACCTTTCCCTTGACGATGAGCGGCGCGGAGGTGGAGCCGGTGCCCTGTTCAACGTCCGCGAACTTGCGGCTGAAGATGATGCCGCCGCTTTCGCGGTCGAGCGCCGTGAGGTAGTTGTCCGAGGTGGTGAAATAGACGCGGTTGCCCCAGATGGCGGCGCCCCGATTCACCTGTGCCTTCTTGGCGCGCGTGTCGGCGTATTGCCAGATCTGACGGCCGGACCTGGCGTCCACGGCGTAGATGGAATTGGTGTTGGTGATGTAGAGAACGCCCTGATAGACGATGGGCGATGAACGCAGGCCGCGCGCTCCGGGCACGTGATACACCCACTTGGGAACCAGGCGTGAGGCGTTGGCTGGTGTGATCTCCGCCACCGGGCTGTAACGCCAACCGGCCAAGTTGCCGGCATAGGTGAGCCAGTCGGCGCCGGGGCCGCGTTCGATGTCTTCCTGGCGCACCTGCGCCAGGGCGGCGGCGGCGAGGATGCAAGGTAGTGTGAGTCGAAACATGATTTGATTCCTTGGCCCGGGTCTATCGGGTGCTCTGCCGGGCCAGATAGGCAAGCAGGTCCGTCAGTTCCTGCTTTGAGAGCCGCTTGGCGTAGTCGGCGGGCATGGGGGAGGTTTCCGAGATCTTGAGCGACGCCACGTTGGCCATGTCGATCAGGTGCAGTCTGCCCCCGCGTTCCACGAGTTGAAGAGAGTAATTGCTGCGGTTTCGCGCTACGCCGGCGAGCACACGGCCGTCGCGCAGCGTGACCGTCACCGCTTCGGAACCCTGGAAAGTAAGGTCCTTGCCGGGTTCAATGATCGATTCACGAATCACCGCCAGCGGCCGGCTTCCGCCGACGTTGGTGAGATCCGGTCCCAGCCGTCCGCCTTCACCGCCGATTGCGTGGCAGTTCGAGCAGCCCGACTTGGCGTAGACTTGCCGTCCTGCCGTGACGTCGCCGGGCACCTCAACGTCCTTCGCCGGTCCGGTCATCGCGTGAATGAAGGCGACGAGGTTCCACGTCTGCTCATCGGTAAGGTTGGTGGGCGGCATGTCGGCACCCGGCACGCCCTTGCGGATGAGCTGGAAGATAGCGTCGTCACTCAGCGGATGCCAAAGAGCGCGGCGTACGAGGTTCGGACCGCGGCCGCCGCTGCCATCGGCGCCATGGCATCCGGCGCAGGAGGCGCGGAAGAGCTTGGTTCCGGCGGCGATGGCCTGGGGGTTGTTCAGCGCGGGATTCTTGCCATCGTTGAGGTAGCGTCCGTGCTGGGCAAGGAGCAGGGGGGTGTAGAGGAGCAAGAGCCGGAAAGACATGCCGCTTTTCATTATTCAACAAGCCGGCACGCCGGATTCAACAAGCCGCCACGCCGGGCGAAACGGCCGGGGCGTTTACCGGAACGGCGGCGGGTCGAAGACCGACATGATTTGCCGGATCATCGCGTCGTGGCTTTCGAACCGGCTCTCTTCGTAGCAGCCCAGGGGATTTTCCACCGCGTTGACCAGGCAGCGGTTGCAGTAGGTGCAGGGCTTGGCGGGCCGGTCCTTGCCGGCCTTGAACTGCAGGACGAGATCGTTGTTCGCGATGAGGCTGCGGGCGATGGAGACGCTGTCGCACTGGCCCTGGAGAATCGCCTGGCGGATGATCGAGGCGGTCTGGAACCCGCCGGTGCAGATGACCGGCACGTTCACCGCCTTTTTGATGGCGTGGGCGTCGGCCAGATTGATGCCTTCAATCACATCACCGCGCTGTTTCAGCCACCGGTTGCGGAACAGCGCCCCGGTGATCTTGTTGCGCAGCAGTTGATAGTTTCGATAGGTCTTGGTGCCGGCCGAGACCATGGAATCGTACGTCTTGAGAAACACGTCGATGGGCAGGTCGCCCGGGGGATTGCGCGGGTGTGGGAACGAACCGCCGCTTGAGACATGGATGGCGTTGACGCCGGCTTCGACCAGCCACTGGCACACCGGCACGGAGTCCTTGATGGTGTTGCCTCGCGGTTCGCCGGACGACATGGCGTTGTTGCTCTCGGTGGCGCTGATCTTCATCTGAAGATGGAATTTCGGCCCGCATTTCTTCCGGATGTTGCGCACGATGTCCAGGACGAACCGGGCCCGGTTCGCGAGTGGGCCTCCGTATTCGTCCTCGCGATCGTTGATGCCGGAGGACAGGAACTGGGTGATGAGGTATCCGTTGGCGCCATGCAGTTCCACGCCATCCAGTCCCGCTTCCTGGGCGCGGCGCGCGCCGTCACCGAAAGCTTCCACCGTCTCGGCAATCTGCTCGCGGGTCATGCGCTCGCATTGGAACCCGTGCATCGGGTCTTCCTTATCGGTGGAACTCAATCCTTTGTCGAACTCGATGCCTGGAAGGTCGCGCTGGCGTCCGCCGTGGCTGAGTTGAAGAATGAACCGGCAGTCATGCTCGTGCACCCGCCTTCCCACTTCGCGCCAGAAGGGGATGGCTTCGTCGCGGTGAATGGTGGCGTAGTTGGGCACGATGCGCCCGCGAATGGTCACCGGCACGAAGGATGAGACAATGGCGCCCACGCCGCCGCGGGCGAACTTCACCTCCCAGTTGATGCGGGCCTGATTGCCCGACCCATCGAAGTTGTCGAAGCGTCCGGAAACGTTCGACCGCCAGATGCGGTTCTTCACTTCAAGCCCGCTGGCAAAGCGCAGTGGTTCAAAAATAATGTCGCCCGGCATGGTCTACCGCCGTTTCTTTTTCGCCGCGTTGTTCCAAGGATTGAACGCGTTTTCCACGCCGTGGAGCGCGTCGGTGAGACTGGGCAAGTGACGCTTGAGGATGGTGACCATGGAATTCTCCTCGATCCAATCGAGCCCCTCCTGGGTGTAGACTTCCCTGGTGTAGAAGTCGGTGAAGAAGCGATCGCTCTTCAGGCGGCGGGAGGCCATCAGGATGAAGATGCGGAAGGCAGTCTCGGAGAAGCCGAAACCCTTGGGAAGAGGCTCCGCGTAGAGGCCGACCATGAGGTCCACCTTGTCGATATCGCCCTTGTAGACCCGCTCCAGTTCGGCGGCCCATTGCGGGTTGTCGGTCAGATCGGCGAATCGCGTGATGCGCGGCATCCGGAGGAACTCGCGGAACTGGTTGTAGCGGGGCACGCCGCGTTCCCGGTCGCGCAGAATGTCGACGGCCGCCATGTCGAACATCTTGCCGTTGTCGCGGGCGAGGTTCTGGAGGAAGCGCGGGAAGTTGTGCAGGCGCAGCATGCCGGGGTGCGAGGTGCCGAACGAGTAGAACAGGTCGGTCATGGAATGGCGTTCGAGCACGGCGCGATTGGCCCGTCCCGAGATCTCGGGCAGGTTGAGTTTTTCGATGGCCGCTCCGGTCCGGGCACTGCGGAACTCGAACTCGTCGGGCATGAGCGGGTGCATGCGGTAGACGGCCACGAACTCCTCGGTGAGTGAATAGGGAGCCCCGTGATGATCCGCCTGGGAGCCCACGATGCCGCCAGCCAACTCGCTATTGTCCAGACCCTTGATGATCTTCTGCAGACCGCCCAGCGCGCCGCTCCAATTGACTTTCAAGGCGTACGAAGTGATGGGATTGGGCAGAATCGCCGGCGTCCATTCGATGGTGTGAATCTTCGCCATGAGAGCGGCGTTGATCAGGCGGGCCTTGGCATACAGCTTGTCATCTTTCCAGCGGGGATTCTTCCGCTTGAGCATGGCGCAGATTGCGTTGTGCTCCGCCGCGAAAAGGCCGTGGAGCAGGCTAAGACCCATCCACCAGTTGTCGAAAAAGCCGGTGAGATCGATGCGGGTATCGGGGTCCATGGGGAGCTTCAAATCCTGGCCGACGTGGATCCGGCCGCCCTGTCCCGTGCGCACTTTGCGCATCCCCGCCTCATCGGAGCCGTAGAGTTGCGACCCATCCCACCAGTGAGTCACGCGGTTTGAGAATGTGGGGGGAGTGGCCGCGCCCCGCTTCCGCGTAGGATCATCCGGCGTACGGGGCACGCGCATGGGCTTCTCGGGCCAGTTGTCGCCGGGGGCGAGCGCGATTTCGATCATGCGGTCCGGCGATTCATCGCGGCCGTGGCTGAACCAGTCATGGGTTTCGAACTGAATCCAGGCGGCGGCCAGCAGGTTGAGGAACGGCACCGGCTGAAACTCCGTCCGTGTCATCAATTCCAGGCTGACTTCGCGGGGGCTGGGGTTGAGCAGGTTGGCCGTATCGGGGGCGGTGGCGGACACCGGCACGTTGCGGCCAAAGCGTGTACCGGTGCTGCCCATCCGCGGGAACTTCAGGTCGTTGTAGGTGCCGTCAACGGTGCGGTTGTTCAGGATCTCCGCATCCGATCGCGCGGGCAATCCGCCCGTCAACGGGCCATCCTCGGTATCGTGCAGATTCTTGGCCCGCAGATCGTTGCGGATTTCATTCAATCAGTTCCGGAACCGCCGACAGCAGTGTCCGGCTCCACCAGGGCCTCTGCCGGATTTTCTCGCGGATCAATTTTGTGACTGGACCTGCCATGGTTACTCCTCCCAAGATGGTGACATTGGAATCGAATCCGTTACACACGGTATCATCATTGACCGATGCGCGGGGAAGTGATTGTTGAAAGTTGGCGCCGCAACGCCGAACTCTGGACCCGGGCCGTGCGGGAGCAGGCGATTGCCAGCCGGGCGGCGGTGACCGACGAGGCCGTGGTTCGGGCCGTTTTGCGGCATCAGCCCGCCCGCGTGCTCGATTGCGGGTGCGGGGAAGGGTGGCTTAGCCACCGTCTGGCGCGGGAAGGCGTGCAGCCGGTGGGTTTCGACGTCTCCCCGGACCTGGTGGCGGCCGCGCGGCAGGGCCCGGGCGTTTTTCATGTCCTGAGTTTCGCGGAGTTCGAAGAGGACCCGGCGCGGCTGGGGGTGTTCGATCTGGCGGCCGTCAACTTCAGTCTTTTCGAAGAGGACCTGGGAAGCTTCCTTCAGGCGATCGCGCGGGTGCTTGCGCCGGGTGGCCGGCTGGTGATTCAAACGCTGCATCCTGCCGGCGGGCCGGTGGGTTGGCGTGAAGAGAGCTTCGCGGCGCTCGGCGGGTTGGGCGCGTGGACGCCCATGCCCTGGTTTGCCCGGACGGTGGATGACTGGCGTGCGGCGCTCAGGGACGCGGGCTTTGGCGCCGTCGAGATCGAGGAGCCTGGTCCGGGACCGTCATCCTTGCTGATGACGGCTGCTCTCGCCTGAACGACACATCCGCGGGGCCCAGTGTCGGTCTTGGCGACTGTTGGTACGCCGGCTGCGGTTAGACCTTTTCCGGGACCACGTAGGGCGCCCGATACTTGCGCGTTAAGAGGGCGTTGGCTTCGGAGTCGCCCACGAACTGCATGCGCGCCGGATCGAACTTCAGATCGCGGCCCGTGCGGTAGGCGATGTTGCCGAGGTGGCAGAGGGCGGTTGAGATCGCGGTCTCCTCGACCTCCGCATGGAGCAGCTTGCGGTCGCGGGCGCGGACGGCATCGGCGAAGTTTGCGAAGTGATCGATGTTGGCGGGGTACTCCGGCTCCGGCTCAGGCGTTTTTGAGCGGCCCATGGTGATGCGGAACCGGCCATCGGAGTTCATGTGCATGTGGCCCTTGGTGCCGTAGAAGTCCCAGGACATTGGATCCTGCGTGTACCAACCACGGATCTGCGCCGTGATCAGGCTTCCATCATCAAAGACCCAGGTGACGTTGTGATTGTTCGGAGTCTGGCCCTGATCCTTCGGGCCCACGCGTCCGCCGGTGGAGTGCACGCGTACCGGCAACTTCTTGTTCATGACCCAACGCACGACATCGATGAGGTGGATTCCGTTGTTGCCCAGTTCGCCGTTGCCGAAATCCCAGAACCAGTGCCAATTGTAGTGGACGAGGTTTTCGTGATAGGGCTGCTGGGGGGCAGGGCCAAGCCACAGGTCCCAGTTGAGCCAGCCGGGCACGGGCTTCGGTTCCTTGAACCCGATGGGCTCGCGATTGCCGGGGAAGAAGAAGTTCGACTGGTAGACATCGCCGATGGCTCCGCCGTGGATCAACTCCACGGCCTTGCGCCAGCGTCCCCACCACCGGCGCTGCGTGCCGCCGGCCGCGATCCGGTTGTATTTCCGCGCCGCCGCGACAAGCTGCGTCCCCTCGAACACATTGTGCGAGACCGGCTTTTCGACAAACACATCCTTACCCGCCTGCATGGCCCAGATGGCGGTGAGGGTGTGCCAGTGGTTGGTGGTGGCGATGGTGACCGCGTCGATCTCCTTCGAATCGAAGACGCGGCGCATATCGGTCTCAAGCCGCGGGCGCTTTCCGGTGCGCTGAAAAACGGTGGAGGCAGCCGCCTCGGTGCGGTTTCCATCGGGATCCACCAGCGCCGCCACTTCCACGTTGGCCACGGGCAGCAGTTCCCTGATGTGCGCGGAGCCGCGGCCGCCCACGCCGACGACGGCGACCCGGACACGGTCATTCGCGGCCGCCCAGCCTGTTGAGGCGGCGGCGCTGGAGGCGGTTACGAGAAAATGGCGTCGATTCATTGCTGTAATAGTCTACCGGTTCGAGGCGGGGGCTGCGTGAATGGGCTCGGCGTAGAGCAGGTCGCCGGTGATGCCGTCGAAGTATTGCACGACGACATGAGGTTTGGGATACGCCACCCAGCGCATGCGGCCGGGCTCCCTGGGATTCGGAAAGACGTTGTTGATGGTGGCCATGGCGTAGATGGGCCAGCGGCGCAGGGCGGCCGGCACATCGTTGCGGATGTAGCTGGACCAGCGGATTTCGCAGGGGCGGCCCCGCGAATCGAACGGACCGTTGGCCGGGCGGCCGCCTTCGGAGACCGCGGGATGATTCTGCGAGTTGTGGGGACCGGCGCCAAATTCCCAGACGCGGTCCGTGACCTTGATGGCGAAGCTGTTGTGCAGATCGCCGGTCATGATGAACACAGGTTTCCCCAGCCCGTCCCAGAACCGGATGAGTTCCTCGCGCTCTTCGAGGAACGCGGTCCAGGCGTCATCCTTGCCCTCGATCGGATCGGTGGAACCGGGCGCGCCCACGTGGGGGATCATCAGGTTGACGGATGAGGCGAGGAAGAAGAAATCGGCGGTGCTGGCGGCCATGCTGTTCTTCAGCCACTCGTGCTGCGTCTTGCCGAGCATCTTCAGCCCGGGCCTGTCCGGCCGCTCGATGTCGTGCATGTCGCGCGTGCCGCGGGTGTCCAGAAGGTAGAACGCCACGTTTCCCACCTGGAAGCTGGCGTAGTTGTGGCGGCCAATGGAATAGGACGACACGGCATCTTCGCGCAAGGCGGGACGGATGCGCAGGGTGTGGCGGTCCACGACGGCGGCAATCTCATAGACGCCGGCGTTGGGATCGCCAGGAGGTTGCGTTCTGCCCGGAGGCACGCCGGCCAGTTGGCCGCCCCAGTGGATGTGCAGGTTCGAGGCTTCGGCCAGATTGAGGGATGAGAAGTCCGCGTTGGGGTCCCGCAGCAGATCGGACCCCGCCTTCATGGCGCAGCGGCCGAAAACCACGTTCTGTTTTGTCGCCAGCGGGTTGCTTCCGGCGATGTAGTCATACCAGCCGCGGAGGCCGATATCGCGGAACACCGCCTGCTGCGTGCGGACACCGGCGGAACCGGTGCCGTAGACATCGTTCAGGATCTCGTGGTCATCGGGCGTGAAATAGCCCGGAACATCGCGATGCCAGACGGCCATGTTCTTTCCGCGCTCAAGATAGAGCTTGTAGTTTTCCCAGACCCCGGCGATGCTGGGCGCCCATTGGGCGATGGCCGGCGTGGCGTTCTCAGCGCAGCCGGTCTGCGAGCGCCACTGATCCACGGGATAGTCACGCTTTTCTTCGTAAACCCAGTCGCCGTTCATGATGGTGAACAGGGATCGCGAGGCGTGCTGGCGGTACATGGTGCGGTAGGCGGGCAACATCACACCGCCCGCCTGCGGCGTGTTCTGATTGGCACAGGAGCCGAACTGGAACGAGAAGTTGAAGAGGCCGCGGGGATTGGTCTCGGCATCGCGATACTGATCGGCGGAAGGCACCGTCATGAAGCTTCCCGTCTGGCCGGGACGGGCGTCTCCTTCGATCCGGTAATGATAGCGGGTGCCCGGTTCCAGGCCGCCGATGCGGAGCCACGCGGCATTGTCGTGATCGAGAGAAGTGGCCGCGGCGGCGGAAGCACGGTCGAGCTGCGAGGGCGATTTTCCGTAGAGAACGCGGAATGAGCCCGCACGGCGTGTGCGGGCCCAGATTGAAATGGCATCGGTCTCCACGTGGCCCAGGAACGGTCCATGGGTGA
This sequence comes from Acidobacteriota bacterium, assembly GCA_016870915.1. Lineage (GTDB taxonomy): Bacteria > Acidobacteriota > Terriglobia > Bryobacterales > Bryobacteraceae > VFZY01. Next base: position 10,751 of record VFZY01000067.1, on the reverse strand, counting down.
TGGGCGAGGGCTCCTGCTGCGCCTGAAGAGGCGCCGCAGCGAGAAGAGCGGTCCGGGTGAGTTGACGGCGGTTCACTTTCATCTGGAAATGGGATCCGTTCCCCACTATATGCCAGAGAAAGGCGGAACCGCCGCCGGTCCGCTCTTACCGTTTGCGCCGGGCCATCCAGGCGGCCGCCGCGAGCCCCAGCCCGGTGAGCGCCACCGAGGACGGTTCGGGCACGGCGTCGCCGGGCAGCACCGCAAAGCCCCCGATGAAGTCATAGGGGGTGTGCGCCGGGCCCACCAGAGCGCCCTGCGTGATCTGCCCCGTGCCGAGATTGACGTTGTAGATGAGATAGGCGCCGAGCGGCCCCTGGATGGGCGCGTCGGGACGGCGGAGCACTGCGTATCCGGTGTCGCCGCCGATGGTGGAATCCAGGCTGCCGGGCGTGGTGTAGATGTCGAAGCCGATGTTGCTCATCGCATCCACAGTCAATCCCAGGGACCCTACCTGAACGAGCGTCCCGGCGTTGGGCGGCGTCTGGCGGTATAGCCGGTGCTCGAGTTGAGGCGCAGGTTGGCTCCGCCGGAGCCGACGACGCGAATGCGCATGCTGCTGTCTGCCTGGAGCGTGGTGGGGTTGAAGTCAAAGCCGATGGTCTGGCCGCCCAGGTTGTAGTTCATCCCGGAGGTGGCGAATCCTGCTCCCACCGGTGTTGCCGCTCCCGTGGCGATGTTCACGGTGTAGAGCTGGGTGGTTGCCCGCCCCACGCCCAACGCATACAACGTGCTGGTGCTGGGCCGGAAATCGATGCCCACGGGCACAAAGCCCAGGTTGCCGATTTCGGTGACCACGGCCGGGCTGTCCACATCGAAGCGGAACAGGAGACCTTGTCCATTGACGCCAAAGGCCAGGGGCCCGGCAAATGCGGAAAACGCCAGCGCGTGGCCGGCCAGAATCAGGGTTGGTAGTTTCATTGTATTTCCTCCTCGTCAAACGGCAATACGGCACCGGCCGTCAAACGGATGAAGGAAACGAAGCCTACCGGGTTTGTGTTCGGAGGTGGAAGGACTTGGGACGTGTCAACGCATCGAAGCCCAAGGGACTGAGGCTGATGCCGCGGCCGGAATCCTTGACACCTGTCCAGGCGAGTGCCGGGTCCAGGTAATCGCAGCGGTTCATGAACCATGTGCCGGTATCGATGCTGTCCCCAATGCTAGCCGCGGCATCCGCGTCTTCCGTCCAGATGGCCGCGGTCAGCCCGTAGGGGCTGTCATTCATCAGGGCGATCGCCTGCTCGTCGCTGTCGACGGGCATCACGGGAACCACGGGGCCGAACGTCTCTTCGGTCATCACCCGCATGGAATGGTCGACGCCGGTAAGCACCTGGGGCGCAAGATAGGGAGTGCCGGGCTGATCGGGTAGAGCGAGATGCGCGGTGGCGCCCTGGGCGACGGCTTCGGCGATCTGGCCGCGCACGAACTCCGCCGCCGCGGTGCGTACCATGGGCCCGAGGGTGGTTTCGGAGTGGAGCGGTGAGCCCAGCTTGTACGACGCGGTGAGCGCCACGGCGCGCTCAACGAACTCCGTGTAGACGCCGCGCGCCACGTAGATCCGTTCAATGCCGCAACAGGACTGGCCGGAGTTGAAGCAGGCGCCATCCACCAGGTTCTCGACGGCGTGTTCGAGGTTGGCGTCGCCGCGGACATAGGCAGGGTCCTTGCCGCCCAGTTCCAGCGTGACGCCGATGAACCGCCGCGCGGCCGCGGCCTGGACCGCGTGGCCACCCGCCACGGAACCGGTGAAGGAGACGAATCCGATGCGGGAGTCGGCTATGACGCGAGCGGTGTCTTCGTGGCCCATGTGCAGGAACTGGAACACGCCCGGCGGCAATCCGGCCTGGGCGAACGCTTCGGCGTAGTGTTCGGCGCACAGGGGGGTCTGCGCAGAGTGCTTAAGGATCACCGCGTTGCCGGCGGCGATGGCGGGCAGGACGGAATTGACGGAAGTGAGGTAGGGGTAATTCCAGGGCGCGATGGTGAACACGACGCCAACCGGCTCACGGCGAATGAAGCGCAGGAAGCCCGGCTTGGGCGGGCATGGCAGGTCCGCGAGCGCGCGCGGAGCCGCGTCAAGCATGAACCGTCCGCGTTCGGCGAATCCGCGCCGGATCTCCATGGGGCCGTAGCGAATGGGCCTGCCCATTTGCCAGGCAAGGGATTCTCCCAGCTCATCGGCGCGCGCTTCCATCGCCTCGAGAAAGCGCAGGCAGATCCCGATGCGCTGGGTGAGCGGCGTCCGCCGCCAGTCCTTTTGCGCGGTCACTGCCTGTGCGAGCGCGGCGTCGATCGCGGCCGGGCTGGCGAGTTGCCGCTCAACGGCCACACGGCCGTCAACTGGCGAGATGGTTCTTTGGATGGACATGCAAGAACCATGGTAGTCCGGCGCCTGTGGCGGTCCGTATCGACCTTCCGCCCGCCCGAATGAGCCGGCGCACACGGCCACGCGGCGTCCGCTGGCGGCATGCTTTTTTCCCGAGGAGAAAATCACCGAACCCGCCATGGCCGGGTAACCTTCCGCGCGCCGCGAACGCATACTCTTTCAATCCCCGTTACACGAAGCGGGCGCGACACCCCATACACTCTGGTGCGCCCGCTTCGTCCCCTCAGGTGGGAACTGGTTACTCGGCTGAGCCTTCAAAGAGCGACGAGGAGAGATATCGCTCGCCCAGATCGGGAAGAATGACCACAATCATCTTGCCCTTCATCCCGGGCTCACGGGCCACGCGTGCCGCGACGGCTACCGCGGCGCCGCAGGAGATGCCGCCCAGGATGCCCTCTTCGCGCGCCAGCCGCCGGGCCATTTCAATGGACTCCTCGTTGCCTGCCAGTTCCACGCGGTCGACGACACTCAGGTCCAGGGTGTCCGGAACGAAACCGGCGCCGATCCCCTGAATTTTGTGCGGACCCGGACGCTGCACTTCGCCGTTGCGTTTCTGGGTGATGACAGGGCTGGAACTGGGCTCCACGGCAATGGACACAATGGGCTTGTTCCGAATCTGCTTCATGTAGCGCGAGACGCCGCTGATGGTGCCGCCGGTGCCAACGCCCGCCACCAAGACGTCGATGCCGCCGGCAGTGTCGTCCCAGATCTCGGGCCCGGTGGTCTTTACGTGGATGGCGGGATTGGCTGGATTCTTGAACTGTTGCAACAGCACGTAGCGGTCCGGCGCCGAAGCGACGATCTCCTCGGCCCGGGTGATGGCGGCCTTCATGCCGCCCGCCCCGTCGGTCAACTCCAGACGTGCTCCCAAGGCCTTCAGCACCTTGCGGCGTTCGAGCGAGAACGTTTCAGGCATGGTCAGCGTGATGGGATAACCGCGCGCCGCCGCGACGAACGCCAGCGCGATGCCGGTGTTGCCGCTCGTCGGTTCGATGATCTCCTTGCCCGGCCGCAGAATGCCGCGTTCCTCGGCGTCCCACACCATGGAAGCGCCAATGCGGCACTTCACCGAATAGGCGGGGTTGCGCCCCTCGATCTTGGCCACCACCGTGGCCGGAGCGCCATCGGTCACCCGGTTCAAGCGCACCAGCGGTGTGCGGCCGATGCTCAGCGAATTGTCCTGGAAAATCACTTGAGTCCCCTAGCGGTCCTTTCGTCGGTCAGATGTCCCAATTCGGCACGTAGCTCGCCTGCTTTTCATCCCATGAGCGACGGATATCGGCCAGCGAGTACTGATTAAGAATATTGTCCGTCGCCGAGTTCACCTGCTGCCAGAGGGTGGAAAACGGCGTATCGCCCGGGCGGTCCTGGGCGCGCGCCCTCCCTCCCTCCACATACCGGATCACTTCACCCACCGTAATGGAAGCGGCCGGCCGCGCCAGGAGATAGCCGCCTTCGGCCCCGCGCCGCGATTCCACGAACCCGCCCTGTTTCAAGCTGGCCAGAATGAGTTCCAGAAACTTTTGCGGAATGCGCTGGCGGCGCGCAATGTCGCCGATTTTCACCGGATCGGGACCAGGCTGAGTGGCAAGGTCGAACAGTGCGTGCAATGCGTAGCCGGCCTTGACGGAGATGTTCATTCGGTGGGATGGTTTTCAACTATCGTATCAAGCTCAGGTAACCGGACCCGGATTGAACGGCGAGAGCGCATTGTGGAGCCCCCAGTGATCGGCCCAGGTTTTTCGCCGTCCGCCGGCCACATCCAGAATGAACCGGAAGAGTTCCCAGCCCACGTCTTCAATGGACGCTTCGCCGGTGGCGATGCGGCCGGCGTCGATATCAATGAGGTCGTGCCACCGCTCGGCAAGCGAGGTCCGGGAGGACACCTTCACCACCGGAGCCAGCGCCAGCCCGTAGGGGCTTCCTTCCCCCGTGGTGAACACGTGCAGGTTCATCGACGTGAGTTGCTGTGTTCCGCAGATGAAATCGCTGGCCGGCGTGGCCATGAATACCAGGCCGGCGGCGGTTGCCCGGCCTCCGTGGGACACAACCTGATTCAACGCCGTGGTGCCAGCTTTCGCCACGCTACCCAGCGCCTTCTCCACCACGTTCGACAGGCCGCCACGCTTATTGCCCGGGGTGGGATTCGCGCTGCGGTCCGCCTGGCCCCGGCCCAGATATTCGTCGTACCAGCGCATCTCGCGAATGAGCGACAACGCCACGTCGCGATTCGCCGCCCGCGGCGTCAACAGGTGCACCGCGTCGCGCACTTCCGTGACCTCGGAAAACATCACGGTGGCCCCGGCGCGCACCAGCAGATCCGCCGCATAGCCAACGGCCGGATTGCACGTCACGCCGCTGAAGGCATCGCTGCCACCGCACTGCAAACCCACGGTAAGCCGGGAGGCGGGCGCCGGCTGGCGCTGCCGCCGGTTCAACTCCTCAAGCCGCCGTTCGGCGTGGCGGAGGATGGCCGCCACAATCTCGCCGAATCCACGAAGTCCCTGGTCTTGCAGGGTCAGGACGTACGGATCGGATGAAAGCACGGGCAAGGATGCCGCTCCCGCCCGCTGCAGCGCGACACCCGGCAGCATCCGTTCGGGCCGCAACTTCTCGCAACCCAGGCTCACCACCAGCGGCGCTCCGCCAAGATTGGCATGGCGGCTGATGTGCCCCAAGGTTTGAATGGGCACGGCGGCGCCCGGCGCATCGATCGCCACACCGCAGCCGTAGCTGTGGGTGATGGCGACGACCCCATCCACATTGGGAAAACGCGGAAGCAACTCGGCCTGAATCCGCCGCACAGCGTAGTCCACGGTCGGCGCCACGCACTGCACGGTGGTTGTGATACCCAGCAGGTTCTTCGTGCCGAAAGATCCATCGGCGTTCCGGTAGCCTTCGAAAGTAAACCCGGTCAGCGGATCGGCGGCGGCGGGCGTTGCGGTGGCGAGCGGCAGGTCGTCCAGCGCCGGAGCGCCGGGCAGGTCGATCAGGTCCTCACGCACCCAGGCACCCGCGTCAAGATCGCGATTCAGGTGGCCTATCACCTCGCCGTATCGCACGACGGGGTCTCCCGCCGAGCCGCCGCGAAGGAGAACCTTGTGCGACTGGGGGATGGTATCGCGCAACACCAGGCCGTCGTCAAAAGCCGTCCCGGCCGGCAGTCCGCCGGGATTTACGATGATGGCAACGTTGTCGCGGGCATGCACCTGCACGCGGCGGGGAGTCAGGTGGGACATCAAGTCCGATGATACCGTTGCCGCGCGCCTTTCCGTATTTCGAGTGCTTCACTTCCACTGCTTCAGGGTCCGGCAGTAGGCGGTTACGTTGTCCACCTGGGGCCCGCCTTGGCATCGCCGGCCGCCCACAGGGGCGCAACAGGAAGCAAGCCGGCCGGAATCGACATTCGTATCATCGATCTCCCCTTTTCAATGGCACCGGAAACAGCCCCGGGCCGCTGTGCGTCCGAACTGATTAGGTGGGCGCCCCAGTCGACTCCCGGTTCCGGGAACACGTTCCGCGCCCGGATCGCCGCGATTTCACGGCCCGGCTCTTCTCGCCGGAGACGAACGTCCGGCGGATGCGCGGCCTCGTGCCTACGGGCTGACGGTGGTCAGGGCACTTCTCGCAGAACGCCCCGGTGACGATGGCGCCCGTCAAGCCTGGCCGCCATCCGTCCGGTTCTCAGAACGCTATCGCAGCAGCGTAAGACTTACCAGCAACTGGTGGGTGGCGAAGTTCTCAAGGGCGTAGAAGCGCTCGCCGAGCGAGTACCAGCGCCACTCCACATTCGCCCGCGTGAACCGGCCAATCGGCAGCGTCAGGCGCGCCTGGGGCATGTAGTATCGCGTGGGGCGGCTACCGTTATTCACATACCAGGTACCGCCGGCTGTGAAGCCAGGTTGGCCTTTCTTCCACCCTTGGGGGCGGATGTTCAGCAGGAACGAGCCGGCGTGACCCGCCTCATTGAAATTCGACCGGCTGGTCGCCAACGTTTCCGGAAGCACAATGTCGATGCGCGAATGCGACCCCGAGCGCGTGTACTCGCCGAGGAGTGAGTATCGTTTAGCGTCGTTGGGAAAGTATTCGAGGACGGCGGTAGCGGCGTGGGATTCGAAGTCCCAGTGGACGGCTGGGTCGGGATTGTCGTTCTGCATCCAGAAGTAGTCGAACGAAGCTCGCCAGCGGTTGGACGGCTGCGGCGAGTAGCTGCCGCGCGCACGGAACTTCCGGTAGTCCCGCAGGCTGGTTCGGAAGTATGCCTTACCGGTGGAGGCGGCTTCGAAATCGGCGTTCAGGCGCAGTTCGTTGTTGTAGCGGTAGCCGAAGCCGGCGAGGCCGACCTGGCGGCCCAGGTTCGCGAAGTCGAGTGGCGTGGTGAGGTATTGGGCCGAGCGCATGCCGGCGTCGCCCCATTGGTAGCGGTGGCCGCCGCGAAGCGTCAGGGAACTGGTGATGTCGAAGAAGGCGTCGATCTGGTTCTGGTTGAAGTTCGAGGTGAGCCGGTCCGTGGAGTTGACGGTGAACGAGCGCGTGCCGCCGGTGGTGAGGTATTGCGAGAGGAGGCGGGCGGCGGCCGAGTTGTGGAAGCGGTTGGTCATCCACGTGTTGACGATGCGGACGCGGCGGCCGGGGCGAATCTCGGTGCGGAGCGAGCCCGAAGGGCGCGGCATCTGGGCGGCAGCGCGCAGGGTGTCGGCGCCAGCGGTGGCGGCGACGAGGAGTTGCGGTACGACGAAGGAGCCGGTGGAGTTCTGCTGGTAGCCGATGTCCATTGACGGGTTTGTATAGGTGAAATCACCGACAAGCGAGGCCCAGCCGAGCGGATTCAAGGCGAGGCTGGCGCGTGTGTAGTAGGAATCGCCGCGAACCGTGTATTGCTCGGTGAGGCCGGCAAGGCGAAGCTGCTGTCCGAGGAAAGGGCGCCGGAGGTTGCCGAGATTCCGGGCATTCTCCGATGCGCCCTGGTCGTCCCGGAAGTGCGTCCCGCCCTGCTCGATGGAGGCGTGGAGGCGCGGGAAGTTGAAGGCGAGGCCGCCGCGGTAGTGATCGAGAGCGTGGTCGATGAAGGTGGGCACCGGGTACTCATTGCCCTGGCGCGTGAAGACCCAGACTCCGCCGCCGTCTTCGGTGTTGCGGCTGTAGGCAAGGTAGGGTGTGATGCGGCGGGACGGAAACAGCTCGAGGCGCAGGTCGGTGGAGCGGATGCGCGAGTCGAACGCGTTCTGGTTGAGCAGCGAGCCTGCGTTGATGAGCGGGTTGGCGAACGACGGCAGGTAGTTGAAGTGGGCGAGGTTCCGGTAGTCGGCAAGGAAATTGTAGAAGTTGGTCTTGCGAACATCGAACCGGAGCGTGGAGTAGGGCTCGCCGCCCCAGTTGCGCATCAGCAGACTGGCTTCGTCGAAGTACTTTTGAGTGTTGCCACGAAAGCGCAGGTCCGTGTCAAAGAGTTTGGGGCCTTCGCCGAGGTTGACGACGGAGCGGTAGGCGTTGTTGTTGCCGCTCTGGTTTAGAATTGCGCGGTAACCGAATTCGACCGTGCCGCTGACGTTGCGCTCGACGGCAACGGTCTCTTCGGGAGCGGGCTTGGCTTCTTGCGGTTGCGTTGGCGGCGCCTGTTCCTGGGCGAACGCCGGGTTGAGAGCGGCGAGGAGCAGCATGCAAGCGGCGGTCCTCATCGTTGCAGGCTCCGGTCCACGTACGAGCCGTGGATCTTGCGGTGGCAGGTGGTACACGCCTGAATGCGCGGGCTGCGGGTGTCGTGAAAGGCGGGCGGGACCGCACCAACGGCGTTGGCGCGCGCGCCGGTGAGTGCGGCCAAGCCGGAGTGGCATTCCAGGCACGTCGTGCCAACCTGGTGTCGCGTCAGCATCTTGGGGTTCACCGAGCCGTGCGGTGTGTGGCACGCGGTGCAGCCTTCCAGGCGCACCGGGGCGTGTTCGAAGGTGAACGGTCCGCGCAGGTTCGAATGGCAGTTGGTGCAAACCGGCTCGCTGCCGAACGCCTCGCGTCTGGCGGCGTAGCCGGTGGGGTTATGCGGGTTGTGGCAATCGGTGCAGGCCATGGCCCCTTGGGAGAGCGGGTGCGTATGGGGCCGCTCGAAGGCGGCGCGCACGGTTTGGTGGCATTGGCCGCAGAGCGCGTTGATCTGGGGCTTGCGGCGCTCAAACAGAAGCTGGCCCGGCTTCGGATGCACGGTGTGGCACTGGCTGCAGGAGACCTGATCCTTGGCATGGCCGCTCACGATGCGGCCCACGCGGGCGGTTTGATTGACATGGCACTTCAGGCACCGGTTGTTTTCGTCGAGCGCCTGGAGCTTCGCGGGGTTCACGATTGCCGCAGTATCGGTGGTTTCCGAGTGGATGGAGCCGGGGCCATGACAGGCCTCGCAACTCTTACCGTCCCAGCCGCGCTTCTTCTCAGTTTCGAGCGCCTGGTGACGTGTCCGTTTGAAATCTTTCACCAGGGCTTCATGACAAATTCCACAAGCCTCGGTGCCCATGTACTCGGCTTTGGGAGGAGGTCCTGGCGGCTTTGGGTCCGCGGCTGCCGGCGCGGCCGCGGGGGTTCCTTTGGCCGGAACGGCCGGCTTCTCCTGCGCCGCCAGGAGCGAGCCGGCCGCGGCGAACGCATGGAGTGCAGCGATAACGCTAGCGCGCATGCACCCGGTCCACAGACAACGAGGCATTCGGCCCGTGGCAGACAGCGCAACTCTCTCCGAGCGGCGAAGTGTTGACAAGCGCGTGAGCCGCTGCGTCACGGCTGGTGTGGCAACCGCCACAGGCAGCCGCGGCCGGTTTCACGGTGGGCGTGATCAGGCCCCGGGGATCGTTCTTGTCGAGCCGGGCCGCCACGGGCACATTGTAGGTGCCGGGCACGTGGCAGTTGAGACAATTGTCGAGGTCGGCGGGGAAGCGGACCGCGTTGAAGTTGTGCGGCGTGTTGCCGAAGCCGTAGATGGTAAAGTCGCGCGACTGCCGTGCGCCGCCATGAATTCGGTGGATCATCAGCCCGAAGTCGACGGCTTCGGGCGTGCCTTTGTCGGCCGGGCGGCGTGCGACGTCGGTTTCGCGCGGGTTGTGGCACATCACACAGATCTCGGTGGAGTTGCGGTTTTCACCGTGCAGCGAAAGCTGGCGGTGGCAGTCATTGCACTTCTGCAGATCCACAACCTTTCGCCGCGGCACAACGGCCGAGCCATCGACGGAGAAGTGGACCACTTTGTTCGGCGAGCCGCTCTGAATCGCACGCTCGCGCAGCGTGCCCCCGAAGATGGTTTCCTGGCGCCGCGCTTCCATGCCAATGGAGAAGGTGCCCTTGGCATCGGCGGGGATGGCCTGATTGAAGGTGTAGCGATAGCCGGAGGAAGTGACGGTGGCGTTGATGGCGGACTCGGAGACGTAGCCGCCTTTGGTGGGCAGGCCGTCGCCATAGTCGGTGGTGGGACCGGCCATGATTAACGCCACGCGGTTCAACCGGGCGGGCTCCAGCAGGTTGCCCATCCGGTCCTTGAGGGTGAACGTGACCACGGGCCTTTCGCCGGCGCGGGTGTTCTCGACGGAAAGGATGTCGCCCACCACGCCACCGATGAGGGAGGATTCCTGCGGATCCACGTGGGCGCCGCGGATAGAAGCGTCGAAGTCGGTTTCGCCTTGCGGAATGTGGCACACCGCGCAGTTATTGTCGTTTGCCTGGGGCAGCCCGTTGGCGTGTCCCTCGCCGGTGGCGAAGTTCACGTCGTCATGGCAGGCGCCGCAGGCCGCGCGTGATGGCCGCGTGAGATGCGCGGCGGCCTGCGTCGCATTGGTGTCGTGGCATTTAGCGCAATTGTTGGGCTCGGACGGGATGTTCACCTTGGAGTAGTCGTTCACCGAATTGCCGAAGCCAACAATGAAGTATGGCTTGCCGCCCTTAACGCTCGGCAATTGCGCGCCCATGTGAATCTTGTGAACCATCACGCGCATGTCGATGGTGTTGCCGGTTTCGGGGTTGACGTTGGTGACATCCTCGTAAGCGGGCGTGTGGCACAAGATGCAGGTTGGCAAGCCGCGCCGGGAGCCGCCGTGGAAATTGATTTCGTCGTGGCACTTATTGCACGACTGATCATTGATCACATCCCGCGTGTCTACAACAGGACCGCCGCCCGGCACGAAGGTATGGACTTCTGGTGGAAGGGAGGTTAGAAACGATGCGCGACCGTGTAACCTAAACTATGCACGCCGCCGAGTTGAGCGGGTCGATAGATCGGGTCTGACACCACTTGGGACCCCTGAGAATCCTGCGGTAAAACAGAAGAGGCCGCCGAGTAGGCGCTCTGCGGACCCGA
>VFZY01000066.1 GCA_016870915.1 Acidobacteriota bacterium | reverse complement strand
TGTCAGTGTGCGCCGGATCGTTTTGTCACTGGCGACGAGCTACCCCTGGCAGGCCCAGTTTGCGCAAGTTCACGCGAACCTGCGCTGCTGAAAAAACTGCGTGAAGCAAACACCGGACTTATTCATTCCGCATTTTTGCAGCGGACCGGAGAAGCGCGTATGGACGGCCCATTTTCACCCTTCGGGTGCTCGGAGCGACGGTATGCGGCAGCCATTTTGCCGCAAATTTCTGACCGAGACACCCGCGGAGGATCCGCACGAGTCATTTCGAGCTTGTCCGCGGCGTCAGTTTGGGCTGCGATCAGATGCCGTGAGAAAAGCGGGCTAGATCCGGTTGAATACCTCGACCGCCTTCGTGAGCGAACGTTCCTTCTTGATGAACGGCACCATCTTGGACTCCCGGTCATCGATCTCCTGGCTCCGCTTCAGCACCTCTGCCGCGCGCGCGGCCGGTACGCGCACCACGCCATCCTCGCCCGCCACGATGATGTCGCCCGGCCGCACCAGCACACCGCCGCAGTTCACCGGAATGTCCTTGTCGACGCTCGCCCAGCGCGACACGCTGCTGGATGGCGCCACACTCCTGGCAAACATGGGCAAGCCGAGCGTCCGCACCTCGGCCAGATCCCGGACGCCGCCATCGACGACGATGCCCGACATGTCGCGCGACTTGGCGGCCGTCGCCATCAGTCCGCCGATGCCCGCCACATCCAGCGTGCCCTCCACTACGATCACTCCAATCGACCCGGCCGGCGCGGCATCGATCATCGCCACTGAATGCCGCGCGCTCAGAGCCGCGGTGGCTTTGTCCGCCGTGGTCTTGCGCAGCAGAGCCGTCGTTGCGCGCCCAACAATCTTTTCCGGCACACCCGGCCCCACGATTCGGGGGCGCATGTCATGCGACATGAAGCCGCGCTCGCCGATCACCTGATCCACGGCATCGGCCACCGAGGCCACGGTGCTGGCGCGGAAGCCCGCGATCAGTGGGTCCTCCGCGGCTGCCACCTCCTGCGCCTTAGGCCAAAACGCCAGCCCGGCAAGAACGGCCATGGAAGCAGCCAGAAGAGTGACGCGTGTCGAGGTGAAGCGGATCATACCGCTTCACAGTTTACCGGAATCGCCTCACCCACTCCTCGCGGGTGCAGAGGCTTCCGGCGTCCCGCGCATGGTCCACGGCGAGGATCCCGTCCAGGTGGTCCATCTCGTGCTGCAGGAGTTCCGAAAGCGCCCCGCGCGCGGCAAGCCGGTGCGTGGCGCCGGAGGGGTCCTCGTAGGCGATCTCCACCTCGACGCTCCTCCACAGACGCACCATCAGATCTGGAAACGAAAAGCAGTCATCCCAAAGTTCGAACTGCTCGCCGGAGCGCCGCACGTAGCGAGGATTGATCAGGCTGTACGGCACGCCTTCAAACTCGATGTAGATCACACGCACGGGAACCCCGATCTGCACCGCGCTGATGCCGCGCCCAAACCCGTGCGTGCGCCGGAACTCATGCAGAGTGTCCCGCAGATCCTCGATCACCGCCGCTGTTTCCCGGGCATCCACCGCCTGACGCGACACTTCGCGCAGCAGTGGATCCCCCAGTTGAACGATGCGCCGCGCCGCCATGCTCCGTTACGGAATGATCCCGTTCACCTTCATGCGGACCATCTCATCCACCGGAAGATTGCGGTGGCCCCGGGCTTCAAACAGCCGCAGGTCGAAATCGGAAATGCCATGGCTGCCCAGCCGCTCCAGGTCGGTGACGCTGAGATTTTCGTACCCGGTGGATCGCAGCGTCCGCAGCAGGTCCGGCGTCACGCCATGGGTGCGCAGGCGCAGCGCTTCTTCCCGCGATAAGGCAAAGCCCGACTCGCGCAGCGCAATCAGTGAGGCGGCCGGGTCGAGCGCACGGTCCACGCCAAGACGCAGTTGCCATGAAGTCACGGTGCCGCCCCGCGCCGCCAGTTCGGCCAGGCGCACGGTGGTTGTCCCCTGCAAGGCCAGCTTGAAAATCGACCCCGAATCCGCCCAATCCCGCACCACCTTCCGAGCCTCGCCGAGAAACTCCGGATTCTCACGGAAGGAAAATGTTCCTGAGCCGCCGGTGGTGGTTGATGCACCGTCCAACGTGATGGTGCCAGCGTCCCGCACAAGCCGCCACCGGATCGCCGGGCCGTGTCCGAATCCTTGAACATCGGCCGTGCGGGCTTCGGCCGAACCCACGGCGTCCATGATCACGTCATGGCGCGTGAACGTGAATCGCCAGGAGCCGGGCTGGGTGCCGGGGGTTGCCGTCCAGGTGCCGGTGATCACGGCGGCACGCGCCGCCAGGCAGCACGCCGCCATCCACCATGGGGCCCATCGAATCATTCCACTCATGCCGCGATCCGGCTTCATGATAGCGCGCCGGCCCTCCGGCCGCCACGGGCCGGCGGAAGCGGTGCCGGAGGAAGCTGTGGAATTTGCCGGTTAGCGCAGGAAGATCCAATAGAAAGCCGGCGGCGTCAGGAAGAACAACGCGGCGGCCAGCCAGGAGATTCCGTGGGCGAAGTTCAGCGCCCAGCCGATCCCACCGCGTTGGGTCACCATGCCCGCCGGGTCGTCGGGATTGAAGTAGATGCTTCCGTACCAATGCTGGGGGTCGCTTGAAGGCCCGGCCGGTTCATGCCGGCGATGGACATCGACCCATGCCGCCCGAAATCCGAACACGGCCACCGCCACGCCCAGGAACGCGGGCAGCGCCCACATCCAGAGCCGGGCATTCACAGCCAGCAGGCCGCATCCCAACCCCAGAGCCCACATGGTGGAGATCAGAAGGTCCGCGAGTTCCAGCTTCGGCCGCCCGCCCCGGGTCATCGCCACCAGCAGCAGCAGTTGGGCCAGCAGGAATTGGGCAGCCAGCAGGAGGGGGCCGTAGACCGTTCGCCAGTTGGCCTGGGCCGGCCGGTGCGAATCCAGCCAGAGCGTCGCCGCGGCCAGGACGGCGAAAGGCGCAAGGGCCAGTATCCAGCGGTTGTTGGGCATGGTTCCAGCGTAGTGACGCGGGGCCGCGAGAACATGAATCGTGCAGGCTACCCGGTACCGCCCCGAGGTCCTGGTACCACGACGCGGCGTCAAATGTTTGACATTCAACGTCCAAACCTCTACCATTGCGTAGAACAGAGTATTCGCCGCGGTGCGAGCGAAGACCTCGTTGGAGGAACGAAAATCGTGAGAAGAGGCATCTCTCTCTTTGCTTTGACATTGGCGGCCCAGGCAATCCTGCCGGCCGCTGTTTTACTTTCGGAGGGCTTTGATGACATCAGCCTGCTGCCCGGCCAGGGGTGGGGGATGGTCAACAACAGTACCTTCGCAGTCACAGGCTGGTTCCAGGGAAACCCTGGTGTTTTCCCCGCCCACTCGGGTCCGGCGGAGTCGTACATCGCGGCCAACTTCCTGAATGGTCTGGACATCAGCAACTGGCTGATCACTCCGGAACTCACCCTTCAGAACGGTGTTGTCATCACTTTCTACACTCGGTCCGGAGGGTTCCTGCCTGACCGGCTGCAACTCCGCATGAGCACGGCTGGCGGCAGCATGAATGCGGGCGGCGACCCCGTTTCGACGGGCGACTTTTCCATGGTTCTGGCGGAAGTCAATCCAATGCTCTCCCCTGGCGGTTACCCCACGGATTGGACGCTCGTTCTACATCAGATCTCCGGTCTTGCCGGGCCCGTGCAGGGCCGTCTGGCGTTCCGGTACTTCGTGCCAAACGCCCTGGCGAACGGGGACTACATCGGCATCGATAGTCTCACGGTCACCGGCCCCATGGTGAACCCGATTCCTGAACCGGGTACGTTTTCAGCGTTGGTGCTCGCCGCGGCCGCCGCGGGTTTCCGGCGCCTGCGCCGCAACTAGTTTCGGACAAACCCAGAAGGAGTAATACCCAGATGAAGAAGACGTGTATCCTGCTCGCGGCCGCGCTTGCGGCGGCGGGCATGGCCGCGGCTCAGACCGCGTCCGGAAAGCCGGCGCCCGCCAAACCGGCGGCGTCCAAAGCCAGAAAAAGCACCAAGCCCGCTCCGGCTCCCGCTCCGGGTGAAGCAGCGCCGGCTGGCGGCCTGAAGGCGTTCAAAGATCCGGTCACGGGCCAGTTGCGGCCGGGTGAGGTGGGCGAGTTCCAGTCCGGCCAGGCGCGCCTGAGGAGCCTGAGCACACCCGCCGTGGAGAAGCCCGCGCTGATTCGCCGTCCCGATGGCACGGTGCTTTCCCGGGTTCCCGATAGCATGATGTCCGAACTCACCGTCACGCGCTCAGCCAGCGGCAAGCTGGTCTACCGTTGCGGCCAGCACGGAGAGGTGGAAGCCGCCCACAAGCACGATGGCGGCCTCAAGCACTCAACGGAGGGTCCCGATGTCCGCTAAACGAACCGTTCTCACAGCCTGTCTCGCGCTGGCATCCTTCGCGGGCCGACTCAACGCCGCGGCGACCGTGGTGCTGGTCAACGTGGACAGCCCCGGCGAGGGCTTGAATGACCCGACGCCCGTCGCCCCCGTGGGTGGAAACACCGGAACTACGCTAGGCCAGCAGCGGCTGAATGCCCTTCAGCACGCCGCCAGCATCTGGGCCGCGAATCTGAATAGCACCGTGCCCATCACCATCCGGATTGCTTTCAACGCGCTCACTTGCACGGCCGCTTCGGCCACTCTGGCGTCTGCCGGCACCCGGTTTGTCGTTGCGGACGCCGCGGCGTTTCCGTTCCAGGGCACCTGGTACCACGGCTCGCTGGCGAACAAGCTGGCCGGCGTGGATCTGTTCCCCGGCGAGGATCAGATCAACTCCCAGTTCAACACCAACCTGGGCGCGACCAACTGCCTGGCGGGTTCACCCTTCTACCTGGGCGTTGACAACAACCACGGCTCGGCTGTGGACCTGGTGGCGACAGCTTTGCACGAGTTTGGCCATGGCTTGGGGTTCTCCGCCATCACCAGCGGATCGACCGGCGAGCGTTTTCAAGGCACTCCCGCCGTTTGGGAGCACTTCCTGCTCGACAAGACCACCAATAAGCTCTAGATTCAGATGACCAACGCCGAGCGTGTGGCCAGCGCCATCAACGCCCGCAAGGTGGCCTGGAATGGCGGCAATAGCATGGTTGCGGCGCCCACCGTTCTCACCGGCGGCACTCCTCAAATGAACATCAGCGCTCCGGCTTCCGTGGCGGGGACCTATCTTCTGGGCACGGCGGCCTTTGGTGCGTCCCTGCCTACGGCCGGCATCCCGCGTGACCTGATGCCTGTGGTCGATCAGGCGAACGGCACGGGCCTGGCGTGCACTGCCCTGAGCGCGCTCAACGCCGCGGCGGTCAACGGCAAGATCGCCCTGGTGGACCGGGGCACCTGCTCGTTCTCCACCAAGGCCGCGTTCGTCCAGGCTGCGGGAGCCGTTGCGCTTGTGATCGCAAACAACGTCGCCGGTTCGCCTCCACCCTCCCTCGGCGGCTCCGATCCGAGCATCACCATTCCCGTTGTCTCCATCACCCAGGCGGACGGCGGCACCCTCCGGATTGCCCTGAGAAACCGGTCCCGCACCAGTTCCGGGGTTGTCACCACGCTGATTCAGAACCTGCTGCTCAAGGCCGGGGCCGACGAAGCCGGCAGCCCGCTGCTGTTCACGCCGAGTCCGTTTATCAGTGGATCGTCGGTAAGCCACTGGGATCAATCGGCGACGCCCAACCAGTTGATGGAGCCGAGCATCAGCGGCAACCTGACTCATTCTGTGGATGTGCCCGCCGATCTCACCAAATCCCTTCTCAAGGACCTGGGCTGGTAGGCTATCCCCGGTAAACGCCGGGCTTCGGAACGGAAGCGGCCCCGAGGGAGCGACCCCCCGGGGCCGTTATGTTTTTCTTGCCGTCCGTTCAGAGTGACACGCGCAAGACGGAATCGATCCAGCTTTCGCGCCGGCGCGGCCTTTGCGTTTCTGATCAAAACGCGCAAGACGGACTCGCCCCGGCTCGCCGGGGCGGCCTATGCGCTATTGGCCTTGAATCACGAACATGTGTTCCGGCTTCTGGAACGGCAGCGCCAGATCCGGCATCGGATCGGCGCGGAACAGGCTGCGGCACGGCTTGGCGATCCAGCGCGCCCACTTGTTCGCATTCGAACGCCGCGCGCTGTCGGTGGCGATGCCCGTATTGGCGTACATCTGCCGGTAGAGCTTGGACACCAACACGAACGCCAGCCGCGACTTGAGCGACTTCACCATCGCGCTGCGCTTCCACACCGCCGGCAGCGCGTAGAACTCGTCCCAAACGCTCTGCGTGCGTTCGCGAATCTCAGCCGGCGTCATCGTCGGATGGGGCGTGTACAGCTTGGGCCGCTGGTGGCTGGGCAACAGCCAGTAGCGGTTGATCGGCACACCGTTCACCTTGTCCGCCTGGCCGCCCAGTTCCTTCTCCCACTTCTGGAAGTCCACCGTGCCGGGGAAGGGCGTCATCATCACGAACTGGGCAAAGGGGAGTTCAGCCCGCTTGGCCAGCGTGGCAGTGGCCTGGAACGTGTCGGCGCGGTCGGTGGGAAGCCCGAAAATGAACGAACCCAGGATGTGGACGCCATGCTGCTTGAACATCCGCAGCCGCTCCACCAGATTCTCGCCGGCGAAGTTGAAGTCCTTGAACACCGACTTCAGGCCTTCCTCGGTCACCGCTTCCACACCCACCAGAGCACCCTTCACACGCGCCCGGTTCATCGCTTTCAGGAACTCCAGGTCCTCCGCCGCCTCCATGGTGATCTGTGTGAAAAACACCATGTCGTTCGGCAGCAGGGCCAGCTTTTCCATCAGCTCGAAACGCTCGGCGCGCAGGGCATGCAGTTCATCCAGCCGCGCCTGATTCTTCTGCCGCTCCGCCAGCTTGATGTCGGTGAGGGTCACCGGGTAGAAGTTGTCGTCGGCCAGCAGGATGAAACGGTAGCCCAGGCGGCGAAGCTGCACCGCTTCCTCCACCACCGCGTCCGCCGTGCGCTGCCGCGGCTTCTGGCCGTCGGTGCGCCACACGGAACAGAACGAACAGTGCTTCGGGCAGCCGCGCACGGTCTGAATGGAGGCCCACATGTAGCCGCCTTCCGGCAGCAGGTCCCAGCGCGCGGGCAGGAACTCCGTCCCGCCGATCCGGCCGCCTTCGTAGATCCTCTGCTGAGTGCCGGCCAGCACCTCCGCAATCGCCTTGCCCCAGACCACGTCGCCGTCGCCCTTCACCACGGCGTGCGCCCCGCCCAACTCGTGCGCTTCATCCGGGTAGAGCGTCGAGTGAATGCCGCCAAAGATGACCTTGGCGCCCTTCTCGCGGGCCTGGCGGCCCACTTCAAAACCGCGATAGGCGTTCGCCGTATGGATCCCGATGCCCACGATATCGCCCGGCTCCAGCCGGCTGGTGTCGAACGCCTCAAGGGTTTCGTCGACGATCACCGGATCCCCGTACTGTCGTGGTGTCGCCGCCGCCAGCACATAGAGCCAGCGCGGCGTAATCACTCCGATGCCGAAGGCAACGTCGCTGGGATTGATCAGATAGATTCGCAAAAGCTTTCCCGCCTCACGTCCAGCCGGCACGCATCACGCCCCAGCCAGGATATTGAACAGTAGCACATTTCAGGCTCGATTGAACGGCTGCTACTTGGCCGCCCGCACCTGGATTCCAATCTCACGCAAGTTCCGGTCCGGCACCACCGAAGGCGCCTCGCACATCAGGTCCGTCCCCTTGGCCGTCTTCGGGAACGGAATTACATCGCGAATCGACTGCTCACCCGCCAGCAGCATCACCACCCGGTCCAGGCCCAGAGCGATGCCCCCGTGCGGCGGAGCGCCGTATTCAAGGGCTTCCAGTAAGAATCCGAACTTCCCCCGGGCCTCTTCCTGGCTCAGCCCGATCGCCGAAAACACCTTCGACTGAATCTCGCGCTGGTGGATACGGATCGAGCCGGACGCCAGCTCGTAGCCGTTCATTACTAAATCGTACGACTTCGCCCTGCAGCGTGCCGGGTCGTTCACCAGCAGGTCCACGTCCTCGTCCTTCACCGACGTGAACGGATGATGCGCCGCGTTCCAGCGCTGTTCTTCCTCATCCCATTCGAACATCGGGAAGTCCACCACCCACAGCCACCGCAGATCGCGCGGGTCGAGCAGGTTGTGCCGGTCGTTGTACTTCTGCCCGGCGTGCAACCGCAACTGCCCGGCGGCCATCAGCACCGTCTCCTCCGGCCGCTTGCCGGCGGGAGCCTGGCCCCAGCCCGCCAAAATCAGCAGGTCATCTTCGCCCGCGCCCGTCCGTTCGCGCACCACCGCCATCGCCGCCGGGAAATCGCGTTCCAGGCGCTTCGAGTCGTCGAACACGCGCAGACCCCGTTCCTGGCCAAAGGCCTTCAACTCGTCGCGCTCCTTCCGGCTCACCGCGCCGGTCTTCGGAATCACGATCGCCACCAAAGGCATCCCCTCGGCCGTCAGCCCCTCGCCCGCGAACAGATCCTCCACGCAGTGGAAGGGGGGCAGCCGCAGATCCGGCTTGTCGCTGCCATAGGACCGCAACGCTTCCGCATGCGTCATGCGCGGGAACGGACCCTTCAGGTCGAACCCGGCCACCTGGCACATGTGCAGCACCATTGGCTCCACGGTCTCGTAGACCGTCTCCTGCTGCGGGAACGACATCTCCATGTCGATCTGCGTGAACTCATACTGCCGGTCCGCCCGCAGGTCCTCATCCCGGAAGCAGCGGACAATCTGGAAGTACTTGTCGTATCCCGCCACCATGAAGAGCTGCTTGAAGATCTGCGGCGATTGCGGCAGCGCATAGAAATGCCCCGGCTGCGTGCGGCACGGCACCAGAAAATCCCGCGCCCCTTCCGGTGTCGATTTCGTCATGAACGGCGTCTCCAGTTCGAGAAAACCGTTCGCATAGAGATGCTCACGCACCGCGAATGAAACCTTCGACCGCAGGATGATGTTCCGCTGCATCCGCGGCCGGCGCAGGTCCACATACCGGTACTTCAGCCGGGCGTCCTCGCTCACCGCGATGTCTTCTTCCATCGGGAACGGAGGCGTCTTGGACTCGTTCAGAATCCAGATACGCTCGGCCACTACCTCCACCTCGCCCGTGGGGATCGCCGCGTTCACCGTATCCTCGCTGCGGCGCACCACCTGGCCTTCCACAGCCACCACAAACTCACTGCGAAGGTTCTCCGCGCGGCTGTGCACCGCGGTGTCGCCGTCGGCGCGGAATACCACCTGGGATACTCCCTCCCGGTCGCGCAGGTGAATGAAGATCACGCCACCCAGGTCCCGGCGGCGGTGCACCCAGCCCATCAATAGCGCGCGATTTCCCGCATGCTCCGCGCGCAGCGCGCCGCAGCTATGGGTGCGGCGCAAGTTTCCGAGAAAGTCCAGTTGTACCGATTCCGGCATGATTCGTTGTCTTCAGTCAGTTTCGAACGGCTTCGGCAAGACCGGTCCGGTCCACGGTGGTCTGTTCGCCCGAGGCCATGTCCTTGAGCGTATAGGCGCCCGCCGTAATCTCATTGTCGCCCACCAGCAGGGTCTTCCGCGCGCCCAGCTTGTTGGCCGTCTCCATCGCCTTCTTCAGCTTCCCGGCCGGCGCCAGTTCCACCACCAGCCCCGCATTCCGAAGATCCCGCGCCACCAGGGCGCAGTGCCGGAACGCGGCTTCGCCCATCGGCGCCACATACACGTCGATGGTGTGCCGGGCCGCCGCCGTGGTCTCTTCCACGGTCATGACCAGACGGTCTTCGCCAATCGAAAAACCGATCCCCGGCGCCGCCACCCTGGACCCCAGCGATTCCGCCAACCCGTCGTACCGCCCGCCTCCCAGCACCGAGTTCTGCGACCCCAACGCCCCCTCATGCACAATCTCAAACGTTGTCCGCATGTAGTAATCGAGCCCGCGCACCATCCGCGGCCGCACCTCGAACGCAAGGCTACGGTCCGCCAGGTACGTCTTCACGGAGTCAAAATGGCCGCGGCAGGTCTGGCACAGATGGTCGTGAATGGAGGGCAGGGCATCGATCACCGGCTGATCCTCCGGCACCTTGCAGTCCAGCACCCGCAGCGGATTGGTCTCCGCGCGCCGCTGGCAGTCGCGGCACATCCCGGCCGCCACACCCGCCAGACGCTCCCGCAGGGCCGCCACGTAGACCGGCCGGCACTCCGGGCACCCCACCGAATTGACGAACAGCTTCCAGCCCTCCACACCGCAGCGGGTCAGGATCTCGCACACCATCTCGATCACTTCCGCGTCCACGGCCGGCGAACCCGCGCCGATCGCCTCCGCCCCAATCTGGTAGAACTGCCGGTAGCGCCCCTTCTGCGGCCTCTCCCGCCGGAACATGGGCCCCATATAGTAGAGCTTCTGCAGGCCCGGCTGCTGGTCCAGCCGGTGCTCGATATAAGCCCGGATCACCGAAGCGGTGTTCTCCGGCCGCAACGTCAGGGAGCCGCCGTCGCGGTCCTCGAACGTATACATCTCCTTGCTGACGATATCCGTTTCCGCGCCCACGCCGCGCGCGAAAAGGCCGGTCTCCTCGAACACCGGCGTCCGGATCTCCTGGTAGTTGTAGCGGCGGAACACTTCGCGCGCCACCGTCTCCACCTGATTCCACACCGTGCTCGACGGAGGAAGGATGTCGCGTGTGCCGCGAATGGCCCGGATGGGGTTCACGCCGGCTCCGCGCGATAGGCTTGGGCCAGTTCGATGTAGTGGTCGCAGTTCTCGCGGAACCGCGCCTTCTCGTCCGCCGTCAACTCGCGCCGCACCCTGGCCGGCACGCCCATCGCCAGCGCGCCCGCCGGAATCTGCGCGCCTTCCGGCACCAGTGCGCCCGCCGCCACCACGGCGCCCGCGCCGATCCGGGCCCCGTTCAGGACCACCGCGCCGATCCCGATCAGCGCCTCGTCCTCAATCGTGCAGCCATGCAGCGTGACGGAATGTCCAATCGTCACCCGGTCGCCGATATTCATCGGGAAATCCGGCCCGTCCACGTGAAGCACGCTGTTGTCCTGGATGTTCGTCCGCGCGCCCACACGGATGTAGTGGACATCGCCGCGAATGGTGACGTTGGGCCACACGCTGCTCTCATCGCCGATCTCGACCTGGCCGATGACCTGCGCGCTGGGATCGATGTAGGAGGATGCGGCCACCTTGGGGATGGCGCCGCGGAACGGGCGAATCATGCTGCGGGGTAAGCCTTATGGTACCACGTCAAACCGCGCCGGCCAGTTGTTCCGAAGGCTCTTCCGGCGCGGGTTCCAGGGGTTTGTACGTACGCGCCACGTAATCGTTCAGAATGCCGGTGAACTCAGCCACAATCCCTTCGCCCCGCAGCGTTCGCAACAGCCGTCCGTCCACGTACACCGGCGCCACCGGCTCCTCAAACGTGCCGGGCAGTGAAATGCCCAGGTTGGCGTGCTTGGACTCGCCTGGTCCGTTGACCACGCAGCCCATCACCGCCACCTTCATCTCCTCCACGCCCGCGTGCCGCGTCTTCCACACCGGCATCTGTTCCCGCAGATAGGTCTGGATCTGGTCCGCCATCTCCTGGAAGAACGTGCTGGTGGTGCGCCCGCAGCCCGGGCACGCGGTGACCTGCGGGGTGAAGCTGCGCAACTCAAGCGATTGCAGAATCTGTTGCGACACCAGAACTTCCTCGGTGCGGTCGCCGTTGGGCAGCGGTGTCAGGGAAGCGCGGATCGTGTCCCCGATGCCTTCCTGCAGCAACACCGCCAGCGCCGCCGTGGTGGAGACAATACCCTTCGCTCCCAGCCCCGCTTCCGTCAAACCCAGATGCAGCGGATAGTCGCACCGCGCAGCCAGTTGCCGGTAGACGTCGATGAGATCCTGCATCCCGCTCACCTTCGCGCTCAGGATGATGCGCTCCCGCGGAAGGCCGTAGCGCTCCGCCGCCGCCGCCGACCGCAGCGCGCTTTCGACAATCGCCAGGTGCATCACCGCGCGCGCATCCAGAGGCTCGGCGGCCCGGGCGTTCTCGTCCATCAGCGCGGTCAGCAGCGTCTGGTCGAGCGACCCCCAGTTCACCCCGATCCGCACCGGCTTCCCGTACTCCACCGCGCACTCGATCATCGTCCGGAAGTTATCGTCGTGCTTCCGGCCAATGTTCACGTTCCCCGGGTTGATCCGGTACTTCGCCAGCGCCCGCGCGCACTCAGGATACTTCTTCAGCAGGATGTGCCCGTTGTAGTGGAAGTCACCGATGACCGGCACCCGGACGCCAAACGCCCGCAGTGTATCCACGATCTTCGGCACCGCGCGAGCCGCTTCCTCGGTGTTCACCGTCACGCGCACGGTCTCCGAACCCGCCCGGGCCAGCGCCATCGTCTGGTTCACCGTCGCCGGAACATCCGCCGTGTCCGTGTTCGTCATCGACTGCACCATGATGGGGTGCGTACCGCCCACCTTCACGCCGCCGATATCCACCACCACGGACTGCCGCCGCTTCACCTGCGCCAAGCTGAACCCTCCTTACGCCTCATCCGTCCGTCCCGTCATCCTCATTCTATCCGGCAGCCCGCACCACGGCCCCCAGCGGACCCGACCCCACCGGCACCATCGTGAACAACGGCGCCGCCTTCGTCCGCCGCTGCGTCAGCACCGCGATCCGGATCACCGCCATATCGCCTGACTGTTCGTTGAGCACCAGAGCATACTGGTGATCCGGTGTGATGGCGATATGGGACGGCCCGCTCCCCACCGGCACCACCGCCGCCAGCCGCTGCGTTCCGATGTCGATCACGCTGACGTTGGCCGTCGCCGGGTTGGCCACGAAAAGGTAGTCCGGGGACGCGCTGGCCGCCATCGCTCCCGGGGCATGCCCGGCCAGAATGGTTCCCGCCACCTGCGTCTGGTAGGGGTACACAATCGCCACCGCGCCGCCTTCGCCGGTAATGAACAGCTGGCCGCCGTCCTGGTTGAAGCAAAATCGCCTGGGTTTGACCGCCAGGGGCAGGTGCGCCACCGGAGCCGCCGTGGCGGGATCCAGCACGGCAAGGCGAGAGTTCGCCGGGTCTCCCGCCAGAATCAGCCGGCCATTCTTCAGGAACGCCACCGGTCCCGCCGGACCTTCGAAGGCCGCCGTCCGCACCGCCGCGCCTGCCTCCGTGCCGGCCACCGCGATGCCGGTGTCGGTGGCGATGGCCGCCTGCGGCGTCTCGGGCGAAAGCGCGAAGCTCAGCGGCGGGGCGGGCAGCTTTACCCGCCGGTCCACTGTGAACGTCTCAAGCGAGAGCCGCGCCAGTTCGCGATTCTCACGGCATAACACCCAGATCGCCCGCCCGCTTGGGTCCGCCTGCATTGCGATCGCGGTCCCGTTGATCCGGGTCTTGCGGCGGAACGCCATCCGCGCCGGGTCCAGTTCATGCACGCTGCCGGTGGCCGGCGTCAGTGCATAGACGCTGGCCCCAAGCGAGATCAACTGCGCCGGGTGATCGTCCAGGCGGATGTGGCGCACCAACGTGAACGTGGTGAGATCCACCGCCGCCACCGCGCTCCCCTGGCTGTTGGCCACGAACGCGAATCCGGGGAATCCAATCGCCTTCCCGCGCCGGCACGCCACGGCGAACGGCGCCGCCAGCAGCATCCGGCGGGAGGCGGCGGTCACAGCGTCCGGCCTCCCATTTCAGCCGTCATCGAGTCGTTGTCCACCGCCACGTGCCCGTTCACCAGCACGTAGGGGATGCCCTTGGGGAATGCCAGCGGCTTCTCGAACGTGGCCAGGTCCTCCACACGGTCCGGGTCAAAAATCACGATGTCGGCCGCCATGCCGGGCGCCAAACGCCCGCGGTCGAACAGCTTCAGGCGGTTGGCGGGCAGGGAAGTCATCTTGCGAATGGCGGCTTCCAGCGTGATCACCCGCGCCTCGCGAACATAACGCGCAAGCACGCGTGGAAACGCTCCGAAGGCGCGCGGATGCGTGCTGGTGGCCTTCGCGATATTGATCGGCTCGGCGTCGGTGTCAAAGCTCAACCATTCGGCGCGCATGGCCTGATGCTTCTGATCCTCGTTCATGCTCTTGGGGTTCACGCTTGGGTCCGACGCCACCACCAGGTCGAAGAAAGCCGTCCAGGGGTCCTTCCCTTGAAGCGACGCGATCTGCGCCACACTCTTCCCCTCGTACTTCTTGTCCTCCGCCTTCTTAAAGGAAGCCACCAGAACGTTGTCCCAGTTGCGGCCCACGTGCCGGTACCAGTTCTCCCACGTGGTGTCGCTTTCAATCTCGGCCCGCAACTCCGTCCGGAACCCGGGCGACGCCAGCTTCGAATGCAAAGCCGGGGCGCCCGCCGAATAGTGCCGCGGATGAATGAAGGACCCGAGATTCAACCCGTTCCGGATGTAGGGATAGGTGTCCGCCGTCACGTCACGGCCCCGCGACCGCGCCTCGGCGATCATTCCAATCGCCCGCGCCATCAACGGCCAGTTGTCCTCTCCTGCCGCCTTCAAATGATAGATATGCACCGGCAGGCCGGCCTTCTCCCCAATCTCAAGCGACTCCGAGATCGCCTCGATCAGCTTCGAACTCTCGTTCCGCATGTGCGTCGAATAGAAGCCGCCGTACCGCGCCGCCACCTTGCAAAGCTCCACCAGTTCGCCCGTGGTCGCATAGGTGCCCGGCGGGTAGATCAGCGCGGTCGAAACGCCCACCGCCCCCGCCCGCATTGCCTCTTCCACGTGCGCCTTCATCGCCTCCATCTCCTGAGGCGTGGGCTCGCGGTTCTCAACACCCATCACCACGCGGCGCACCTGCGCGGCGCCCACGTTGTGCACCACGTTCAGGCGGATCCCCTTGGCGCGCAGCAGCTTGAGATATTCGGCAAAGGTCCGCCAGCGCAGTCCGGCGGGCAGGTTCATCTCGGCGAATGTTCGATCATTCTGCGGCGCCACCGAGTTGCCCTCCCCCGCCAGCATCGTGGTGATCCCCTGCCGCAGCTTGCTCCCGGCGCTCTCGGAATCCACCAGCAGCGGCAAACTCGTGGCCGCCATCATGTCGATGAACCCCGGCGCCACCACCATGCCCTGCGCGTCGATGGTGCGCCTGGCGGTACGCCTGTCCGCCAGTGTTCCAATGGCCGCGATGCGTCCGTCCTTCACCGCCACGTCCGCGCGATACCACGCGTTGCCCATGCCGTCGACAATGCGCCCGCCGCGGATGATCACGTCGTAGTCCTGGGCCAGGGCGGTGGCTGCCGCCAGCAACAATAGGATCCGATACGTCAAGTGGTCGCCTCCCCATGCACTTCGATATCCGCCGGGTCCACGCCGCTACGCTCCGGTTCCGGCAGCCTTCCGGTGGCGTTGGCCCAGCCCCAGAACAGCGCCGTGGTGGAACTCAGCACACCCGAAACCAGGCCGATGGTCCGCGGATCCACGCTCACCGATGCCCAGCCCGCCGCCGCCATCGATATCATCATGACAGACCACGTGATGGTTTCAATTGTGGCGAACACACGCCCCCGGTACTCGTCGCGGACATGCCCGATGAGCTGCGAAAAGTTCAGGACCGAGGAGACCGCCACCGCCGCCCGCGACAGCGCGATGAACACCAGCGCCAGCCAGTACTCCCGCATCTGGCTGAACACAACGTAGGCCCCGCCATGCAGGATGTAGCAGATCCAGATGGTGTTCTTGTACCCCTCGAATCCAATCCGCCGCCCCAGCCAATGGGCGAAGATTCCGCCCACAATCAGGCCTGTCCCCGCCGCGCCCCAGATCTGTCCGATCCCTTCCGGCCCGCGATGGAACACCGCCTCGCCGAAAATCGAAAACAGGATCTGCGCCGCCCCGCCGCCCGTCGCCCAACCCGCCGCCACCAGCACGATTGCCAGCACCAGCGGATTGCCCCGGATGTACCGCAAACCCTCGGCATACTCATGCCACGGCCGCACCACATCCACCTCCGTCAACGACCGCCGCTCCGCACGGAAGTGCCTCTCCGGCACACGCAGCCGCGAAATCGACCACGCCGAAAACAGGAACGACATCGAGTTCAGAAAAAAAGCCCACTCATAGCCGAATCCCGCCACCGTGGCCCCGCCCAGAAACGCACCAATCGCCGTCGTCGTCCACTGCGTCGTCTGCATCAGCGAGTTCGCCGAATGCAACTCTTCAGCGCTCGCGATGCGCGGCAGAATCGCCGCGCGCCCCGCCGAAAAGAACGGTGAGGCGAACATCATCACCGCGCTCAGCAGGTAGAGCAGCCATTCCCGGTCCGCCGCCTGCGCCTGAATGAAGAGTGCGGCCAGAACGGCGCGGGCCAGGTCGCTAGCCATCATCACGTGCTTGCGGTCCAGACGGTCCAGCACCACGCCCGCCAGGGGTCCCGCCAGCAGCATCGGCACTGCGCGTGCGATCATCACCGCCGCCACCACGGTCCCATTGCCGGTGTCTTTCATGGCCAGTGAGAACACGGCGATGTTGTTGAAGTGGTCGCCCACTTCGCTGACCACCTGCCCCACCCACACCGCCCGGTAGTTCGGATTGGAACGCAGCAGCCGGATGAAACCCGCCATCAGCCGCGCTCCGTCACAAAAACACCCAACAGCACCAGCAGACCGCCGGTGATGAACGCCGGGGAAAGACTCTCGCCCAGCATCAGGATGGCGAAGAGTGTCGCCAGAAACGGGTTCAGATAACTGAAAGCGGAAACGCGGGAGGCCGGAATGTGCGTCAGCGCCCAGTAAAAGATCAGATAACTCAGCACGGACGGGAACACGGCCATGTAAAGAATGCCCAGCCACACCGTGCCCGGGACGGTTGAGAAATCGAACCCCCAGCCCTGCCACAGCGCCAACGGGGCAAACAGCAGCGTTCCGCCGACATACGCCCAGGTGTTCACCACGGCCCCGCCATGGCTTTCGGTCATGTGTTTGCCGAACACGGTGAAGATGGCGAACGAAACGATGCTCAGGAAGATGCAGAAATCGCCCAGCAGGGTTGCCCGGCTGTCGCCGCCCTTTGACAGCTGAATGAAGAGCACACCGCCCAGCGCCACCGCCATGCCCACGATCTTCCGCGCCGACGGCCGCTCATGCCCCACCCAGGACGACATGGCCAGCACGATCATCGGCGACAGCCCCACCGTGATCGCCGCATGCGCCACACTGGTGCGCTCAATCCCCAGCACGAAGAAGAACTGGTTCACCGACACGCCCAAAGCCCCAATCAGCATGAGCCGCGGCAGTTCGCTCCACTCCACATGGTGCGGCCCGCGCGACCAGTAATAGGGCACAATGAACAGCGTCGCCAGGGCGATCCGCAACCCCACCATCACCATGCCCGGCAGATGCTGGATGGCCGTCTTCACCACCACGAAGTTGTAAGCCCAGAACAGCACCATCAGGAAGAGCAGCGTGTAGAGCTGAGTCTTCGAAGGAGGCCTGCGCTGCCGGAGACGCCGCGGAGCCAGCGCTCCGGCAAGCGTCCCCCCGGTGGACATCACCCCAGCGTCTCCTCTCGCACCGTCACCTCTTTCAGGAACTGGTGATCGATCCCGTAGCCGAAACCGGCCTCGTCCCGGATCTCGATGGTGCCGCGCGCAGTGGTCTCAACGGCGGGTGCGATGATGTCGCGCTTCCAGTACCTCTTGCTCGCCGACACATCGCCCGGCAGCACGAAATTGGGAAGCGTGGAAAGCGCCACGTTGTGCGCCCGCCCGATTCCGGCCTCAAGCATGCCGCCGCACCACACCGGCACACCGGCCGCCTGACACACATCATGCACGCGTTTGGCCTCCGTGAAGCCGCCCACGCGCCCCAGTTTGATGTTGATGATCCCGCAGGCCCGCATCCGGATGGCCTGTTCGGCATGATGCGCCGAACGGATGCACTCATCCAGGCAGATCGGCGTTTGCAGGGCGGCCTGCAGCGGCACATGGTCGATGATCTCGTCGTGCGCCAGCGGCTGCTCGATCATCATCAGATAGAACTCGTCCAGCCGCTTCAGGTGCTCGATATCCGCCAGGGTGTACGCCGAATTCGCGTCCGCCATCAGCTTGATCGACGGAAACTCGCGCCGCACCTCGCGGATCACCTCCACGTCCCATCCCGGCTTGATCTTCATCTTGATCCGCTGATAGCCGTCGTTCACTTCGGTCTCGATCTTCTTCAGCAGCTGCGGCACCGAGTCCTGAATCCCGATCGACACACCGCACGGAATCTCCCGCCGCGCCCCGCCGCCAAGCTGCTTCCACAGCGGAACACCGGCCAGCCGCGCCTCCAGATCCCACGCCGCCGCCTCAACGCCGCCCCGCGCCATGCGGTGACCGCGAATGTGCGCCGATCGCGCGCCCAAGGCAGCCGCGGATTCAAGCGCCACGCCCAGCACCCGCGGCGCCACGAAGTCGCGGGCAATCATCCACGCGGCATCGGTCCACTCCTCGTTATAGAAGGGGTTCTCTCCGCACGTGATCTCGCCCCAGCCTGAAACGCCGCCCTGGCGGACCTCCACCAGCACTATCACCCGCTCATAGGTGCGCCCAAAGCTGGTCTCGAAAAAGTGCACCAGCGGCATGCGGATCTCCCGCAGCACAATCTGCTCTATTTGGATTCCCATCGTCCTAGTAAGTACGTCCCTGCTTCATCCGTCTTCTCGAAACCGGTCACGGCCAGCCCACTCCGGAAATGCTCAAGAAACTGCCGGCTCACCTCGGCCTGCGCCTCGCGCGCCCGCCGCGGGTCGCTCTTCTTCCAATCGGCAACCGCCGCGGGCACCACAATCCGGGCTTCCACCGCCGGGCGCTCCACCGGCACGCGCTCAAGCGTTGTCCGCACGCGATCGCTGCCCACATACCATTCGGCGATGCAGCGGTCCGTCGGCAGACCGGCATGCAGATGGCTGCCGCTGATCCCATACTGGTTCAGCACATAGCGCCGCACCACCGCGCCCAGCCGCTCCATGTTGAAGAACGCGTTCTTCACTTCCAGCGGATCGAACGTCCACTCAATCAGCCCGATCCCGCGCGCCAGCGCATCGTCCCGCTGGGCCAGCTTCAAACGCCGCCCCACGCCCGTATCGCGATGCTCCGCCAGCACCCCCAGCATGTTGCTGTGCAGGAACACCTCTCCGCCCGCCTTCACCCCTGGCGTCGACACGCAAAACGCCACCATCGCCGGTCCGTCGAACGCCCCAAACACCTGGCCGCCAATCTTCGACACCACAATGAACAGCCGCACCGGCAGCAGTTCCACGTCGCTGAAGCCCCAGATGATGCGCTGCAACTCCACGCACCGCTCAAACTCGCGGACCTCGGTGAGTGCCCGAATCTCAATCACGCCCGGAAGCCTCCTCGCGCTTTGCCTCTAGCCCCTTTGCCTCTAACCAAAGCCCTTCCATCTCGTCCAGCCCCGCCTCGCCCAGCCGCGGCCCCAGCGCCCGCTCCACGTGGCCGAACCGGCGCCGGAATTTGGCGTTTGCCCGGCGCAGCGCCTGCTCCGCGTCCACCTGGTGCCAGCGAGCCAGATTCACCACCACGAACAGCAAGTCACCCAGTTCATCTTCCATCCGGTCGCGGCTGCCCACCGCCCGCGCATCGCGGAACTCCGCCGTCTCCTCCTCCAGCTTTTGCACCACCTGGCCCGCCTCCGGCCAGTCGAAGCCCACCTTTGCCGCCTTCGCCGTCAACTGCTGCGCCTCAACCAGCGCCGGCTGCGCCCGCGGCACCCCATCCAGCAGCGCCGCCGGAGCCAAACCCTTGGCCGCCTTCTCCCCCTGCTTGATCTCGTCCCACCGCGCCGTCACCGCCTGCGCGGTATCCGCCTTGCCATCCGAAAACACGTGGGGATGCCGCCGAATCAGCTTTTCGCTAATATTATTAAGCGCGTCGCCGATATGAAACCCTGTTCCAGCAGGAAGCTCGGAGGCCATCTGCGCGAGAAACACAGGCTGCAGTATCAGATCGCCCAACTCCTCGGCGAGCCCCGCCCAATCCCTGCGGTCAATCGCATCCAGCACCTCATACGCCTCTTCCACCAGGTAGGGCTTCAGGGTGTCAAAGGTCTGTTCGCGATCCCAGGGGCAGCCGCCCGGTCCACGCAACCGCGCCATGATCTGGCAAAGGCGCTGGAACTGATCGCCCACCGTGGGGGCTGGCTCGTCTGGCATTGTGTTGGGGAGTGCCGGAAAAAACTACCGAAACTCCCAATCTACCATAGGGTTCAAGGAATTAACCGGCGGGCGGCGCGAGGCAACGGGGCCCAAGCGCATCTGAGGCCACGCCGGGCCGTACCGGGAGGGGTACACTCATGCGACTCTCAGCCGCTCTCATTCTGATGGCCGCCGCGGCGCGCGCCCAACAACCGGATCTCGACGCGGAACCAGCCGTCGATCACGCCAACTGCTCGCTCTTCGGTCCAGCCGCCGAACGTCATCGCGAGGCCCGCCTGCGCCAGCTCGGCCGCGGCTCTTCGGCGCGCGGCGAACTCACCGGGCTTGTCGCCAGCCGTCTGGCGGCGCCCACCGGCTCTTACTCCCTGTCCACCCGCCCGCAAGCCGATCCGCAGGGCACCATCGACCGGCATCTGTTTGAAGCCATGGCCCAGGCCGGTGTCAAACCCGCCGAGCCCGCCACCGACGCCGAG
This sequence comes from Acidobacteriota bacterium, assembly GCA_016870915.1. Lineage (GTDB taxonomy): Bacteria > Acidobacteriota > Terriglobia > Bryobacterales > Bryobacteraceae > VFZY01. The sequence continues at coordinate 8,674 of VFZY01000066.1, read as the reverse complement.
TTCCTCCGCCGCGTGACACTCGATCTCACCGGCCGCATTCCCACCGAACAGCAGGCCCGCGAGTTCCTGGCCGATCGCAATGACGCCCGCCGCACGCACCTCATTGAGAATCTCTTCCGCCGCCCGGAATGGGCCTCCAAGTGGACCACCTTCTTCGGCGATCTCTACCGCAACAACTCAAACTCCACCCAGGTGCGCCGCTTCCCGGAGGGCGCGGCTGCCTTCAACGCCTGGATCCGCTCATCGCTTGAATCCGCCAAGCCCTATGACCGCATGGCCCGGGAACTCATTGCCCCCACCGGCGATCACAGCTATGAAGACGGCCAACTCAACTGGCTGGTGGGCGGCTTCGTCACCGGCGGCCCCGTCCAGGACATTTACGATCAGCAGGCAGCCAATGTCGCCGACGTCTTCCTGGGCATCTCGCACATGAACTGCATTCTCTGTCACAGCGGACGCAACCGGCTGGATACCCTCAGCCTGTGGGGCCGCTCCGCCACGCGCATGTCCGCCTGGGGCCTGGCCGGCTACTTCGCCCGCACCAACACCCGCCGCGCCGCGGTCACACCCGGACAGCCGCAGCCCTACTATTGGGCCATCGATAACGCCCCCGCCCGCACCGCGTCCAACTATCGTCTTAACACCACCACCGGCAATCGCCCCGCCCGCGTCGGCTCCGCCGAACAACCCACCGTCGCCCCGGTCTATCCCTTCTCGGGCAAAGGTCCTAACCCCGGCGAAAACTACCGCGACGCACTGGCCCGGGAGGTCACCGCTGACTTCCAGTTCGCCCGCGCCGCCGTCAACTACATCTGGGCCGCTTTCTTCGGACGCGGCCTCGTCGACCCGGTCAACACGTTCGACCCCGCCCGGCTCGATCCTGACAACCCCCCGCCCGGCCCCTGGACCCTTCAGCCCTCACACCCCCGTCTGCTCAACGCCCTCGCCCAGGAGTTCATCAACGCCCGGTACGACCTCAAGTGGCTCATGCGCCAGATCGTCACCTCGAACGCCTACCAACTCAGTGCTCGCTACAACGGCGACTGGAATCCCGCCTGGGAATCGCTCTACGCCCGTAAACTGGTGCGCCGTCTCTGGGCGGAGGAGGTTCACGACGCCGTGGTGCTTTCAAGCGGCGTCCCCGCCAGCTATCCCAGCCGCCCGAATGACCCCTACGGCACGCTCTCCTGGGCCATGAATTTTCCCGAGCCGCTCAACACGCCGAACAACGGCGGCGTTCGCGACTTCCTCGATGCCTTCCTCCGCGGAGACCGCGATGATGAACTCCGCAAGGACGACGGCTCCATCGCGCAAGCGCTCAACCTGATGAATGATCCGTTCATCATGAACCGGGTCCGCGTCTCCACAACCCCGGCTTCCAGCCTCCTCCGCTCCAGCCTCTCGCTCCCTGACCCGGAACTGGTGGACCGCCTGTTCCTTGCTGTCCTCTCCCGCTACCCCAGGGCCCAGGAACGCCTGGCCGCCGTCGAGCAACTGCAATCCCCCAGCCGCGACCGCGAAGTGGAGAACCTCCTCTGGGCCCTCTACAACAAGGTCGACTTCCTCTTCAACTACTAATCAGGAATTGCTCAGGACCGCACCATGAAAAACCAGGCTGATTTCGACCGCTTCATCCAAAGGCACCCCCACCCCCACCGCGCCATCTTCGAGAAGCCCCACCTGTCCCGCCGGCGCTTCTTTGAACTTGCCGGCGCCGCTGTCACCGGCTCCTGGCTCGCCCAGCCCGCGCGCGCCGGGGACACGGTCCGCGAACTTGATGTCACCACCCGCGATACCGCCCGCCAGGTGATCTTCATTCTCCTCGCCGGAGCCCCCTCGCACATCGATACCTTCGATCTGAAGATGGTGAACGGAGTCACCCCGTCGCGCGTCAACCCCGCCACCATCGGCGGCCTCGAATGGCCCACCGGCATCCTGCCAAAACTGGCCGAACGCCTGCCCGATATCGCCGTCATCCGCTCCATGCGCTCCTGGGCCCTGGTTCACTCGCTGGCCCAGCAATGGAGCCAGATCGGCCGCAACCCCGCCGCCGCCCTCGGTGACATCGCCCCCAACATCGGCTCCATTGTCGCCGCCGAGAAAGCCGACCCCTCCAAGATCTTCCCGCCCTTCCTCGCCCTGAACTCCGCCGGCGCCGTCGGCTCCGGCTACCTTCCCGCCACCCACGCGCCATTCCGTCTGAGCCCCGGCGCCACCGGCTTGCCCGACACCACCAATGTCCACGGCCAGTCACGCTTTGAAACGATGTACTCACGGCTTCGCGCCCTCGATGCCCCGCTTCGTGAGAAGTCGCCCCTGGGTAAGGATGTCGAGGACTACGATAAGTTCTACCAGTCCGCCAAAGGGCTCATGTACAGCCCCGTCGTCGATACAGCCTTCCGCTTCACTCCCGCCGAAAGCGCCCGCTACGGCAACAGCGGCTTCGGCAACGCCTGTCTCGTCGCCAGGCAGGTGCTGGCGGCCAATCAGGGCACACGCTTCATTCAGATCACTCTCGGCGGCTGGGACATGCACAACGATATCTACGGCGCCCAGAACCCGAATGGCTCAAACATCTTCACCCTGGGCCGTACGTTCGATAACGGACTGGCCACACTGCTCGGCGATCTCAAATCCAGCGGCCTGCTCTCGGAGACGCTGGTCGTCGTCGCGGGCGAATTCGGCCGCACCGTCGGACCCCTGTCCGGCGCTGCCGGCCGCGATCACTTCCTGCAACAGTTCTGCGCCGTCGCGGGCGCCGGAGTGAAGGGAGGCCGGTCCATCGGTTCCACCAATGCGTCCGGTTCCGCCACCGCCACCCACGGCTGGTCCCGCAATCGCGATGTCCGGCCCGAAGACATCGAAGCCACCATCTATTCCGCCCTCGGCATCAACTGGACCAAGATCCGCTACGATGACCCGCTGGGCCGCGGTTTCGAGTATGTCCCGTACGCCGCGGATGACCTCTACGGCCCGGTGAACGAACTCTGGACATAACCAGCCGGCAAAGGCCGGGGTGGTCGCCGGCGCGAGCGTTGCGGCTTGGCTGAGTTCGGGTATCCTGTACCTAATGCCGTCCGCCAACAACTTCCCGAAACTCCACAACGCCATGTGGCCCGGCCTCGTCGGCAAGGGTCCCGATTCGGAGCCGCCCATCGACCTCGACACCATGCTCCGCCTTACCGCGGAAGCCAGCGTCAACGGGCAGCGGTTTGAAGGCGTCGATCTCTTCCTCTTCGATCCCCACGTGTCCATCGACTCCTCCGATGACGACCTCGCCCGCCTCGCGGACAAGATCGGCGGCCTCGGCCTTGCCATCGGCTCCGTCGTCGCTCCCGTCTGGCCGCCCACCGGCGGCGGTTCCGCCATGGGCAGCGATGAGGATCGGACCAATTTCCTAACGCAGGTCCGCAAGGCCTGCCGGATCGCCGCCAAACTCCGCCAACTCGGCGCCCGGCCCCACGGCGTGGTCCGCATCGATTCCGCTTCGTCCCCCGGTGACTGGGCTCAGGACCCGGCCGCGAACACCACCCGCATCGCCGCCACCTTCCGCCAGGCCTGCGACATCGCCAGCGATCACGGCGAACGCCTCGCCGCCGAAGGCGAGATCTGCTGGGGCGGCATGCATAGCTGGCGCGAAATGGTCCGGACCCTCGAAGCCACCGATCGTCCCGGCGTCATCGGCTTCCAGGCCGACATGGCGCACACGCTGCTCTACACCATGGGCTACAACGCCCCGCAGGACCGCATCCTGCCCGATGGCTTCGACTGGTCGGACAGCGGCACCCTGACCAGCGCCCTCGCCACCATGACGGCCGCGCTCCGCCCCTGGACCATCGATTTTCATGTCGCCCAGAACGACGCTACGGTGAAAGGCTCCGGCTCCCACGACAAGACCGGCCGCCACTGCCTGCCCAACGATCCCAACGGCAAGCTCAGCATCGCCCGTGATGCCGGCCACTGGCTCAAGAACCCCGATGGCTCGAACACCAAGGCCTTCCGGCACATCTGCTGGGACGGCTGCATGTTTTCGAACGAAACGATGATGCGGCAAGGCACCTGGAACGACGTGCTCGCAGCCATGATCGCCGTGCGCGATGCCCACGGCTGGGCGGAATAACTACCGCGCCACGGGGAGGAACAGCGTCTGCGGCACTTCCTCGCCGCTCAGGGTCATCACCACCCGGTGATCCCCGGCGGCGAGCCCTGCCGGCACCCGCACATTGATCTGGTAGATCCCCACCAGTTCCGGCGCCAAGCCCGCGTAGAGCACTTCGGCCGTCTGGTCCCCGATCTTGATCTCGATCGACGCCCGGATCTTGGTCGCTTCCTTGACAATCTGCCCGGCAAACGGCGTCGAGGAGTCCAGTGGCCCCAGCCCGATGGCGTAGATGACCAGAATCTCGCCAGGCATCGCCGGAGCATTCGGCTGGTTCGGAACCTTGCCGTTTGTCACAAACTCGCCTGTCGCCGAATGGATCGCCGCGACGTACTGCCTGTCTTCCACCTTGAACTCGGGCGGCGCCAGCAGGCCTGGGGCTAACGGACGCATCGGGAGCGCCACCGGCGCGCTCTCCGCTCCCTTGGCGGTCACCACCACGTTTGCCGGCCTGTCCGTCGCAACCCCAGCCGGTACCTGCACGTTGATCTGCCCCGGACTGACAAACGCCACAAACGCCTGCTGCCCGCCGATGTTCACCGATACGCCCTCAAGCGAAGTGGGAGCCGCGTTGTCCCGGAAATCGGACCCGGTCCAGCCCCTGCTGGCATTCCCGCCCAGGTTCGACCCGTAAATCTCAATCAAGGATCCCGGCGCCGCATACCCATACCGCCCGAACGAACTGAGTGAGATAACGCCGCCCTCTCCAATCGCTGGCGGCGGGTCAGCCAAGGCAATGGACTGAATCATCACCAGATGCTGCTCGCCCACCTGCCCGCCACGGTAGTTGATCAACGGCAGTTGATCGAATGGCGACGCGAAAATAGGAGGGTTCGGTACCGGAACAGCCGCAATCCGGTCCACAATGCCCTGGCTCGCCGAGTTGGCCACCCGTCCAAACACCGTGAACCCGCCGTTCTGATTATTCAGGTTCCGCGAGTTGTCGCCCAGGTTGAAAAACCACTGATTGGTCGCGCTGTTGGGATCGTTGCCCAGCTTCGCCATCGCAATGGTTCCCCGCAAATTCGACAGTCGGAACTCATTTCGCACCGGCGCGTCCTGCGGGATCTCTGAAACCGATCCCGTGAACCGGTATCCGCCACCCTGAACGATAAACCCCGCCACCGACCTGTGGATAAAGGACTTGTCGTAAGCCCCCTTGTTCATGTAGTTCAGGAAGTTCCGAACCGTCGCCGGAGCCGACTCCGGCAGCAGCTGCACATCGATATCACCCAACGCGGTCTTGAACCGCACCGTTTGCCCCGCCACCGGGCCGCACATCGCGGCCAGAACACACAACGCGCCTAGTTTCATAAGCCTACAGGTAGTGTAATCCATCCCATAGGACTTTTCCGAAACGACTGACAATTGTTCTCACGCGGCTGGCGCCCTCGGGATAATGATGCTGAGGGCCCGACTGCTTCAACACGTCTGGCGGCTCCACCTCTGCCGTGATCGGCATGCGGCCCAGTCCGGCCGGCAAGCGGTCGTGGTCTTCAACGGCTACCTCGTCGACGCCTCGAGCTAGGCTCCTGTCAGGAACCGGGTGGACACACACACAGCCAGTGTTAAGGCGCAGGGCGGGGAATTGCACCCCGCAAGGCGGAAATCGGGATTGACTTCCCACCACCCGCCCTGCTAAAGTTAAAAATCCGTTAACGATAGTACCTCTAGGCATTCCGCCCCGTTTGGGCCCGGGTGACCTCCGAGGAGCATCCTCGATACTTTTGGATGGCCCGGTTTTTGGGCATCCCGAACCGAACTCCTGTTGAAGGACCGCCTGTTGAAGCAGCCTTACTTCATCGTGGTTTTGGCTCATTCCCTGCATGGCAGGTTGCGCCGGATCCACATCTCGCAAACCGTACTCTATTCCGTTCTCGCCTTGGCTCTGTTCGGAGCCGTGTCCCTGGCCGGCATGCTTTCAAGCTATGTCCGGATGGTTCTTAAGGTCTCTAATTACAATAATTTGCGGGCCGAAGTTGATGCGTTAAAGAACCGCTACCAACGCCTCGAAAAGGAGTCCCAGGAAAAGAACCAGCAGTTGGCTTCGCTCCAGCTTTTCGCCAGCGAAGTCTCGGTGGCCTACGGCATCAAGCAACGTTTGGTGGGTCCTGCTGACATCACCAGCGAAGGCCGCCTGGTCCCCACGCTCAAAGAGAGTATCCAGGAATACGATCACCTCCGGACCGTCAACTTCACCCGCTTCTACCGCACTGCTCCTTCCTTCGTCCGCCCCACCGATACCCGGCCCGGCCTCTGGCCCGTCCAAGGCCGCCTGCTCAGCTACTTTGGCAAGCGCGTCGACCCCTTCTCCGGCGGCGGCGCCTTCCACACCGGCGTCGACATCTCGGCCGCTGTCGGCACGGCCGTGCACGCCACTGCCGATGGCGTCATCCGTCACGCTGAGTGGTTCGGAGCCTACGGCCGCCTGATCGTTGTCGATCACGGCAATGGTCTAAGCACCTATTACGCCCACCTCTCGCGGTTCGATGTCCTGCCCGGCCAGAGCGTCCGCCGTGGCGATACCATCGCCTACTCTGGAGCCACCGGCCGCGTGACCTCACCCCACGTCCACTACGAAGTTCGTATGCACGGAACCCCGGTCAACCCATACCCCTACCTCTCCCGCTCCGTCGTCGCCACCGCCCAGAAGCGCGACTTCCCGGGATTCTAGCCCACCGCCCGCGCCTATACTGAAAGCAGGCTTCCATGAAATACGCTGCGCTCTGCTTTGCCGTGACGGCTTCCGTGCCTCTGCTGAATGCCCAGGAGTGGACCGTTGACCGTGCCCACTCCTCGGTGCAGTTCGCGGTGCGCCACCTGATGGTCTCCACCGTCCGCGGCCAGTTCGGCAAGGTGGAAGGCAAAGCCCGGTTCGACCCGGCCAAGCCCCAGGACACCTTCGTGCACGCCGAAGTCGACGCCACAACCATCGACACCCGCGAGCCCAAGCGCGACGCCGATCTCAAGGGCGCCGATTTCTTCGACGTCGCCAGGCACCCCAAGATCGTCTTTCGCTCCACCAAAACCGAACCCGCCGGCCCTGGCCACCTCAAGGTCTCGGGCGACCTCACCATGCGCGGTGTCACCCGGCCCGTGGTCTTCGACTTCGAGGACATCTCGCAGCCCGTCAAGGACCGTGGTCTCCTTCGCATCGGCGCCAGCGGCCGCGCCCGCATCGCCCGCAAGGATTTCGGCATCACCTGGAACCGGGCTATCGAAACCGGCGGCGTCGCCGTCAGCGACGAAGTCACCATCACCGTCGACATCCAAATCACACGGCCCGCCGAATAACCCTTCCATGCGGCTCCTTGCGGCGGCTCTCTGCTGTGCCCTCACCGCGGCGGAGCCCGAGTTTCCCTCCCGCGCCGAGTTCCACTTCATCCGCATGGAATACACCGACATCTTTCAGTCCGGCCGCGCTCAGGGCGGCTTCCGCTTCGCCGGCGGCGGCCGCGGCTGGTGGCGCCAGGATTGGCCCGCCGCCGAAATCCACTTTGCCCAAGGCATCCGCCGCCTCACCCGAATCGACACGGGCGTGGGCCTCCACATGCACCTCAAGGACGACCGCATCTTCGACCACCCCTGGCTCTACGCCACCCAGGTCGGCTGGTGGGACCTCTCGGACCTCGAAATCCGCCGGCTCCGGGAATACCTCAACCGCGGCGGCTTCCTCGTCGTCGATGACTTCCACGGCTTCGAGGACTGGGAACTCTTCCGCCAGTCGATGCTCCGCCTGTTCCCCGGCGCGCTCATCGAAGAACTCGATCCGGACCACCCTGCCATGAACCTCCACTACCAGATCAAGGAGCGCACGTACATTCCCGGCCTTCGCCACCTCCGCCGAGCCCCAGGAGGCGGCATCACCGTCCAGCCGCAAGCCGTCCCGCCCACCTGGCGTGGCATCCACGATGAGCGCGGGCGCCTGCTGGTCGCCATCAACTTCAACATGGACATCGGCGACGCCTGGGAGCACGCCGACATGCCCGAATACCCCGAAGCCATGACCAGCTTCGCCTACCGCCTGGGCCTGAACTACATCATCTATTCGATGACCCACTGACGGCGCCCAGGCAACCGCTGTGCCCGGAGCACACGGCATGTCCCGGATTAACGGTACCGGACCACCGGGATTGTCATCGCGGCCGCTCTGTCCGCGCCCGGCGCGAAGGCATCTCCACCGAATGGGTCGTCTCAAGCCTGGGAGTTGAAAAATCGCTCCAGTCCGGCGAAAGGGACCTCTGGCCCGCCGCAGGTTCGTCGCCTGGGCGGCGCCAAACCCTGTGCCTTCCGCCCCGTGGTGGATCGAATCGTTCGCACCCCCGTCCTCTCAACCCCGGAACGGTTTCGAAGACTGTTGTGGAGCCCGTGTGAACCCTCCTGTCCCCCCCTGTGTCGGAGCCAAGTAGAAAGTTCCTATTCCCGGCCAAGTAGAAAGTTCCGGTTTTGGGAATCCGTTTCGGGACCCCATGGTATGTTCGCATAGCCACGCCGGGGTCGCGCCTGGCGTGGTTG
>VFZY01000065.1 GCA_016870915.1 Acidobacteriota bacterium | reverse complement strand
ACAGAGAGGCACCGGAAAACATCACCTCAGCAAGACGCTACGCCAAGTCAACAGCCCGATCAAGCACCGACGCGACGCCGATCACTCAGGTGGCCCGCGTCTCCATCGGTGCATAATTTAGGTATCAGTGAGCTTGATTACAAATGTTTACCTGCGTATAAGCGCGGCCGGGTTCAGCCGGGCGGTGCTACAATTCGGGTGCCGATGCCTGAACTCTACTGGACGCGATTGCGTGCGATGACAGGCGCCGGGCGTACGCAGCCGGATCCGCTTGGGGACGAGGTGGTGGCCCTGTTCCAGACGTTGAGGCCCGGTGTTTTGCGTTATCTGGCCTCGCTGGGGACGCCAGGCGAGGATGGCGAGGACATCCTGCAGGAGACCTTTCTGGCGCTGTACCGGCATTTGCGCGATGGCAAGCCGCGTGACAACCTGCCGGGTTGGGTGTTCCGGGTGGCTCGCAATCTGGCCTTGAAGCGGATGCGGGGGGAGGCGCGGGCGGCGGGTGAAGCTCTGGAGGTAGAGATTGCGGATCCGGCTGAGAATCCCGAGGAACGGGCGATCAACCGGGAGAGGCTGAGAAGCGTGCAGGCGGTGCTGGCGGCGCTCTCCGGCGTGGACCGCGAGTGTTTGTTCCTGCGGGCTGAAGGGCTGGGGTACCGTGAGATCGCGGCGGTGTTGGACATCTCGCTGGGATCGGTGGCGGCGTCGATTCAGCGGGCGCTCGGGCGTCTGGCCCGGGCGTCGAACCGGTGGAAATAGGCTGAACAACGGGCGTGTGGGTGGAATGACGAAATGAAGGAGCCGGTGTGCGGGACGCGGACGGCCATGTTTCCGATATCGACCTGATGCTCGCCCTGGATGGTGAGCTTGCGGCGGATCAGGCCGCTGGTGTGGAACAGCATCTTGCCCACTGCTGGCCATGCCGGGCCCGGCGCGCGGAACTGGATCGCGGCGTGGCGGTCTACATGGGTCTGCATGGGGATCTTGCTGCTCCGGCGCCGGACGCGGGCGCGGCGGCGCTTCTGCGTGCGCGGATCAGGCAGGAAGAGTCCCGGAGGAGAGCGACGCGTCTGTGGGGGTGGCACGGGGTGCGGCCTCCCGTGTTGGCCGGGTCGGCTGCTTTGCTGGTGGCCGTGATCTGGTTTGGGGCGGCCGGCGTAAAAGCCGGTCCTCTGCCGGACTCCCAGTTGACGCCGGGCGCGGTACGGCTGATTTCATCCCAGCAGGCCTGCGGCGTGGCGCCTGAGGACGAGGGCCGGCTGGTTCCGGCGGATCTGGCGCGGCGGGTCTTCGAACAGTACCGGATTCGTGATCCGAAGCCTGGCAGCTATGAGGTGGACTACCTGATCAGCCCCGCGCTGGGCGGTGCAACGGCTTTACAGAATCTGTGGCCGGTGCCGTATGCGGAAGGCGTGTGGACGTCGCGGGTGAAGGATGCGCTGGAGGATCATCTGCGCGGGTTGGTGTGTGCGGGGAGGATCGATCTGGGTGAGGCGCAGAGGGAACTCTCCACGAACTGGATCGAGTGCTACCGGAAGCACTTCCGTACGCGGCGGCCTCTGGTGCAGCACATGAGGTTTGTGAAGGACAGCCCCTGGGAGTGAGGGCCGGAGATCGCGCCGCAGACCAGTTTCCAATTGTCCATAAGCTCAAGCTCCCCGGCGGGCGGCTCCGCGGGGGCGGAGGCCGCAGCGGTCTGCGCCGTGACTCTGGGCGCCAGGGCGAAAGCGCCGGCGCGGATACGATCCTGCTTGGCGCGCGTGGCCTCGTCCGGCTGACGGTCAGAGAACACAGCGCGGCGTTGCTGTTCGCGCAAATGGCTGATCGGCATTCTTCTTCTCCCGACTCTCTGATCGCCCACTCCGTACCCGCCGACAGCCATGGGCACGGGTGCTGGTAGTCTGAAGATGTTGGATGAGTTTCGGACCGGCCCAAGCGAGTGTTTTTCTGATGACGCTGGCCCCCGCGGTGTTGGCCCAAGCAGCGTTGGCCCAAGCCGTGCCGGCCCAGGAACTGGCGAAGCCCATTGCGGAGTGGGTGCGGACGATTGAAGAACGCGGCGTGGCCGTCGAGTTTGTCCGGGTTGAGCGCGATCCGGACGGCACGATGGTGCTTCCGCCGGTGCGCTTTCCCCACGTCTTGCGCCGGTACTTCAGCCAAGGCGCGTTTCTGGTTCAGCTTGACGCGTCACACGCCTTGACGGTGAACTACAGCGGGCCGGAAGGGCGGGTCGCGTATGTGTTGCTGAACATGGCGCGCGCCGCCGATTGGGAGGGGGCGGCCGATGCGGTGCTGGGACACGAACTGGCACACATCTGGCTGAGTCTGGAAGGCTATGCGGCGCCGGCTTACGAAGGTGACGCGGCGTGCCTGGCGGCGCAGGGGGGCGACATTGTCCAGCATGTCCTGTTGCGTGAGGAACTGGCGAATCGCGGCATCGATTACCTGGGGTACTGGGTTCGTAATCTTGCCAAGGCGCTGGAGAACGCACGAACGATTGCCGCCGGACCGGTGGAAACGTGCCGCAGGGCTCAGAGCGTGACGCTGCTCACGGATGTTCATCTGGCGCTGACGGGGCAGCCGGAGCGGTGGCCGGAACGGGCAGTTTTTCTCCAGCGCTGGGCGGCGCTGGACCCGGCGGTGGCAACACTCGCCGAGTCCCTGGCCGGCCATCTGCGCGAGCATCCGCCGCGTGGAACGGATGCGTATCAGGCCGCGTTGGAACATGTGCTTGGAGCGTTGCGGAATCTTGCCGCGGCATCGCCGTCATCGTTGCCGTAAGCGGCTTATGCTACGCTAAAAGTGAACCTCCGGACGGGCATTATCGTCTGTTTTTTCATTGATTTGGAGGTCGGTTTCCAGAAAGACCCTCACGCCGCCACCATGAACCTGCGCTCGCTGTTCAGCCTCTTTTCGTCCGATCTTGCCATCGATCTCGGCACCGCCAACACACTTGTGTACGCGCGCGGGAAGGGAATTGTGGTGAATGAGCCTTCGATTGTCGCCATCAACAAGACGAATGGCGAAGTGGAGGCGGTGGGCCGTGAGGCGAAGGAGATGCTGGGGCGCACGCCGGGCAACATCGTTGCCATCCGGCCGATGAAGGACGGCGTTATCGCGGACTTCAAAGTGACCGAGCGCATGCTGAATTACTTCATTCAGAAGGCGCACGGACGCAAGGTTCTGGTGCACCCGCGAATTGTTATCGGCGTGCCGAGCGAAATCACTCAAGTGGAGCGGCGTGCCGTCATCGACTCCGCTTACCGCGCCAAGGCGAGTGATGTGGTGCTGGTGGAGCAGGCGATGGTAGCGGCCATTGGCGCGGGGCTGCCCATCACGGAGCCTTCGGGCAACATGGTGGTGGATATCGGCGGCGGCACCACCGATGTCGCGGTGATTTCGCTGTCGGGCATCGTTTATTCGAGATCGGTGCGCGTGGCGGGCAATGCCATGGACGATGCGATCATGCAGTACCTGAAGCGCAACCACAACCTGCTGATTGGTGAGCGCACGGCCGAACAGATCAAGATGCAGGTGGGCTCGGCGGCGCCGCTGGATACGCCGCTCAGGATGGAGATCAAGGGCCGCAATCTGATTGAAGGGGTGCCGAAGACGGTGGCCGTGGGCGATTCCGAAATCCGGGAGGCGCTTGGCGAATGCGTGGCCACCATTCTCAACGCCATTCGCGTGGCGCTGGAGCGTACGCCGCCCGAACTGAGCGCCGACATCAGCGACCGCGGCATCGTGCTCACCGGCGGCGGCGGTCTCTTGAAGAATCTGGACAGGCGTATTCGGGAAGAGACCGGACTCCCAGTTTCCATTGCCGAGGACCCGTTGGCGAGCGTCGCACTGGGCACCGGCAAGATGCTCACCGACTTCAAACTGCTGCGGAGAATCGCCATCGACTAACGGCCCCGCGCGGGCCCCGTTATGGACTTCATACTCAACCGGTATCGCAACATCAGCGTGCTGCTGGCGGTCATCCTGGCGCAACTGGTGTTGCTGGCCTATCAGGTGAAGGGCAACAACGACGTGCGCCTCATCCGTGTGTGGGCCGTGACCGCGGTCACGCCCCTGGCGCGTGTTCTGGAGGGCTTCCGTTCCAGCACGTTCGGCTTTCTGAAGGACTATGTGGTGCTGGTGGACACGCGTGCCGAAAACGCCAGGCTGGTTGAAGAACTGGGGCGGCTGCGGATGGAGAATCAGTATCTGAAGACCGAACTCGCCACGGCCGATCGCGCGCAGGCGTTGGCCGCGTTTGAGAAGAGGTCGCCTTCAAAGACCATCGCCGCGCGAATCATCGGCACAGGCACGGGAGCGAATTCGAAGATGGTGTTTGTCGATCGCGGCACCACCAGCGGGGTTCAAAAGGGCATGGCCGTGGTAACGCCCGATGGCATTGTGGGGAAGGTTCTGGCTTCGTATCCCACGGCCGCTCAGGTGCTGTTGATCACCGATCCGACCTTCGCCGCTGGTGTGGTGAGCGAGAAGAATCGCGTGCCGGGTGTTCTGAAGGGGCTGGGGCGCGGCGCCTGCTCGGTGGAGTACGTGGAGATTGAGGAGAAGGTGGAAGCGGGAGAGTGGTACTACACTTCGGGTGACGATCGGGTGTTCCCGAAAGGACTTCCGGTGGGCCGTGCCAGTGTTGTGCGCACCGGCAAGCTGTTCAAGGAAATCTTCATCGTGCCCAGCGGTTTTCAGCGTGGTCTGGAAGAAGTGCTGGTGGTGATTGAGGGTGTGCACCAGCCGCTTCCGGAAGGCCAGGTGGCCGCCGAGGGCAGCTACGCGATGCCGCCTCCGCCCGATGAACAGCAATCGGCGGGCGGCTCCGGGCAACGCTCCGACATGGCGACCGATGCCGACCGGGTCCGCAGGCAGTACCAGCGCATCGGGGAGGCGCAGGGACATCAATTTGGCGGTCCCGGTGTGCCAAACTTCAACGTGCGTCCGCCGCAGCAGAAACCGCCCGCGCCCGCCCCCGCGGCCGGGTCCCCTGCGCAGACCCCCGCGCCTGCGGCCCCGAAGCCTGCCGGCGACTCGCAGCAGCAGGCAGCACCTTCCCGCCCATGAACGATCTTGGCGGACATCTGCTCATGGAAACGCCGCGGCGATCGCGCGTTTCCCGCTTCCGGCCGGCGGTGTTTCTGCTTGTGCCGCTGGCGGCGGTGCTGTTCCAGGTCTATGTGCCGCTGTTCGTTGAGTACTTCGGCTATCTTGAACTGCCGCTGCTGGTGACCGTGTACTTCGCGCTGATGGGCCGCAAGCCAGTGGCGGGTGTCTTTCTGGGCGCGATCATTGGCCTGGTGCAGGACTCGCTTTCGCACCAGCCTCTGGGCATGTTTGGCATCGTTAAGACCCTGGTGGGCTACTTTGCCGCGTCGATGAGCCAGCGGTTCGATGTGGACAATCCGGCCATCAGGCTGATCCTCGGATTTTTCTTCTTCTTTTTCCATCAGTTCTTTTATTGGGTGCTGGGCCGTGCTCTTCTGGGGCAACCCATTCCGTTCGATCCGCTGCAGAATTTCGCGCTCGGCATGTTGAACTCCGCCGTGTCGCTGCCGGTGTTTTACGCCTTGGATAAACTGAAGGACAGAGGCGAACTGCGGTGATTCTATTTCCCAGCCGGCGCCGGGCCGATCATCTCACCGAACGCCCGGTCTTCCGCGAAGACATCAAGCTCGCCGGCCACAAGGTGGCCACCATGCAGTACGTGGTGGTGGGCACCTTTCTGTTCCTGCTGGCGGGTTTTTGGGAACTTCAGGTTCGCGATCAGGAGTTGTACAGCCAGATGGCCGATCGCAACCGCATCAAGGCCCACCCCATTCCGGCTCCGCGCGGCAAGATTCTGGATCGCGACGGCCGCGTGATCGTGGACAATCACTCCACGTTCAGCGTGCTGCTGGCGCGCGAGAATCTGAAGGAATCGCATCTGAAGCAGATCGCCGAGGGCCTGCATCTGGATTACGACGATTTGCAGGCGCGCATCCGCCGCTTCCGTTCGCGCCCGCGCTACGAAGCCATCATCATCAAGGAAGGGCTGACGCCGGGCGAACTTGCGTTTGTCGAAGCGCACAAGGACCCGGACTCGTTTCCCGAACTTGAAATCATTCACACGCAGCGCCGGCTCTATCCGCAGGATGGCGCGCTGGCCCACGTGCTGGGCTATGTGGGCGAGATCAGCGAGAACGAACTGAACGTGCCCGACTATGCCCGCTACAATCAGGGCGATGTCATCGGCAAGGCAGGCATTGAGCGCCAGTACAACGATGTGCTGATGGGGGTGGACGGGCAGCGGCAGGTGATCGTCGACAACCGCGGCGTGGTGCGGCAGGTGCTGGGCAGCAAGGACGCGGTGCCGGGAAAGCCGCTCTCACTGACCATCGATCTGGAACTGCAGGCTGTGGCCGAACTGGCCATGGACGGGCATCGGGGAGCGGTGGTGGCAATGGATCCACGCACGGGCGAGGTGCTGGCGGTGGTGAGCCGGCCGGCGTATGATCCCAACCGGTTCGCCGGGCGCATTCGCACGCGGGACTGGAAGGAGATCAGTGAGAACCCGGACAAGCCGCTGCTCAACCGGGCCATCCAGGGCCAGCTTGCCCCGGGTTCCACGTTCAAACCCATCGTGGCCCTGGCCGCGCTTGAATCGGGTGAAGTGGATCCTTCATTTCAGGTGAACTGCGGCGGTGGCGCGGTCTTCTATGGCCGTCCGTTCAAGTGCCACTTGCGGGGCGGGCATGGGCACACCGAACTTAACCGCGCCCTTGCGCAATCCTGCGATGTATATTTCTACAACTTAGGCAATCGCATTGGAATCGACACCATCGCCAAGTATGGCGAGATGGCGGGTCTTGGCAAACGAACCGGCATCGACCTGCCGTATGAAGCCGCGGGTGAACTGCCTTCGACAGCCTGGAAGATCCGGAAGTTCCGTTCGAAGTGGTATGCCGGTGAGACGATCTCCGTGGCCATCGGCCAGGGCGCGCTCACGGTGACGCCGCTGCAGCTGGCGGCCGCCACGGGCGGCCTGGCGATGGGCGGTGTGTGGCATCGTCCTCACCTGGTGAAGTACGAAGGCGCGGCTCCGCCGCCATCGAAGGCCGAACTGAATCCGGACAATGTGGCGCGCGTCATCAATGGCATGTACGCCGTGGTGAATGAGGGCGGCACGGCGGCCCGTGCCCGCATTCCCGGAATCGAGTTGTGCGGCAAGACTGGCACCGCGCAGCTGGCTTCGAACGAGTTTCTCAAGAGCAAAGCCGGGCAGGGAATCAAGGACAACGCCTGGTTTGTGGGCTTCGCTCCCAAGACGAATCCCGAAATCGTTGTGGCCGCGTTGTTCGAATCGGGCGAGCACGGCAATCTGGCGGCGCCCATCGCGCGCGATATCGTCAAGGCGTATTTCGACAAGAAGGCCCGCCGGACGCCCGCGCCCGCGCTGCTGGCGGAGCGCCGCTGATGTCCGGCTACCGTTCCGTCCGCGACCTGGACTGGACCCTGCTGCTGGTGGCCGCCGCCATCTGCGCCCTGGGCATTCTGCAAATCTACAGCGCCACGCACGACACGGTTTGGCGTGACGCCTGGTGGAAGCAGGTGCTCTATGTCGCCACCGGTTTGATCCTGCTCTGGATCGTGACGCTGGTGGATTACCATTCGCTGCTGGGCAACGTGCCGTTTCTTTACGTGGGTTCGATTGTGCTGCTGGTGGTTACGTTTTTCGCCGGGCGCACGGTGTTCGGATCGCGCCGCTGGATCCCGCTGTTTGGCGGGTTCCACTTCCAGGTGTCCGAATTCGTTAAACTGGTTCTGGTATTGTTGGTCGCCCGCTACCTTTCGGAGCTGACGGCGAAGAAACTGGAAAGCCCGGACCTGCTCAAGCTGGCCGGACTGGTTGGATTGCCGATGCTGCTGGTGATGAGCCAGCCGGATCTGGGAACATCGCTGACCTATCTTCCCATCCTGGCCTGCGGAGTTTTTCTGGCCGGGCTGCAGTGGAAGCATCTGGCGGTGATTCTGGTGGCGGCCGTCCTGGTCCTGCCCGCCGCGTGGTTCACGCTGAAGGATTATCAGAAGGCCCGTTTGGTCACCTTCGTCGATCCGGCGGCGGACCCTCAGGGCAGCGGCTATCAGGTGATCCAGTCGAAGATCGCGGTGGGGTCCGGCGGCATGTGGGGAAAAGGTGTTACGCACGGCTCACAGACGCAGTTGCGGTTCCTGCCGGTTCCGCATACGGATTTTATCTTTTCGGCGTTTGCCGAAGAGCACGGATTCGTCGGCGTGGTGGTCGTCCTAGGGTTGTATTTCTTGCTCCTGATGCAGATTGTGAGTAACGCTCAGGCGGCTCCTGACCGGGCCGGCGCCTATCTTTGCATGGGCGTGGCGGCGTTGCTGTTGTTTCACGTGCTGGTGAACGTGGGAATGGTGGTGGGCCGCATGCCGGTCACCGGCATTCCGCTGCCGCTGATGAGCTTTGGCGGCTCCAGCACTTGGTCGGTTTTCCTGATGCTGGGCCTGGTGAATAATGTCAGGCTCCGGCGGTTTTTGAATTGAAGCGAGCCGAAGGTTAGATTCCGGAACGTGACCGTTGACATCGTAACAGATGCTTTCTTAAGGATCGGCGCCCCGGTGGCGCTGGCGTATGAGACTCTCTCCGCCAGCGCCGCCCAGCGACAGTTTGCCGTCCCGCCCGCCCGGGTTACCGGCCCGGCCGGCGGACACGGATTTGCGCGTTGCAGGACCCGTAGGGGTCCCTCCCCGCGCATTCCCGCCCCTCCTTCCCGATTCCGGCGTCCTTCCGTTGGCCGAACGGAGATGCCACATGGCGACAAAAGAACTGGTGATTTCGGCGGGAGTTCATGAGACCCGCGTAGCAATCCTCGAAGACGAACAGTTGGTGGAGGTTTACTTCCAGCGCGAGAATGAATACTCGCTGGCTGGCAGCATCCACAAGGGGCGTGTCACCCGGGTTCTTCCGGGCATGCAGTCTGCTTTCGTCGACGTGGGGCTGGAACGGGACACATTCCTCTACGTTTCAGACTTTCTTGATGAGAGCGGTGAAGAGGTGGACCGTGTCTCCGACGACCGGCGTCCCGAACGGGGAGAACGTGCGGAGCGGGGTGACCGACGCGACCGCCGTGACCGCCGTGATCGCGATCGCGACCGGGATCGCGACCGGGACCGTGAAGCCGCCCCCGCCCGTGAAGCCGCCGCCCGTGAAACCTCCGTTGACCCCGCTGCCGGTGCCGAGCCTGCCGCCTTGTCCATCGATGGCGCGTCCGCCGATGGCGCGTCCTCGGACGGCGCGCCGTCCGAAGCGCGCGCGGATGGACGTGACCGGGATCGCGGCGACCGTGGAGGCCGTGGAAGACGCCGCGGCCGTGGCCGTGGCCGTGGACGCGGATTCCCGGACAGCAAGTACACCAGCCCGTCGGACATGGTGAGCGACACTACCGAGGCTGCCGCGCCCGCGTTCCGCGACGAAGCGCCGGGCGAAGTTGACACGGATTCGGACGACGATGTGATCCTGTTGCCCGGCGAGTCACTGCGCAAGTACCGCGGGCGCCCCGCGGATGCCGATGAGCCGTCCGGTGACGCAGCCGAAGAAATGGCCGCTGACGCGCGGTACGAGGATGACGAGCCGGAGGCTGCCGCCGCGGTGATCGAACCCGTGGCCGATAAGCCGGCGTCTGTGCAAGCCGCGCAGGAACCGGAGTCTTCCGCTGTCGAAGAAGCGGTGCGTACGGAAGAAGAGATCCAGGCCATTTCGGACGATCTGGCCGAGGTGGATCTGATCGAGGAAGCTCCCGCCGCGGCTGATCAGGTGGTTCAGGCGGACGCCGGTGATGCCGCTCAGGCGGACGCCGGTGATGCCCTTGAGGCGGACGCCGGTGATCCCAATGACGACACGGACGCTGCAGAGGCCGGCGCAGAAGCAAGCGCCGAACCCGCCGCCGATGCCGAGCCGCAGGGCAGCATTCCGAGCCTTGGCTACAGCGCCCATCTCCGCGAATCCCCGCGGAATCTTCCGCGCGTCTCCCGCCGGGACCGCCGGCGCCGCGGTGGACGCGACCGCTTTGACCGCCCGCCGCGTGACGGACAACCCGGCCGTGAAGCCTCGCCGGTGGCCGCCGCCGAGCCGCTCGAGGCGGCGGAACCCGACGCCGCTGTGCTGGAAGGCGCCGCGGCCGTGGAAGCCATCGAGGTGGCTGCGCCGGCCCCGGAAACCGCCTTGCCGCCGGCGCCCCGCGCGCCGCGCCATGAACGTGAGCGCGAACGTCCGCCGCTTCCCTCCATCACCGACCTGCTGAAGGAAGGCCAGGAGATCCTGGTGCAGATCGCCAAGGAACCGTTGGGCCAGAAAGGCGCGCGCATCACATCCCACATCGCGCTGCCGGGCCGCTTCTGCGTCTACATGCCGACCGTGGATCACGCCGGCGTTTCGCGCAAGATCGCGAGCGACGAGGAGCGACACCGCCTGAAGAAAGTGCTGCAGAAGGGCCGCCAGGGCATGCCCGGCGGGTTCATTCTCCGCACAGCCGGCGAAGGACATACCGAGGAAGAGATTCTCTCGGATATGCAGTATCTCCACGAGTTGTGGACCGAGATCCGGACGAAGGCTGAAAAGAAGAAAGCTCCGGCGCTCATCCACCACGATCTTGAGATCGTTCAGCGCACGCTGCGCGATCAGCTCACGGGCGAATTCAAAGCCATCTGGGTGGACAACGAGGAGTTCTACGAAACCGTCGTCAGCTTTGTCCAGCGTGTGCAACCCGCCCTGGTCTCCCGCGTCAAGCTGTACACGCGCGATGTGCCGATCTTCGATGCCTTCGGCATCACCACCGAACTCGAAAAGGCGCTGCGCCCCAAGGTCTGGCTGAAGTCGGGCGGATACATCGTCATCAACCAGACCGAGGCGCTGGTGGCCATCGACATCAACACAGGCAAGTTTGTCGGCAAGTCGAACCGCCTGGAAGACACCATCGTCAAGACGAACACGGAGGCCATCAAGGAGATCGTCCGTCAGATCCGCCTGCGCGATCTGGGCGGCATCATCGTTGTCGACTTCATCGACATGGATGAGCGCAAGAACCGGCAGAAGGTGATGCAGGCTCTGGAAGAGGCGATGGCCGCCGACAAGGCCCCTTCGAAGATTCTGTCGTTCAACGATTTCGGACTGGTCGCCATCACGCGTAAGCGCGTGAAACAGAGCCTGGAGCGGGCGCTCTGCATGCCCTGTCCGCACTGCGAAGGGGCTGGCTATGTGAAGAGCGAAGCCACCGTGGTGGCCGAGATTCTTGTGGAAGCGAAGAAACTGGCGAAGGTGGTGGACGGCAAGGAGTGCGTGCTGCGCGTCAATCCTGATGTCGCCAAGGTGCTCAAGTCGCACCGCAACCGGTATCTCGAAGAGCTGGAAGAGATCCTGCGGCGGCCCGTGCTGGTTACGGGCGACCCGGCCCTCCACCACGAGAAGTTCGACCTGTCGTAACCCGCGCCGCGGCCGCCGCGCCTTCGAGCACCAGCAGTTCGCCGCGCCGGCTGATCAGCACGCCCACCGGTGACCACGGCAGCCGGCTTTGGGCCGCCACCGTCACTTCGCCCGCGGGTGTCACCTTGTACACCCGCCGGTCTGTGAAGTTCGCGATGTACACGTTGTGTGCGCTGTCCACCGCCAGGCCCATTAACGCGTGCTGGTTCGTCCGGTCAAACCAACCCTGGCGCAGTTCGGCGGTCAGGGTGTCCACGCGGCCATCCGGCGCGACGCGCTTGAGCTTCCCCTGGTCAATCAGGTAGATCGTGCCGCCGGCGTGCGCCGTCATCCAGCGGATGTCGTGAAAGCCGCCCGATGCCACGGTCACCACACGGCCATCGGGCAGCCGCTTCCGGATGGACCCCGTGCCCGCGCGGTCCGCCCAGTACATGTTGCTGGCCGCGTCGCGCACAAAGCTGTAGTTCTGAAGGAAGCCTTCGCGCGCCGGAATGACGTCTTCCAGCTTGCCGTCCGCCGAGAGACGCCAGACGCGATGACCCCATTTGTCGATCCTCTCACCCTCATACCAGAGATGCTCGCCGTACAGGTTGTCCTGTGCGTCCATGTGCAACTCGTGCGTATGCACGCCCGGCACGACAACCACCGTTTTGCCATCGGGTGACCGCCGCCAGACCTGCTTCAGGTCCGTGAAGTAGACGTTGCCGCGGCTGTCCTCCACGATTCCAACGCCAGGATGCGCCGCCGCGCCGGCGGCCAGCACCAACATCATCGCCAGTGTTCTCACGCCTGGTAAGACGCGGCTCCGCGCGTTTCGTGAACCGCAGCCGTGCGGTAAGATGGCCATCGTCGTTCTCATGCCGCTTTCTTCCGGGGTCACCCGCCGCCAACTCTTTCAGCTTGCCGCCGGCCAGGCTCTCGCGGGGCCTCCCGATATCATCTTCATCGTCGCCGATGATCTGGGCTATGGGGAATTGGGCTGCCAGGGCAATTCCGAAATCCCCACACCGCACATCGATTCCATCGCCCGCAACGGCATTCGATTCACCCAGGGCTATGTCACGGCGCCCTATTGCGCACCCTCACGCGCCGGGTTCCTGACAGGCCGCTACCAAAGCCGCTTCGGCTATGAGCAGAATGTCACCGGCAAGCAGAACCTCAACCCTGAAACCGGTCTGCCGCTCACCGAGCGCACGCTGGCCAGCCATCTCAAGACCGCCGGCTACCGCACCGCCATCTTCGGCAAGTGGCACCTGGGCGCCACGCCGAAGTTCCACCCGTTGCGCCGCGGCTTCGATGAGTTTCACGGCTTCCTGCACGAAGGCCACTTCTTTGTACCGCCACCCTACAACGGAGCCACTTCCTATCTGCGTACGAATGAGCCCCCCTACGATGACCACAATCCCATCCAGGATGGCGAGGCGGCCATCACGGAGCCAGGGTATCTCACCCAGGCCACGGCTCAACGCGCCGCCGGGTTCCTGCGCCGCTCCGGCCCGCCGGCGTTCGTCTACCTGCCGTTCAACGCCGTCCACAGCCCCATGCAGGCCACGCCGGAGTATCTGGCGCGTTTCCGTCACATCCCGGATCTCCACCGCCGCGTCTTCGCGGCGATGCTCGCCTCGCTCGACGACGCGGTGGGCGAAGTTCTGCGCCACGCCCGCCCCAACACGCTGGTGTTCTTCATCAGTGACAACGGCGGCCCCACGGCGGAACTGACTTCCGGCAATCAACCCCTGCGCGGCGGCAAGGGCCAGCTCTATGAAGGCGGCATTCGCGTGCCGTTCCTGGTGCAGTGGGCCGGCCGGATCCCACCCGGCCAGACACGGGACGAACCGGTGATCTCGCTCGACATCGCCGCCACGTGTCTTGAAGCCGCCGGCATCGCGCGGCCCGCCAATCTGGACGGCCACAGTCTGCTTAAGCCGCTGCCTGCCCGGCCACTCTTCTGGCGGTACGGTCCGAATGAGGCCGTGCGGGAAGGTGCGTGGAAACTGGTTCGCCAGGGTGGCGTTCAGCACCAGCTCTTCAATCTGGCCGGGGACCCGGCCGAAACCAGGGACCTCGCGGCGTCGCAACCCGAGCGGGCGGCCGCCCTGCGCCGTTTGCTCGAGAACGAGGCTCCCTGGGCATCCGCCGGGGGAGTGAAAGGATAGTCTTCAAGATGTACCGTCTCACCTTCGCCATTCTGGCCATCGCCGGCGCCGTCGAGGCGCAGACTCTCTCCACGCGTTGGGAGGAACTTACCGCGGGCGATTTCGTCAAAGCCATCCGGCAATCGCGAGGCGTCTGCGTGCTGCCGTTCGGAGTGCTTGAGAAGCACGGCCCCACCGGGCCGCTGGGAACGGACCTGCTCAATGTCCGCTACAACTCCCTGGAGGCCTCGAAGATCGAGTACGCGGTGGTGTTCCCCGAGTATTACTTCGGCCAGATCTTTGAAGCCAAGCACCAGCCGGGCACCATTGCGTACAGCAGCAAGCTGATGCTTGACCTGCTTCAGGAGACGGCTTCCGAGATGGCCCGCAACGGCTGCAAGAAGATCGTCATCATCAACGGCCACGGCGGCAATACGCTCATGCTGCAGTACTTCGCGCAGATCCAGCTCGAATCGCCGCGGGACTACACCATCTATGCGCTGGCCGGGCTGGGCGGCCCGCCGGGAGTGAGTCTTCCCGGCCCCTCCAAGCCGGGCGCCGACGGCCACGGCGGAGAAGGCGAGATGTCGAACCTGATGGCCCACCGGCCCGATCTGGTCATTGCCAGCCGCGGCGGCCAGGAATCCGGCCGCGACCTCAAGCGTGTGGATCTTCCCACCGGCGTCTACACCGGCATCTGGTGGTACTCGAGCTTTCCCAACCACTACGCCGGCGACGCCACGGGAGCCAACGCGGCCCGGGGCCAGGTGGTGACCCGGGCGGCCATCGAGCGGATCGCCAACATTCTCCGCGCCGTCAAAGCCGATGAGATCGCCCCCCGGCTTCAACGCGAGTTCTACGAGCGTTCCTCAAAACCTCTCGAAACGCCGCAGTAGTTCGCCCGCGCCGCCTCCACGTTGCGCT
Source organism: Acidobacteriota bacterium (assembly GCA_016870915.1). GTDB lineage: Bacteria > Acidobacteriota > Terriglobia > Bryobacterales > Bryobacteraceae > VFZY01. The sequence continues at coordinate 15,254 of VFZY01000065.1, read as the reverse complement.
GAAATCCGGCCTGCCGGGCTCGCAGCACCGGAGTGCCGGCGAACCGTTCCCGAAACTCCGCGGCGTCCAACCCAACCAGATCCACCAGCCGTTCCGGCGCGGTGCGCGGAGCAAAGGCGGGCTCGCTGGTCACGGGCGCCTTCCGGTTCCAGGGGCAGACGTCCTGGCAGATGTCGCAGCCGAAGATCATGTTGCCGTGCCGGGCGGCGATCTCGGGCGGAATCGGTTCCCGGCTTTCAATGGTGTGGTAGCTGATGCAGAGCCGTGAGTCGAGCTCCCAACGCTCACCCACCGGCACCAGCGCGCCCGTGGGGCAGGCGTCGATACACGCCGTGCAGGAACCGCAGCGGTCGGGCGGCGGTTCGCCGGGGGCCAGGTCCAGCGACACCAGCACCTCCGCCAGGAAGAACCAGGATCCCAGCGGCTCATGGATCAGGCATGTGTTCCGCCCGATCCACCCCAGCCCGGCCCGGTTCGCGTAGGCGCGCTCGAGCAGCGGCGCCGTGTCCACCACCGCCCGGTGCTCGAACGGCTCCGGCATCTCCTGGTGCAGGCGCGCGGCGAAAGCCTCCAGGCGTTCCCGGATCAGGCGGTGATAATCCTCGCCCCAGGCGTAGCGCGAGATGCGGCCTACCGCCGGGTCTGTGTTCGATTCATGGCCGGAGTTGTAGAGCATGCCAAGGCAAATCACGCTCCGGGCAGTAGCCAGCAACTCCCGGGGATCCCTGCGCACCCGGGCCCGGTGGTCCGTCAGATATCCCATGCCGGCGGCATTGCCGCGCCCCACCCAGTCCATGTAGGCGTCCCACTCCGGCAGGGGTTCCGCCCGGGCGACACCGCACAGAACGAAGCCAAACTCGGCCGCCAACTGTTTTATCCGGATGGAAATGGTGTCCCCTCCGGTTACAGTTCGCTGCATCTATTCCCCATTCGACCTCGATTGTACCCACTTCAGTGCATCTCGCGGGACAGATTAGACCATTCGTACTATTCTTAACTCTCGAGGGAGTGTACCCATCATGCATAAGCCCATAAAGTATGCCGAGAAGGTCGTGACGGTCGCCGCCAAGGGCGCGTGGTTCGTTTTCGACAAGTTGAATCAGATCAACCAGAACCCGTCCTTCACGCCGAAGTGGTCGGACAAGCCCCTTCTCAAATCCTGGGAAAAGCAGAAGCCGGTTCTCGGCTGGCCCCGCACCACGGACTCCCTGTGCCCCAAGTGCGTGCCGGAGATCCGGAACAAGATCATTGACGGGGAACTGCCCGTCGAGATTCTCAACAACACCAAGGCCGGCGAAATCAAAGCTCAGGTCATTGAGCGCGACGGCAAGATTCTGATGGTGAAAGAGTGTCCGGTCCACGGCTACTTTGAAGACGTGATGGCGATCGACCCGGCCTTCTTCCGCCACCTGGAGCAGGTGTTCCCCGGCCGCGACATCCGCGCCCACAACGACGAGCATCTGCATCATCATGGGTCGAGCACCATCACCCACGGCCGCGGCTCGGTGCTTACCGTGGATCTCACCAACCGCTGCAACATGATGTGCGACCCGTGCTTCATGGATGCCAACCAGGTTGGCTTCGTGCATGAGCTGAGCTGGGAAGACATCAAGACGCTGCTCGACAACGCGCTCACCATCAAGCCGCGCCGCCAGATGTCGGTGCAGTTCTCGGGTGGCGAGCCGACGCTTTCGCCCTACTTCCTGGACGCCGTGCGGTACTCGCGCAAAGTGGGCTACCAGAGCGTGCAGGCGGCGACCAACGGCATTGAGTTCGCCAAAAGCCCCGAGTTCGCCAAGGAAGCGGGCCAGGCGGGCCTGAGGTATGCCTACCTCCAGTTTGACGGCATCGGCAATGAGCCGAACTCGCACCGCGCCGTCGGCAACCTGTTCGACGTGAAGTTGCGCGCCATTGAGAACCTGCACAAGGGCGGCGTGGACATCGTGCCGGTGATCACCATTGTCAACGGCATCAATAATGAGCAGGTGGGTTCGGTGGTGCGTTTCGCCCTCGACAACCCCAAGAAGATTCCGTTCCTCTCCTTCCAGCCCGTCTCTTTCACGGGCCGCGATGAAGCGGTGACCGATGACCGGCGCGCCGCCCAGCGCTACACGCTGTCGCATCTGGCGCACGATGTGAAGAACCAGACCGGCATCGGTGAGCCCGTTCGCGACTGGTTCCCCATCTCCTTCATGAGCACCTTCTCCGACTTTGCCGATCTGGTGCATGGTCCGAACTCGGACTGGGGCCAGCTTTCCTGCGGCTGCCACCCGAACTGCGGTATCGGCATGGCGGTCATGTGCGACAAGGAGACCAAGGAATCCGTTCCGGTGACTGCGTTCCTCAACGCCGACCGCCTGGCCCGCGACGTGGCCCGTCTGAACGACGCCGCCCGCGGCCGCACGCTCTCCGGGATCGGTGTGGGCCTCTCGCTGCTGCGCAACTACGATCCGTTTAAGGCGCCCACGCACTTCAAACTGACGGACCTGATGCAGAAGTTCGATAAGTGTTTCGGCGTCAGCAAGCGCAACTACGGCAAGGTGACAGGTGACCGCACCATGGCGGACATCCAGAAGCGCCGCGCCGACCGGTGGAACTTCCTGTTCATCGCCGGCATGTGGTTCCAGGATCTGTTCAACTACGACTTCCGCCGCACCGAGCAGTGCATCATTCCCTATGCCACGCAGGAAGGCGAGATCTCTTTCTGCGCCTACAACACCGGCGTGGGCTGGCGGAATATCGTCGAGAAGATGCACATGACGGCCACGCTCACCAAGTGGTACGAAGAGCACGGCCGCCACAAGATCTACGCCGGCGGCAAGGCCGTGCCGCTCGAATCGAAAACTCACTCCCTGGTGCTGCGCGCCGAGGACGTGGAGAAGGGGCTTCAGCACGATCTCGACGACAAGGGCATCGCCAAGACCGCCCGCGAAGAGAAGATTCGCGCCCGCGACCAGAAGCTGAAGGATGAGCAGATGATGAAGCTCTACCGCCAGCACGTCCTGAAGGAACAGGCCGGTCCCGAACTGGTCCAGATCGGCGGCGCGGCTGCTGCTCCGGCGCCCGCCAAGGAGACGGACCGGGAAGAAGTGGGAGCGATGGGCGACTAAGCCCGGCTTCAGAGTTAGAAAACAGAACGGCCGCGGGAATCGCTTCCCGCGGCCGTTCTGTTTTCGGAGTGAGATCGGGCTGATCAAGCGGGTGCCGGAACCTGCCTGAGGCCAGGGGCGGTCCGGACGGAGTTGGTGCCGGGCCCTCCGCCGTGACGGGACGCGGCCAGACGCGGAAAGGCCGCGGGAGAGACTCCCACGGCCTTCCAGACTCAGCCTGTTGCGAGGGACTACGCGCGCCGGCGCAGGAGCGCCAAGCCCGCCATGCCCGCCGAGAACAGCACCCAGGTGCCGGGTTCGGGAACCCGGTCCGTCGGCGGGATCTCGACGATACCCGCGTATGCGAAGGTCACGTGCTCCCACTGGCCGATCGTCGGGCTGCCGGGGGCCACTCCGAACTGCTCCGTAACCAGTTGCGTACCGTTCCAATAGAACCGGAACAGAGCGGAGGAGCCAGTGGGGTTTTCCTGCGTCAGCAGGATCTCTCCCACGTAAGGCACAAACTGGCTGGCCTCAACACCCAGAATCCTCCCGGTGCCGTAGTTGACGCCGAAGAAGTTGGCGTTCGCCTCGATCAGGTCGATATCCTCCACCGCGAGTCCCGGATTGATGAAGGACGTCGTGCCGTCGGCGCCGATGATGTACAACCGGCCCTGGCCCTCAGCGCCCGCAATGATCTTACCCGCCAATGGGCCGTACTTCGGGACATTGTTCGGAACCACCATCACGCCTTCCAGGTGCACACCTGTGCTGGCGAGCAACGTGGGGGTTCCAGCCGAGTTGACGCGCCACACCTGGCCCGTTGTGGTGACCGCGATCAAATCGCCACCAAACACCCCGCTGCGATCCACGTAGAGCGATCCGCGCAGCAGGCCGTTGTTGTTGCCAGGCAGCGATACCCACGGATTCAAGACTGTGTTTCCATCCGGGCTGAGCTTAACGATCTGTCCATCAACGCCGTTGCCCAGAAAGGTCTCGCCTGTGACGAATCCGCCCACGTTGCCGGAACGCACAGTGGCCACCTTCAATTCGTCGGTCAGACCAGCCAGATTCGAATATGGAGTGTGGGTGCCGTCTAAGTTGATGCGTGAGAGAACCCGCGGCTGTCCGGACGGGTAGTTCGCGGTGACGAGAACGGAATTGGTCGGCTCGTGATAGTCAATCCCGATCGGGGTGTTAAACGCCGTGCTGATCGTTGTGAATTTCAGCGTCGGGGCAGCCATCAAAGCGGCGACGGAAAGGCTGCTTGCAAGCAGCAGTTTGGTGTTCATTCGTTTCCTCCAGATAGCGGCTCCCGTTTCCTTCGGGGCCGCTGATCCAGAGTAGACGATTGCAATACCAGAATGGTCCTGGTACGGCGTCGATCCCTGGCCGGGTCCTCAGGCTACGATCTCGGCCATGGTCTTTTGGGCCGTGGGGAACTTCCCAAGCCCCGTGCCGAGAATCTCATCGGCCATGGTCAAGTAGAGGTCACCGATGGTGCCGGTGGTGCGCGTGTGCCGGCCGGTGGCGAACTTGGGCAGGTGGCCCGCCAGAATCACGGAGAGCCCGTTGTTCTTGTGGTCGTTCGCCTCGGCGTGCTCATGGACAAACGCCAGCATGGTGTGATCCAGCAGCGTTCCTTCGCCTTCCGGAATGCTGCGCAGCCGGCCCAGCAGGTAGGCAAACTCCTCCACGTGCCAGCGGCAGATGTCGCGCATGATGCGTTGCCCGTCGGGGCCATCGGCCCCCGGCGCCTTGCCGTCCCGATGCGTATAATCGTGGTGCCGCGCCGCCGTATAGCCCAGCCAGGGGAATCGCGTGAGTCCCTGGCACTTGGTGAGCATGTAGGAAGCCACGCGGGTCTGCTGCGTGGCAAAGGCGTGCGCCAGGAGATCCGATTGCAGCTTGGCGATCCGCGGCCAGTCCTTCATGTCGCCGTCGTACTCCGGCGGGTCCACCTTGTAGTACTGCGGCGGCAGGCTGGCGATGGCCTTCTCCACATCGCGCACCGATGACATGTGCTCGTCCAAGCGCAGCTTGTCACTCTGCCCCAGCGCTTTCTGCAACTGCGCCGCATCGGCCCGCACGGCATCCAGGACGCTCTTCCGCCGGTTGATCCAGCCCAGTTCTTTTTGCCCGAACAGCCGCTCGAACAGCTTGTGCGGCAGCATCTCCGGCGGCCGCGGACGATCATAGGCGGCCCAACTCATGTTGCGCTGCACGCTTTCGCCGAACGACTCCTGCGAAACGCCAAGTTCGAGCGAACGGAACCGCGACTCGCCCCCGATCCTGGCCGCGATCGCCTGATCGATGGACGCGCCACCGGCGCCCCGTCCGGTGAAAGACGTCCCGGTCATCAAGGCGCTCATCGAGCGGTGATGATCGTTGCCCGGCCCCGGGAACCGGGCGGCCGGATTGTCAATGCCCGTGACAACGTGGATATCGTCGCGGAACGGAGCCAGGGGCGCCAGGCAGGGAGTCATCGTGAACCCCTTGCCGGTCTCGCCCGGAATCCAATACTTTTCCGGAATGCCGTTGCCGTTGAACCACAGCACAAAGCGGCTCTCGACGGGCTTGGTGCTGGCGGCATAGGCCGTGCCATTGCCATTGAACATGGCGGCGAGCGGGGGCAGGGCGACACCCGTCGCGCGGCCAAAAGCAATCCCTTTGAGGAACGTACGCCGGGCAAGAGGCGCAGCCATCGATCATCTACCTCCCGTGACCGCAGCAGGGTCTGGAAATTCGGTTCTTCGTACCAACGATATCATGAGTTCCTGGAAGTAAAAACCGGACTTCCGGAAGTCCTCGAACACGGCGTCGAGCACCGGGCGGTCCGCCGCCGTTTCCATCCGCCCCATGGCGTAGCGGAAGTACTGTTTCACCACGCACATCTGGCACTGCCGGGTCTCGGCCAGAATGCGCCCCAGATCGGCGGGCGTTTCAAAGTTCGAATTCGGGATGCCCGCAATGGACCCGGCCGTCAGCAGGTCCAGTTCCACCGTCTGGCTCTCCTTTTTCCGGTCGAAGGTCGGGATGGTGAGCTTTTCCTTTTCGCGCGGCGCTCCGGCGGCGTCGAACTTCTCAAACCCCAGACCGATGGGGTCGATCAGATTGTGGCAACTCGCACAGGCCTCGTTGTTCAGATGCACCTTCAAGCGCTCACGTGTGGTCATCGGCTTGGCCTCGGTCACCGGGGGCAGATTGCCGTTGACGCCGGGCGGCGGAGGTGGCACATGCTGGCACAGGAAAAGCTCTCGAATGAAGAGGCCGCGCGAGGTGGGCGATGTTTCACCCGGTTTGCTGGTGGCCGCCAGGAAAGTTCCCTGGCCCAGGATGCCCGCCCGGTTGGAACCTGCCGGATAGGCAACGCGCGCGAACTGTTCCTTGGGCTCGGGAAGGCCATAGACGGCGGCCAGATCGGCGTTGAGGTATGAGTAGCCGGCGCGGAAGAAGTCCATGAAGTTGCCGTTGTTCCACACCAGGCCGGCAGCCAGACGGCGCGTCTCTTCGGCCATGGCCTGGGCCACTTCCCGGTTGAAGCGCGGGAACAGGCGCCGCTCCTTGAGCAGCACGATCACCCGGTCAAACCGCATCCACTGTCCGATAAACTCGTCCACCGCATGATGCGCGCGCGGGCTGGCCAGCAGGCGCCGGGCATGCTTTTCCACACCCACAGCCGTGTCGAGTTCACCGGATGCCGCCGCGGTGAGCAACGCTGCATCCGGCGCCGTGTTCCAGAGAAGGTAGGCCAGGCGCGATGCACGGGCGTAGCCTTTGTGCGTGGATGCCAGCGAGGGCTCTGACCAGTAGAGAAAGCTGGCGGATTGCAGCATCGCCTCAATTGCCAGGGCCGGTCCGCCCTGATCGAAAAGCGTGGAGAGGCGGGCCACTTCGCTTGCGGTTGGCGGACGGCGGAAAGCCCGCGCGGCAAAGTCGCGCACAAACCGGTCGCGGCACGTGGTCTGGCCTGGCGCGCAGTTCGGGATGCCGGCGCCGCCACGGGCCACGGCGTTGCGCGCGATCCGTTCGGCCGCTTCGGCGTAGGCTTCGGCCAGCAGCGGCGAGATGCTCTGCCCCTGCACCTGGGTGAGGAAGCCGTTCACATAGTCTTCGGCCGGGAACTGGCGTGCCGGGTTGGTCTGGTCGCCTAACAGGTCGCGCACCGTGTTGTCGTACTGGGTGTGCGTCAACCGGTGCAGGGCCGCGTTCGGTGCATTCCGAATCGGCGCCGCATGCCGGGCACCCTTCTCTTCCGGCAGCGAGGCGAGATGCCGCGCCCAGGCCACCAGCCGCCCCTCTTCCGGCGAACCGGGCGAAATCCGTTTGCCGCCGGCGTGCGGCACGCGCTGGGTGGGCTTGGCGGCCAGCAGCGATTTCTCGGGCGCCGCCGGGTCGATCAGCGGCCGCAGGGAAAGGCCGATACCCGTGATCTCAGCCGGGTTGGGTTCTTCATCCGGGAACTGCAGCCGGGTTGCATTCGCCACGCCATTCGATGAGTGGCAGGAGGCGCATCCGGCCTTGGCCAGCGTGGGGTAGACGTCTTTCTCGAAGGAGATCGTCTCGGCGCCGTCCATAATGCTGGCCAGCATGGCGCACAGCCATGTGGCGCGGCTCAAGGCACGGAGTCCCATGCCGGTTTCGCGGGCTCTCTTCGGTTCCGGCGAGTGTTCGGTCATGGCTTCTTCTTGCATTCTCTCTCGAACTTGCGTATACTTGCAATTTCATGCTGCTTTTCTCCAGCTCGTTTACTTACCGGTTTTGGTTTAGAACCTGAACCGGCGAGTGGCGTCTGCGGAGATTCGAACAGCAATCTGAAATCCGGCCCACTCGCCAGAGTGGGCCTTTTCGTTTATTGGGAGCGACACAATGATCATTTCAATCCGGCGCAACGCCACCCGGGAGCAGATTGACGAGGTTTGCGAACGGATTCGCGACTTTGGCTATAAGATCCACGCCATCGAAGGTGAGGAGCGTGTGGTGATTGGAGCAGTGGGGGTGGGTGACGTGACACATTGTCTGGAATCTCTGGAAGCCATGGCGCAAGTGGAGAGCGCGGTGCGCATCTCGGCGCCCTACAAGTTCGTGAGCAAGGAGTTCCGCTCCACGCGCACGCGGATTCGGATTGGCGAGTTGGAAATCGGAGGCGACGAGTTTGTCATGATGGCCGGCCCGTGCTCGGTCGAGAGCGAGCAGCAGATCATGACCTCGGCTGAAGCGGTGGCGAAGGCTGGCGCGAAGGTGCTGCGTGGCGGCGCGTTCAAGCCGCGGACTTCGCCCTACGACTTCCAGGGCATGGCCGAGGAGGGTCTCAAGCTTCTGGCCAAGGCGCGCGAAGCCACCGGGCTCAAGATCGTCACCGAAGTGATGAGCGATCAGGATGTCGCCCTGGTGGCCGATTATGCCGACATCATGCAGGTGGGCGCCCGCAACATGCAGAATTTCGCCCTCCTCAAGACCCTCGGTAAGTGCGGCCGCCCCGTGCTGCTCAAGCGCGGCCTGAGCGCCACGATCAAGGAACTGCTCATGTCCGCCGAGTACATCGTCGCCCACGGCAATCCCGATGTCATGCTCTGCGAGCGCGGCATCCGGACCTTCGAAACCATCACGCGCAACACCTGTGACATTGTTGCCGTGGCGGCACTCAACGAACTCACCCACCTGCCGGTGATTCTCGACCCCAGCCACGCCACGGGCAAGCGCAGCCTGGTTCCAGCCCTCGCCCGCGCCGGGGTGGCGATTGGCGCCGACGGCATGATTGTCGAAGCGCACCCGCAGCCCGAAAAAGCGGTGAGCGACGGCGCCCAGTCTTTGAACCTCACCCAGTTCGCCCAGATGATGAACGATCTGAAGCCCTACACCGAACTCTGGAAACTCCAGCGGGGCAGCAGTTCGGCCAAGTCTTGAGAGAGCATCGATCCCGGCCTCGCCCGGCGGCATGATCGTCCGAATGCATCCGCCGGCCAACCGGCGGTGACCGGCGGCGCAGCGCCAGGGCCTGCGGGGCACAGCCTCAGCTCAAGAGCCCTGGCCGGCGGCCTGGCACGGGACCCCGTCGCCAGGTTCAACGCAAATCCCGGCCCCACGCTCGCCAGGCAGCGTGAACGTCGAGACTTACCCCCAGCCCGAAAAAGCGGCCGGGCGCTCATGGGCACCGACGCCTGACGCCTTGGGAGGGTGCCGTCCGAATGCCGAGGATCAGCGGTGCGGCAATCTGCACCGTTCGGAAAAATAGAGCCAAGGCTGAAAAGAAAGTACTGGCCGGGGAGTAGTACCAACCAACTCTCTCAGGACTGGTGTTTTGCGGCACTATTTCTTAGGCTAAAGATCTGGACCCCGGTACGAATACAGGGTCCGGCTCCTTGCGGGCGGGGCCAGCCAAAACTCCGATCTGGCTTCGTTTCGCTTTTGGCCGGGCCGGGAGGCGGCGGCCATAACCGCTGGCCTTCCGGCCTGGTTTTCACCTTATGCAGGAACTACTTGGCGGGGGCCGTGGGTTGTTCCGCCAACCGCCGGATCTCTTCTTCCAGCCGCGTGGTGCGATCCCTCTCCAGCCGAAGCTGTTCGTTCAGGGAGCGCACGTCCCTCTGCAACTGCTCCACGGCCGGCGGGACCGGCAGGATCGCCGTTAGCCCCCGGGCAGCGTTCTCGCGAATCTCCGGCACCGCCAGAAGCCCTGCCACAAGGACGATCGGCGCAAAGAACGCTACCACCGGCTTCCACCAGTTTGTTCCCCGTGCCGGCGGCGCTTCCCGGATGGGTTCCACCGCCGGGGCCGGGGATTCTTCCGTGGCCGCAACAGTGGCGGGTGCACCGGCCGGGGTTGACGTGTTGGCTGCTGGCGCTTCCTGCGGCGCCTGAGGTTCGGCTGCATCTCCGGGCCGCGGCTTGGCCGGTTTCAGAGGCTTCAACTCAAACTCGAGCACGCTTTGCGCCGCCTGAATAGCCCCGCCCGGCTCGCGGTAGAAGAAGCCTGCCCGGGTGGGCGCGGCGTTTGACGGATGGAGCACCAGCGCGATCTGCCAGTCCTGGGGAAAGTAGAGATTGTGGAGGTCCAGGTCCTCCTGCGAGAGATGAATGCCGCTGCGGGTGTGTGAGTGGAACCACCCGACCACGTCCAGACCCTTCAGATCGCCCTGGCCGGGTTCATGCGCCAGCGTCGCCGCCAGTTTGCTTTCATCGGCGGGTGACAGCAGGAACCCCGGGCCCCGTGCATGCTCGCATTCAATGGGCCGCCAGGCCAGGATCCGCACCCGCCCCTGGACGCGAAGGCCGAACAGCACACCGCCCACCTCCAGGCCGCCCCGGCCCATCTTCCGGAACCACGTCACCACGTGCATCCGGATTTCGTCCATCACCTCGGGGGTGTATTCGATTCTAACGTTGCGGCCCTCGGGCTGCCAGGATTCGTAAGTTGGAAGTGGTGTATTCGGGATCGTGGCCACGCGTCCCCTCCGTCGCTTGATCGACGGTTCCAGGATAAACCTTAAGGTTGCCTGCCGTCACTACATACTGCGCTGATCACATGTGAAAAGTGTCATGCGACAATGGAATCGTGACGGAGGTTCCGGTTTCGTTACGCCTGACGACCGCGGCCGGATTGGCGATGGATTCGATCCGTGCCCACCGTCTGCGCAGCTTTCTCACCCTGCTGGGCGTCGTCATCGGCGTCGCCAGCGTGGTTCTGGTGGGCGCCGCCATCGAAGGCCTTGGCGTTACCGCTGAAAAGACCACTTCCCAGGCGTTTGGAACCGATACCTACCTGATCGCCCAGATTGCCTCCGCCGGCCGCCTCACCCGCAAGGAGGTGGCTGACAAGCTGAAACGAAACCGCCGCATCCGTCCGGAAGACGTTGACTATTTGAACATTTCCACCGGCGATCAGATTCTCTACAGCCCCTATCAGCAGCGCCCCGAGGACATCCGGTACGACAACGCCGTTCTCGAGGGCGGCATCGTTCTGGGCGTCTCGCCCGACATGGCCGACATCCGCGATCTTGGGATCATCGAAGGCCGGTTCTTCACGGACCAGGAGGCCCGAAACAAGAATCAGGTGGCGGTGGTGGGCGACGACCTGCGAACGGTTCTTTTCGCCGGCTCCTCCCCCATTGGAAAATCTATCAAGATTCGTGGCCAGGACTTTGTCATCATTGGACTTCAGGAAAAACTGGGATCCTCATTCGGCCGCAGCCAGGACAACTCCGTCTACATCCCCTACCCGGTCTTTGACCGGATGTATGGCGCTGGCCGGTCGCTTTCTGTTTTCGGGAGGCCCAAGCCTGCCACGGGCTTAAAGCTCGAAGACGGCCTGGACATCACCCGCGCGGCACTTCGCGCCCGGTTCAAGACTCCGCCCGGGCAACCCGACAACTTCGAAAACCTGACTCCTGACTCCATTCGCGGCTTCATCGATCAGATACTGGGCCTCATCTCCGTGGTGGTGGTGCCGGTGACCGCCATCTCGCTGGTGGTGGGCGGCATCGTCATCATGAACATCATGCTGGTGAGCGTCACCGAGAGAACACGTGAGATTGGCATCCGCAAATCGCTGGGAGCTAAGAAGAACGACGTTTTATTGCAGTTCCTTCTGGAATCCATGATGGTGTCGTCTGCGGGCGGTCTGCTGGGGCTGGCGCTCGGTGCGCTGATCTGCGAACTGCTGGCCAGTCTGCTTGATGCGGATATGAAAATCACGATTCCGTATGTCTTTCTGGCCGTTTTTGTGTCCAGCGCCGTGGGAATCATCTCAGGCTGGTACCCGGCGTCGCGGGCGGCCCGGCTGGATCCGATTGCCGCGCTGAGGGCCGAATAGCATGCGGATCTCGGTGGATGAGAGCGTCCGGCAGGCGATGACCGCCATCTGGTCCCATCGCTTCCGCTCGCTACTCACGATTCTCGGCATCGTCATCGGCATCACCACCGTGATTACGGTCTCTTCGCTCCTGACCGGGCTGCAGAAGGGGGTGATCACGTTCTTTGAGGAGTTCGGGCCTGACAGTGTCTTCGCGTCGCGCTTTTCGGGTGACCCCGGCTCTTCCGGCACACCCAAAGAACAGAAGCGGCGCCCCCTGCGCCCTGAATATGCCGAATTCGTCCGCAAAGTCTCGCCGGCCATTGAAGACGTCGCGGTGTCGGTCTTCGTCCCGCCGGTGATCAACGGGCGCGCCATGACTGCGAAGGTGCCGGGGTTCGAATCGGACAACGTGCTCCTGGTGGGCAACACCGTCAACTTGCAAACCATTCAACCCAGGGAGCTTCGCGAGGGCCGGTACTTCCTTCCCGAAGAGGCCAGCCGGGGTGCGCGCGCGGCCGTGGTGGGGGCGCTCTTTGCCGAAGCCCTATGGCCGGCGGGCAGCCCGGTTGGCAGGGTGTTCCAGCTGGATGGCGCCGAATACCAGGTGGTGGGGGTCTTTGAGAAGGCAAAAGGGGGCTTTTTCGGCGAGAACGGGCAGGACCGCCAGGTGACCATCCCCCTCCGCACGGCCCAGTTGCGGTATCCGCAAGCAGACCGCATCTTTCTCACCGCCAAGGCGCGAACCGGCCGCCGCGAGGATGCCTTCGAGGAGATGCAGGCGGCCCTGCGGCGCATCCGCAACGTGCCGCGCGGGGCCGACAACGACTTCAGTATCACGACGCCGGACCAGATCATCAAGCAGTTTGAGCGCATTACCGGCCTGATTGTGCTGGTCTCGATCGCCATTTCAGGCCTCGGTCTGCTGGTGGGCGGTATCGGCGTGATGAACATCATGCTGGTGAGTGTCACCGAACGCACGCGCGAGATCGGGGTGCGCAAGGCCTTGGGGGCACGGCGCCCGGATATCGTTTTCCAGTTTCTGATCGAAGCCGTTTCCCTGACCGCCGCGGGCGGGGTGATCGGCATCTTGTTCGCGGTGAGCCTGACGCTGCTGGTGAGCGTGGTCTTTCCGTCCCTGCCATCGGAGACACCGCTTTGGGCTGTGGCCGCGGGCCTCATCGTTTCAATGGGTGTAGGGCTGTTCTTCGGCGTCTGGCCAGCGATGAAAGCGGCTCGGCTTGATCCTGTGGAAGCGTTGCGATACGAGTGAGTTACCGTGATTTCTTGCGGTTTCGCCTGATCTCAGTCTCGCCGCCGTCAAACTGCTGTCCGCCGCCGGGCTGGAAAAGCCGGAACACCTGGAGCGAGCTACCAGCGCGATAGTTCCGCATCCAGGGCGCCCCGGCGCCGGTATAGCCGTTCACGGCGCCGCCCATGCCGCTGGCGATGGCGATGTACTGAACGCCGTCCAGCACATAGGAAATCGGCGCCGCGCGGATGCCCGAGCCGGTCTGAAAGGACCACAACCCGGACCCGTTCCGCGCATCGAGCGCCCGCAGGTTGCCCTCGCCATCGCCCGTGAAGATCAGCCCACCTTCGGTTGAGAGCACGCCGCCGCCCATCGGCGTCCGGGTCCTGACCTCCCAGGCGGCCTCGCCGGTGTCGACGCGGATGGCCATAATCTTGCCGTAGGCCTGATTGGGCAGGTACCGGAAGCCGGATGGGCCGGGCGTCAGGCCACGCTGTTTCTCATTCTCGCCATAGTTCAGGAAGACGGCGCAGTTCTCGATGGCGGGCACGAAGGCCAGGCGGAGCGCCGGGCTGTAGGCCATGGCGTTCCACTCCTTGCCGCCGGCGGCGCCGGGGCAGACCTCGACGCCTTCGTAGGTGGGGCGGCGTTTGGGGTCAGGGATGGGGCGGCCCTGCGGGTCAAAGCCGGTGAGCCAGTTGGCGCGCACGAACGGCTTGGCGTAGAGGAACTTGCCGGTGGCCCGGTCGAGGGCGTAGAAATGGCCGTTGCGGTCGGCGTGGACCAGAGCCCGGACGGGACCGGAAGGGGTTTTGAGGCCGTCGACGAAGACCAGTTCATTGACGCCGTCGTAGTCAAACGGGTCATTGGGCGTGTATTGGTAGGCCCAGGCGAGGCTTCCGGAGTCGGCGTCGAGCGCGACCACGGAATCGGAGTAAAGGTTGTCGCCGGAGCGGGCCGGGGCGTCGATCACGGGGTATGGGTTGCCGGTGCCCCAGTAGACCAGGTTCAGGTCGGGGTCAAAGGAGCCGTTCATCCATGTGGCGCCGCCGCCGGTTCGCCAGGTGTCTCCCGGCCAGCCGCCCGCGGTCTCGGGCAGGGTGTGGAAGCGCCAGAGGCGGCGGCCGGTGGCCGGGTCATAGGCGTCGAGGAAGCCGCGGGCGGGGAAGTCGCCGCCGGCGATGCCGGAGATCACTTTGGCTCCGGTCCGGCCGCGGACCACCAAGGGCGGTGACGTCGCCGAATAGTTGTCCGCCGGGCGCCCCATTTCGACATCCCAGCGCACGGATCCGGTGCGGGCGTCGAGCGCCACCAGGTGCGCATCAAGCGTACCGAGGAACAGCGTGTCATCCAGGATTGCCACGCCGCGGTTCACCGGGCCGCAGCAGTACTTGAGCGCCGTGGGCAGGGCGCGGCGATAGTGCCAGATCTCCTCGCCGGTGCGGGCGTCGATGGCGAAGACGTGGTTCCAGGCCGTGGTGAGGTACAGGATGCCGTTGGCCAGGAGTGGGGTGGCCTGCAAGCCGTCAGGCACGCCGGTCTGGAAGGTCCAGGCAGGGACCAGATTGCGCACATTGCCGGCGTTGATCTGGCGGTGCGGGCTGTGCCGCTGATTGCCCCAGTTCCGGCCGTATTGCAGCCATTCGTCCGGGCGGAGGTCCGGCGAGGCCAGGTCGTTCAGTGCCACGGAGACGGGCGGCGTGGACCGGGCCGGCGCGGGTTGGAACATGCGGGAGATCAACAACTGGACATAAGCGGCCATGGCGGCTGGGTCGAGCTTACCCTCGAAACCCGGCATGGGAGTGCCCGGCCGGCCTTGGGTGATCAGCCGGATGAGGGCTTCGGTTCCAAGGCCCGACTTGCCCAAGTGCGGCCCGGAGCCGCCCTCTCCGGTTGAGCCGTGGCAGTGTGCGCACTGCGCGGTGTAGACAGATGCCTGAGGCCAGGCGAGCGGGGCGAGGAATGCGAAACAAAGCCAGATTCGGAATGGCACTTGGTTAGCCCGTTTTTCTCACGGGAAGTGTAGCGGAAAGCCGCATTCTCTGGCATAACTGATTTTTCTAGTAAAAGTTGTGCGAAGAGAGGAGCGGCTTTCCCCTATGACAGAGTGTAGCCAATCAGA
>VFZY01000064.1 GCA_016870915.1 Acidobacteriota bacterium | reverse complement strand
CAACCGCCAACCCACCGCACGCACACCGCGAGTCCCGCCCGCCAACCGCCAACCCCCGCACGCGCAACGCGGGCCCGCGCGCCAACCGCCAACCCCCGCACGCGCAACGCGGGCCCGCGCGCCAACCGCCAACCCCCGCACGCGCAACGCGGGCCCGCGCGCAAACGCGAGTCCCGTCCGGCAACCGAGTCCGTTTCCGAGCCACGACCGCAAGGGAGTGCCAATCGCCCCGCCCACGCCGCACGCTACCGAACACGGCTTGGACCTCGCAATAGACCCCAAAACCCGCCAGTCACCGGGCCTCGAAATTTTTTATCTGCCTTGTTTTCTTACAATTACTCTCCAAATTCCCATACGCCCCATTGCTACGCTTCGTAGAATCCACACGGAGAACCAATCATGGCAACCCCACTACAATCCAACACCGCCCGCGCCAACGGCGCCCTCTCAAACGGACCCATCACCCCACAAGGCAAAGCCCGCTCCGCCCAAAACGCCCTCAAGCACGGCCTCTACGCCAAAGGCCGAGTCCTCCCCTGGGAATCCCAGGTCGACTACGACCAGCTCCGCGAAGACCTCCACAACCACTACCAGGTCCCCGAAATCCACCGCTGCCTCGTCGACCAGCTAGCCTCCGAACTCTGGCACATCCAACGCGCCGAGCGTTTCGAAGAAGCCCTCCTCATCGACAACCGCAACGAAGCCCGCGCCAATCTCATCAGGCACGGCACCAAAAACCCCACCGAGCACCAGATCCTCGCCAATACCTACATCCGCCTCAACACCTGCTCCAGCTACGTCACCACCCTCCGCGAACGCGACCGCTCCCACCGCCACGCCCGCCTCCTCCGCGCCGAACTCGAAAAACTCATGCGTCCGCCCAAACCCGCCCCCACGCCAAGACCCCTCGCCATAGCCCCACCCCCACTCCACTCCCGTCTTCCCGGGTTCGTTTCCATCCCCACCGCATCGCCCTTCGAACGCACCCCAAATTGGCCCCTCGAAAACGCCCCGCCGCACACACGAATCCCCGAAACGGACCCCAACGAATGATGGAAAACACCGCGCCCGCCAATCGCCCCTGCCGGGCACAGGACACGTGTCTGAATTCAGCCCCCGGCCGCCCCGCGCCGCTACTGAATCGTACTCGCGCCCTCAACCCCCAGCGAGGCGTCCGCCACATTGCGATTGATATGCCGGTCCAGGTTGATCACGTACGTCTCCGAAGCCCCAATCAGAATCGGCGAATGCGTCGCGCAGATAATGCGGAACTTCCGCTGGTCCACCAGCTCCTGAAGCATCTTCAGAATGCGCCGCTGGTTCGAAGGCGACAACGCCATCTCCGGCTCATCCAGCAGCAGGATCGTTCCCTCCGGCAGCGACGGGAAATTCTCCCGGAACATCGCCAGCATCACCTGCCCATGGCTCGCCATGCTCAGAAACTCGCGCATCTGCGGGTTGTCCTCGAACCGGTCCAGCATCATCCGCGGGTTATGCTGCTCGGCGTCGAACAGCAGCGCCTTCGACGTGTCGATCCCCTTCGGATTCTCAATCCGGTAGACATACCCATCCACCGGCTCGCCCTTCAGCGCCAGCAGAATCGATTGCAGCAGCGTCGACTTGCCGCTCCCGTTCTCGCCCTCAATCATGATCAGCGGATGCGACAGGTCCACAATCATCGGCATGTGGAAGTTCAGGTTCGTGAAGACAGGATGCGCAAGAATCTTAAGAAACATGGGAAGGCCGGGGAGTCCCGAATCCCCATTCTAGCCGACAGCGCCTCACTGCGGCCGCACCAGCACCACCTCGCCTCGCGCCCGGTCCACATAGACCTTCTCGAAATGCCCGGCCGGCAGCAGCCCGTCGAAGGAGCGTCCCGGCTGCTCAACCACCGCCGCGGGCACCGTGCGCAGCGTCAGCCCGGCATCGAATGCCAGCGGTTGGGACCACGTCACCGCGGCCGCCGCGCGCGCCCCATCCAGCGTTGTCAGACGCGCCGCCATGGCGGCCGTCTTCGCCATCGAAGCCGGCATCTTGAACAGCACCAGGTGGCTCGCGCCCGAATCCAGCATCAGCGCCAGCGGTTCGCCCGCCATCGACGGCTTGATCACCACACGTCCGCCCAGATCCTCAAACGGCAAGGCAGCCCCGGCCGGCCGCGATGCCTCAAGCTCCAGACGGCCCTCGCGGGGCGTCAACAGGTAGCTCAATCCCGCCAGAGCATTCGCGCCCAGCACGCCCTGAATCCCGGAATCGGCCGCCCGGGCCGCATTCGGAGCCGTCAGCAACACCTCAATCTCCGGAATCCGGCGCCCCTCAACCAGCATCGAACGCAGCCGCAAAGCCGGCGTCAGCCGCGCGCCGTTCGCGTTCACCAATTCCACCCGGTACGTTGGCGCCAGGCCCAGCCGGGCGGCCAACGCCGGGTCCATCACCGTCGACTCAGCGCCCGTATCCACCAGGAAACGGAACGGCCCCTGGCCATCCACGGAAACCGGAACCGTAATCAGCGAGAGCCGGGTCGGAATCACACCGGCCGCCGCAATCAGAAGCAGAACGGAAAAACCCATGAGAAGTAGACGGACGAATGCCCGCTTTGTCTCAGCCGCCAAACAGAGCCGCGGGCGTGTCCCAAAGAATTTCCCGGCGGTCCGAATCCGCCATCTCCATCGTCAGAATCTTGCCGATCTCGGTCTCTACACTCACCGGCAAATCGCTCCCGGCCATCAGACGCGATGCCGGAACATGCGCCATGATCTCGGCAATGTGGTGCGGCATCACCGACGAAAGTTCAATGAAGATATTCGGGCAAACCGTCGCCGCCACAATCGTCTCCAGCGAGTACAGCCCGCCCCCGGCATGCCCCAGCACAATGGGCAAATCCGGGAACCGGCGCGCCGGCAGAATGTAGAGCGAAGGCAGGGCAAACGGCGCCCCGGCCCCCGTATGCACAATCACCGGAAGCCGGTGCCGCAGCGCCGTCTCGTAAAAGAAGTCGCTCCGCGCCGACACCGGGTTCAAAGCCTGGTACTGCGGCTGCAGCTTGATCGCCCGGAACCCCAGCTCCTCGGCGCAGCGCCGCACTTCGTCGCGGAACTCAGCCTCCGGAACAAACGGGTTCAGGCAAACCGCGGCGTCGAACCGGCCCGGATACGCGCGCACCGCGCTCGCCAGCAGGTCATGCGTGGCGCGGTAGTCCTCCACCACAGGGAAGGGAATCAGCATGGATCGGTCCACGCCATGCCGCTCCATCTTCGACAGCATCTCATCGGCCGTGAACGTCCGCCCACTGTGCCGCGCCACGCCGATATGCGTGTGCGTGTCAAAGATCCGGAAGCCGTCCCTCATACCGCGGCGGCGATCAGGTCGCCCATCTCACCCGTCGTGAGAGAGCCGCCCATGTCGGGTGTCCGGTGAGCCGGGTCGGCGAACACACGCTCCACCGCCGAGTAGATCAGTTGCGCGCCGCGCAGCGTCTCGCTGGTGTCCAGCCACTCCAGCATCATCGCCGCCGAAAGGATCGTCGCCACCGGATTGGCGATCCCCTTTCCGGCAATGTCCGGAGCCGAACCATGCGACGGCTGGAACACCGCGTACTTATCGCCAATGTCGCCCGAAGGCGCCATGCCCATGCCGCCAACCACGGCGGCCGCCAGGTCGGAGAGGATATCGCCAAACATGTTCTCCGTCACCAGAACATCGAATGACTCGGGGCGCTGCACGAAGTACAACGTGCACGCGTCCACGTACACATGGTCCGCCGCCACATCCGGGTACTGCGCGGCCACCTGATAGAAGATGTGCCGCAGATAGGTCATCGACGGCAGCACGTTCGCCTTGTCCACCAGCGTCACTTTCCGGCGCCGCTTCCGGGCAATCTCGAACGCTGACCGGCAGACGCGCTCGGCGCCCCGCCGCGTGATCCGCAGCTTGTCCACAATCTCGTCGGCATCCAGTGAATAGGGCTCCAGGCGCGAGGCAAACAGGCCCTCGCAGTTTTCGCGGATCACCGCGAAGTCGATCGTGCCCGCCTTGCGCAACGGCGTGTCGTCAGGGTGGTAGAGCTTCACCGGGCGCAGGCCGCAATACAAATCCAGGATCTCGCGGATGTCAATCTGCGGCGTCAGTTCCTGCCCGTTCGGGTAGCGGACGTTGGGAAGGCCCATCGCCCCCAGCAGGATCACGTCATCCTGCCGGATCAGGTCCACCGTGGCCTTGGGCAGCGCGTCGCCGGAGCGCAGGTACTCGGCCACGCCAACCGAGTACTCGGTCATGGTGAATTGAACGCCGTCAAGGCGTGCTTCCACGGCGCGAAGCACCTTGACGGCTTCCGCGACAACATCGGGGCCGATGCCGTCGCCAGGGAGAAGAGCGATTCGAAATTGAGTCATGGGGGGAATTCCGATTTTACAGTCTTGCCGGTCCCTTAACGGAGTCCTTACAAACTCCACCCCCGGGAACGAGTTTAGAGAGTCAGGTGCGACAGTGAGCGGCACCGAAGGAAAAGGAGATTCAGAACAATGCAACTCAGACAGACTATGGGAATGTTGATCGTCGCCGGCACGCTGCTGGCGCAGGGCCCCGGCGGACCCACGCCCGGCATGGGTATGGCCCAGGGGCAGGCCCCCAACTTCGACGCGGTCAAGGCGGCCATCGGGATTTCGGACGCCCAGATCGCGCAGCTCCGGGCGCTCCAGCAGCAGACCGCCACGGCCATGCGGACGGCCGCGCAGGAACTGCAAACCAAACAGACCGCCCTCAATGAACTGCTGGCCCGCAATCCGGACCCGGCCACCGTCGGCCGCGCGGTCATCGAAATCGCCGCCATCCGCAAGCGCATGGACGATCTTCGTGCCCGCGTCCTCACCCAGGCCGTGGCCGTGCTCAGCGCCGATCAGCGGACCAAGCTCAAGACCCTCGAAGACGCCATGAAGCTCCAGCCGGCCATCGGCCAGGCAGCCGGTCTGGGCCTGCTGCAACGGCCCGAAGGCGGTCCGGGTGGTGGCGGCCCCGGTGGTCGCGGCCCCGGTGGTTTCGCCGGTCCCCGGTTCGGGGGCTTCGGTCCCCCGTCCGACAACTAGCACCGAAAGAAAGAGCAACCAGGCGCCCCCCGCCGGCCCCGGATCATCCGGTGCCGGCGGTTCTGTTTTCCGGGGCCTGTTTGTTAGGCTGAAAGTTCATGAACGTATTCTCACTCGAAGGAAAAAGAGCCCTGGTTGCGGGAGCCAGCCGGGGCATCGGCCTGGCGATCGCCAAGGCCCTCGCGCAAGCCGGCGCGCACACCATTCTTGCGGCCCGCGGCCTCGAAAACCTCGAACGCGAAGCCGGTGCACTTACCCAGGCCGGGCTCCGGGCGGAACCGCTCGTGCTCGACGTTGCCAGCCCGGACTCCATCCGCGAAGCCTCCGAAGCGGCCGGTGACGTGGACATCCTCGTCAACGTCGCCGGAACCAACATCCGCAAGGAGTTCGAAAAGTACACGCCGGAGGAGTACAACCGCCTCCTCCAGACCAACCTGCACGGGCTCTTCGATCTCACCCAGCGCGTCGGCGGGCGGATGAAGCAGCGCGGCGCCGGCGGCAAGATCATCAACATCGGCAGCCTCACCAGCGGCCTCGGCCTGCCCTATCTCTCCGTCTACGCCATCTCAAAAAGCGGCCTCGCCGGCCTGACGCGGGTGCTCGCCGCCGAATGGGGCCAGTTCAACATTCAGGTGAACTGCATCGCCCCCGGCTTCATCATCACGGATCTCAACCGCAAGATGTGGGAGCCGCCGGAGATGCTCAACTGGCTCCGTGGCTGTCAGGCTTCGCCGCGCGCCGGCACACCGGAAGACATCGCGCCCCTCGCCGTCTTGCTCAGCGGCGCCGGGTCCAACTACATCTCCGGCCAGGTCATCTATGTGGATGGCGGCTATTCCACCACGGCCATCTGGCCGTTCGCGCCGGCGCAGGCCTGAACCCGTGACCCGCCGCGGGCTCCTGGCACTGGCCGCTCTTCCTGCCCTCCCTCAGGCTGGGCAAGACGTGGAGAAGTCCGGGGAGAAGCCGGTGGAGTTCCTCTGCCCCATGGACGCCGATGTGCGCCAGAAGGGCCCGGGGAAGTGCCCGCGCTGCGGCATGCGCCTGGAAGCCAACCTGCCGGATTTTCTCGAGTACCCCGTGCTCCTGCGAAGCACGCCGCGCGCCATCCGGCCGGGCGTCGAAACCGGGTTGACCTTTGAGGTCAAACACCCCAAGACCGGCCAGCGCGTCACAAAGTTCGAAGTAGTGCATGAGAAGCTGTTCCATCTCTTCCTCATCAGTGAGGACTTCAGCTACTTCGCTCACGAGCATCCGGTGCCCGGCCCCGATGGCCTGTTTCACCATCAGGCCGTGTTTCCGAAGCCCGGGCTCTACCGTGCCTTGGCCGATTTCTACCCGGCCGGAGGCACGCCGCAGATGCCGGTGAAGACCATCTACGCCGGCCGCCCGGAAGGCCGGCCCGCGCCGCTCAAGCCCGGTCTTGAGCCTCAGCGCGACCGCAACATCACCGTCGAACTCGCCACTGAGCCCGCCCGGCCGTGGGCCGGAAAGAAGACCCTGCTCTTCTTCCGCATCACGCCGGCCGAAGGCCTTGAGCCTTATCTCGGCGCCTGGGGACACCTTCTGGCCGCCAGCCAGGATCTGGTGGACCTCACGCACGCCCACCCGTTCCTCGCGGACGGCGGGCCCCAGGTGCAGTTCAACCTCATCTTCGCCCGCCCCGGTGTCCACCGTGTGTGGGTGCAGTTTCAACGCCAGGGTGTGGTGAACACCCTGGCCTTTAACGTTCCCGTCTACGAGTTGGGGGCGTAGGCCCGTCAACGGCTGTTATCTTGATTTGGAGGAGCTTCAACTGATCATGCGAACCATTCTGCTTGCCACACTGATGGCCCTACTGCTGGCCTTCGCCGCCGCCGCCGCGGACCCGCTCAAAGTGGGCTCCACCCTGCAACTGTTCGTCGACGAGCATGTCACCGAGTCCCTGCGTGGCGTGTCCCTGAAGCTTCATGAGCCGCGCCCGGCCGGCGCCGCCATCCGCTTCGACCAGCCCTGGGAAGGCAACACCAGCGCCTACGCCATCGTCTTCAAGGATGGGGCGAAGTATCGCATGTACTATCGCGGTTCCTCGGACCCCCAGTACTTCAACCAGTCCGCCCTCAAGCCCGGCGAGAAGGTGGTGCCCAAGAACGGCGAAGTGGCCTGCATCGCCGAAAGCACCGACGGCATCCACTGGACCAAACCCGAACTCGGCCTGTTCGAATTCCAGGGGTCGAAGAAGAACAACATCGTCTGGGACGGCGTGGGCGATCACAACTTCGCGCCCTTCCTCGACACCAACCCCGCCGCGCCCGACAGTGAGCGGTACAAGGCGGTGGGCGGCGATTCGAAAGGCCTCATCATTTTCAAGTCCGCCGACGGCATTCACTGGCAGAAGATGCGCGACGAGCCGGTGATCAAGGACGGCGCCTTCGACTCGCTGAACATTGCCTTCTGGGACGACAACCGCAAGCTCTACGTCACGGTCTTCCGCGATGGCATCCAGGGCATCCGGACCATCAAGAGCACCACCTCCAAGGACTTCATCAATTGGACGAAAGGCGAACTGGCCGACTACGGCGCCACGCCCATGGAGCACCTCTATACCAACGCCACCACACCCTACTTCCGCGCGCCGCAGATCTACCTGGCCTTTCCCAAACGGTTCATCCCCTGGCGAAAGCCGTTCGGCGACGTGCCTGGCGACGGGGTTTCCGAAGCCGTCTTCATGTCCAGCCGCGACGCCATCCGCTGGGACCGCCGGTTCATGGAGGCCTTCGTCCGCCCCGGCCGCGACCCGCGCGATTGGGTCCACCGCAACCACATGCCGGCCGCCGGCATCGTGCCCACCGCCGATGACGAGATCTCCATCTACGTCTCGCGCCACTACAACTTCCCCAGCGCGTTCCTGGAAAGGATGACCCTGCGCACCGACGGTTTCGTGTCCGTCCACGCCGGCTACACCGGCGGCGATGTGATCACCAAGCCGCTCATGATCGAAGGCAGCAAGCTGGTGCTCAACTTCGCCACCTCCGCCGCCGGGTCGCTGCGCTATGAGATCCAGGATCAGAACGGCCGGCCCCTCGCCGGACACGGCCTGGACGAGACGCCCGTGCTCTACGGTGACGACATCGCCCGCGAAATTCAGGTGCAGCCCAAGAGCCGCACCTACCGCAAGGGTCTGGAAGCGCGCCCCGTCAAGCTGCGCTTCGTGCTCAAGGATGCGGACCTCTACTCCTTCCGCTTCGCGGACTGATCCCATGGCCGCCCCTGCTCTCCTCACGCTCGATACCCGCGTGGACCTCAATCTGCGCGCGGCCATGGCGTGCTTTGGGAACAGCGGCGTCACCAGCCTCCCTGGCGTCCAGACGGCTTATTCCGGCACCCGGGCCAACGTCTTTAACTCGGCCATGCTCACCTCCCGCCTCCGGAGCACCGGCGACTGGGCGGAAAGATTGGCCGCCGCGCGGCGCCACTTCGCCATCCTGCGCGTGCCCTGGTCCTTCTGGCTTTCCTCGGCGATGGTGCCGGCGCACATCGCCGAAGACGTGCGCCACATTCTGCAGCGCGAAGGTTTCCGGCTGAGCAGCGAGGCGCCGGGCATGGTGGCGGAGTCTCTGCTGCCGCCCCGCCGCCGCCTGCCCGCGCTTGAGATCGTGCCCGTGGATAGCGCCGCCACCCGCTGCGGCTTCTGCCATGTCATGGCCGCTGCGTTCCGATCGTCCTACGCGATGCTGAGTGAGGTCTATGTCAAGCCCGGTCTCTGGGACAGCGGCTTTGTGGGCTATGTGGGGTCCTTGGATGGCCGCGCCGTGGCGACAGCCGCGGTGGTCAGCGGCGGGGAGAGTCTCGGCATCTATGCCGTGGCCACACTGCCCGATGAGCAGCGGAAGGGCTACGCGGAAGCGATGGTCCGCCATGCCGTGGCCCGCGCGGCGCACCCGCTGGTGTTGCAGGCAACCCCCATGGGTTTGCCGCTCTATGAAAGGATGGGGTTCCGGCGCGTCACCGGCGTGGCCGTGTATACTCTGGGCTAGCCATGCTCCGCCGGTTGCTGTATCTGGTTGCCGTCCTCGCCGTCGTCTATGGCGCGGGCGTCGGCTACCTCTGGGCCATCATGCTCCGCCCGCCCGTCGAGTTCTCGGCGGCCATGGCCCGGATACCTCGCCCGGCCATGAGGGTGCTGCCCTTCGCGCCGCTCTGGGCCCGCGCCCGTGCGGGCGCTCTGCAGGAGGGAGACCCGGCGCCGGACTTCGATCTGGAGCGCCTGGACAAGACCAGCCGCGTCCGCCTGTCGGCCTTCCGCGGCTCCCGCCCGGTGGTTCTGATCTTCGGCAGCTACACTTGACCGCCGTTCCGCCGGGAGGTTCCCAGGCTCAACAAGCTCTACGCGGAGTACAAGGACCGTGCCGAGTTCTTCATCGTCTACATCGTCGAGGCGCACGCCAGCGACCTCTGGCAGTTGCCGGCCAATGAGCGCGACCAGGTGGTGTACGCGAATCCGACGTCCATGGAGGAGCGTAGCGCCCTGGCCGAAAGCTGCGTCCGCAAACTGAAGATCGATGTTCCGGCGGTGGTGGATGGCATCGACAACGCAACCGAGGCGGCCTACACCGGCTGGCCGGACCGTCTCTACGTCATCGACAAGGAAGGCCGCGTGCGCCACAAAGCGGCCCCGGGCCCCTACGGGTTCCGCCCGGCCCAGGTGGAAGCCGCCCTCAAACGCCTGGGTGTCTGATCGCCCGCGCCAGCGCCCGCGCGGCATCGCGGCACAGCAGCGCCACATGCTTCGATTCCGCCGCCAGCCCGCCCAGCGCCTCGTCGATCACTGCGGGGTCCAGGCCCGCGATCTCGGCGGCGCCCTTGCCGGTCAGCCAAACGGTGAGGGCCGACCCCGCCGCGATCGACGCCGTGCAGCCCCGTGTCTTGAACCGCACCTCGGCCACGCGTCCATCGCTCAACCGAGCCGCGATCCGCAGGATGTCGCCGCACACCGGATTGCTGACCTCAACCACGACCGCGCCAGCACCCAGGTCGCCCGCGTTGCGAGGGTTCTCGAAGTGGTCAATGAGTTGAGGCGAGAGCATGCCCGTTTATAATGCAAGTTTCTCATGCCGCTGTTTCCGAAGACGGTGCATGCACCGGAGATCGGCCCCGCCTGGATCAACTCGCCGCCGCTGACCCTGCGCGGATTGCGGGGCCGCACGGTTCTGGTCGACTTCTGGGACTACACCTGCGTCAACTGCCTGCGCACGCTGCCCTACCTGCGCGGCTGGCACGAACGCTACGCCGCCCTGGGGCTTCAGGTGATCGGCGTACACTCCCCCGAGTTCGTCTTTGCCCGGACGCCCGGCCACGTGGAGCGCGCCATCGGTTCGCTCGGCATTCCGTATCCCGTGGTGCTCGACAATGACTACGCCATCTGGAAGGCCTTCGCCAACAAGTGCTGGCCGGCGAAGTATCTGATTGACCGCGACGGCTACATACGCTACTTCCAACTGGGCGAGGGCGGCTATCACGAGATGGAGGAGTCGATTCAGGAACTCCTCTCCGATCTGAATCCCGGCGCAAAGATGCCGCCGCTCATGCCGCCTGTGCGCGCCATGGATGCTCCCGGCCGCGCCGCCACCTGCCCGCGCCCGACGCCTGAGCTCTACCTGGGCTCGGTGCGAGGCCAGCTTGCGAACCCCGGCGGCTTTGTCGAGAACGCGCTCTCCGAATATCAGTACGGCGGCGCGCCGCCACCCGAAGGCAGCGTTGAGATCGCCGGCTGGTGGGGGTCCGACCGCGAGTGCCTGGCCGCCAACGCCTCCCGCAATGACGTCCACGCTGCCCGGCTCCGGCTCCGCTACTCGGCCGCCGAGGTCAATCTGGTAGCGGCCCCGGGCGAGCAGCCTTCGGGGCAGATCATCGTCCGGGAAAACGGCGGACCCATCCCTCCCGCTGCCCGCACGGAAGACGTCCACGAGAACCCCGGCGGCGAAACCTGCCTCACCATCACGGCGCCCCGCATGTACCGGCTGATCCACCGCGACACCTTCACCGAGGGCGTGCTTGAACTGGAAACCCGCTCGCAAGGCGTGGAACTCTACGCCTTCACGTTTGTGAGCTGCGCATGACACCCATCCGCGTGGTGGCGGCCCTCATTGCGCGGCATGGCCGTCTGCTGATCTGCCAGCGCCGCCACGACGACCGCCATCCGTTGAAGTGGGAGTTTCCAGGTGGAAAAGTAGAAGCCGGCGAAGCGCCGGAGGAGGCGTTGAGGCGCGAACTGCGGGAAGAGCTTGCCATCGAAGCGACCATCGGGCCGCTGGTCACCAGCTACCGGTATGCGTACCCGGGCCGTCCGGCCATCGAGCTTCTGTTCTACAAAGTGGAGCGGTTTGCAGGCGAGCCGGCGAACCAGATCTTCGAACAGATTGTCTGGGAAGAGGCCACGCGGCTACCCGGCTACGACTTCCTGGAAGGCGACATCGAGTTCGTCCAGGCGCTGGCGGCCGGGCGCTACTTCAGCGCCTTGTAGGGCAGTTCCACGGTTTCCGAACCCATGCCCTGCACCCGGATGGTGTTGCGTTCCGGCCGCGTGGAGACGGACTCCACCTTGGCCGCTCCCGGCATGAAGGACGTCAACGGCACCGGCGCCACCCCCTGCAGCACGCGTGCCAGACGATCCATCGATCCGGCATCCTTCATATCCACCTTAATCCGCATGTCCAGGCCCTGACGGAGCGAGGCGCCGAACGAGATCCCCGATACCTCGCGCTGGATCTCGTCCATCTTGCCGGGCGTGCGAACGCGTCCGGACTTCGGTTCGCCCACGGCCCAGAGTTCGTACTGTTCGGCCATCACCAGAGCCCGGTCGAACACCGGTTTCCCGGCCACGTCCGGCGCCGCCGGGCCGCGGCGCAGGGCGGCGCGCAACGGCAGCGGGTCACCGATCAGGATGAGGGAGTCGCTCACCAGCGCGATGTGCAGCTTGTCGAGCATGCCACGCTGCGAGGGCACCAGGGTGTCGAAGTTCATGTACTTGCCCAGCGAAAGGCCGGCCTTGGCTCCCATCGCCTTCACCTTCGCCAGATCGAGTTTGCCGCGCACCACCAGCACCGGCGACCCGCCGCTGCCGTACACGAGCACGTGATCGATGCTATCCATCACTTCCAGCGTTAAAGCGTCCGCCGCCCGGGACCGCTTGAGTTCAGCCAGGGCTCCTTTGCCCAGCGGCGACTCCAGCAACTGGCGGAACTCGACGCCAACCAGAAACTCAGCCCGCGGGTCCACCCAGCTCCAGTCTGGGGCCGCGGCGAGGGCACTCATCGCCACCAGGGACAGCACTACTCGCATCAGGACACACCTCCGAAGCTTCAGACTACCGGCTAGCAGTCTTCGCGGCGATCCGGTGAAGCCCTGAGCCGGGCAGGCGATCGCTCCTACCGGGCACGGCTATAATCTCTAGTACGATGCCCGTCCAATCGGAAGTCCGCCGCTCGGTCTGCGCGCTTGACTGCCCGGACTGCTGCGCGCTGCTGGTGAACATTGAAGATGGCAAAGCCACCCGGCTGCGCGGCGATCCGGAGCATCCCATTACCCGTGGGTTCCTGTGCGCCAAGGTGACACGCTACCTGGACCGCGAGTACCACCCGGAGCGTCTTCTCTACCCGCAGCGCCGCGCGGGCGCCAAGGGCGAGGGCCGTTTCGAGCGCATCGGCTGGGATGAGGCGCTGGACACGGTGGCGGCGCGGCTGCGGGAGACCGCGGAGCGGTACGAGCCCGAGTCGATCCTTCCTTATAGTTATGCCGGCACGATGGGATATCTGCAGGGCTCAGGCATGGACCGCCGGTTCTTCCATCGGCTGGGCGCTTCGCGGCTGGACCGCACGGTGTGCTCGATGGCAGGCATGGCCGGGGCCACCGAAGCCTTGGGACTGCGCTACGGCACCGAGCCCGAGCAGTTCGCGCATTCGAAGCTGATCATTGCCTGGGGCGCCAACATCCTCGGCACGAACGTGCATCTCTGGCCGTTCATCGTCGAGGCCCGGCGCAAGGGGGCGCGCTTCTACACGATCGACCCGGTGCGCACGCGGGCCGCGCACACCGCCGACCGCCACTTTGAGATCTACCCCGGCAGCGACCTGGCGCTGGCGCTGGGCCTGATGCACGTCATTCTGCGCGACGGCCTGGAAGACAAGGATTACGTGGCGCGGTACACCGAAGGGATCGACGCCCTGCGCCGGCGGGCGGCCGAGTATCCGCCGGAGCGCGTGGCGGCGCTCACCGGCATCCCCGCCGCCGACATTGAGATGCTGGCGCGCGAATACGCCACGACGCGTCCGGCCGCGATCCGGCTGAACTATGGCGTGCAGCGCAGCGACCGTGGAGGACGCGCGGTGCGTGCCATCGCGTCGCTGCCGGCGCTCACCGGGGCGTGGCGCGATGTGGGCGGCGGATTCCAGCTTTCGACCTCGCACGCTTTTCAGGTGAACCGCGCGGCGCTGGAGCGGCCGGATCTTCAAAAGAAGTCGCCGCTGGGGCGTGAGGCGCGGGTGATCAACATGATCGAGCTGGGCAAGGTGCTGGAGGAGACGGCGAATCCCGGCATCCACGCGATGGTTGTGTACAACTCGAACCCGGCGGCCATTGCTCCCAATCAGCGGCGGGTGATGCGCGGACTGGGCCGCGAGGATCTGTTCACGGTTGTGCTGGAGCAGTTCCAGACGGACACGGCGGACTTCGCCGACATTCTGCTGCCGGCGACCACGTTTCTTGAGCACACCGACGCCTACTTCGCCTACGGTCATCACTACCTTCAAATGGCGCATGCGGTGGTGCCGCCGCCCGGTGAAGCGAAGTCGAACGTTGAAGTGTTCCGGCTGCTGGCGGAGCGGATGGGCTTTGACGATGCGTGCTTCCGCGAGACGGAAGAGGAGATGATTCGCGGGCTGCTGGCGAGCGGCCACAAGTTTCTGGACGGCATCACGTATGAGCGGCTGGAGGCCGAGCGGTCCGTGCGGTTGAACGTGGCGCACAATGGCGATCCCTTCCTGCCGTTCGCCGAGGGCGGGTTCGGCACGCCGTCCGGCCGGTGCGAATTCGGCGCCGAGGTTCTAGAGTATGCGCCGCCCGTCGAGTCACGCCTGGGGGCCTGGGCCGATGGCCGGTATCCGCTGGAGATGGTGAGTTCGAAGAACGACGACAGCATGAATTCGACGTTCGGCAATCGCGATGACGTGGACCGGCAGACATCGGCGGCGTGGCTGAACCCTGGCGACGCGGCGGCGCGCGGCGTGGTGACAGGCGATCAAGTACGGGTGTTTAATGCCCGCGGCAGTTGCCTGGTGCGTGCCGAGGTGACCGGCGACGTGCGCGCCGGCGTGGTTCGGGTGCCCGCGGTCCGCTGGCCGAAGCATTCGCCGGGCCGGCAGGGAGTGAACGTGCTGGTGGATGACCGGGTGACCGACATTGGCGGCGGGCCGGTGTTCTTCAGTTGTCTGGTGGAAGTGGAAAAATGCGGAGACTAAACTGTATTCTCGCGGCCCTGGCCGCGGCGGCGCTGCTGCTTACGCCCGGCTGCACGAAGAAGGAACGCGCCAAGCGTGTGATCGAAGAAGAGGCGGGCGGCGGCATGGCCAGTTCGGTGCATGTGGCCGACCCGCGAGCGCAATCGCAACTGGCGCGAGGGTTCCACACGCTGGAGCAGAACGCCTGGCGATGGACCATGGCGAAGTTCACGGTTCAGGTGAGGGTGCCGTTGGGCGCGGCGCAGCGCGGCGGAGTGCTGCGGTTGAAGTACACGGTGCCGGAGGTGGTGCTCAAGCAATGGACATCGGCCACACTGACGGCCAGCGTGAACAACACCGCGCTCAAGCCGCAGAAGATCGACCGGGTGGGCGATCACGTGTATCAGGAAGACATTCCGGCGGCGGCGATTCCGGGCGAGACGGCGACCGTCGAGTTCGCGCTGGACAAGACGTTCAAGGCGGACGGCGACCAGCGGGAATTGGGTGTGATCGCGACGGCGATCGCCGTGGAGGCGAAGCCGGCGCAGTAAGGACACCGGGGCTGGAGCCGGACAGCATCGGCCGGTTCAGTTCAGGTATAGTGGAAATTACCGTTTCACCTCACCCCGCCGGCGCGCGGGCGCGCGTTCAAACTCCATGCCAACT
The DNA here is from genome assembly GCA_016870915.1 of Acidobacteriota bacterium. GTDB lineage: Bacteria > Acidobacteriota > Terriglobia > Bryobacterales > Bryobacteraceae > VFZY01. The sequence continues at coordinate 14,581 of VFZY01000064.1, read as the reverse complement.
TCATATCCTCAGCTCTATTTCCCGATCCTGGTGCAGGCTGTGATCGCGATCGCGGTGGCCGGCGGGTTGATCGCCGGTTCGTATTTCCTTGGCAAGAAGGTGCGCAACCGGGCCAAGGATATGCCTTACGAATGCGGCATGCAGCCTCAGGGCACGGCCCGCGAGCGTTTCAGCGTGAAGTTCTATCTGGTGGGAATGCTCTTCATTTTGTTCGATATTGAAGCGGTATTCCTGTATCCCTGGGCCGTGGTTTACCGTGAATTGAAGATGTTCGCGTTTGTCGAAATGCTGCTGTTCATCGTGCTGGTGCTGGCCGGGTTCTTCTACATATGGAAGAAGGGCGCGCTCGACTGGTCGCGGGAAGAGACCACGGTGCAGGGCGGCTCGGAAACCCGGAAGGCGGCATAGCCAGACTCATGATTCCCGACGAACTGAAATCCCACCCCGCCATTGCCGCCGTGCTGGCACAGGTTCCGGATGCCATTGAGGAAGCGGGCATCGCGCTGGGCGAAAAGACCGTGGTGGTAAAGGCCTCGCGGATCCTGGATGTCTGCCGCGTGCTGCGTGCCCAGGGTTTCAACCGGCTGAGTTCGGTGACCGCCGTGGATTGGCACCCCACGGAACCCCGTTTTGAAGTGGTCTATCACCTTCAGGCATTGCCCGTTTCAGACCGCTCCCCGCAAGTGGACCGCCTGCGCATCAAGGCCCGCCTGCATGGCGAAGAGGCCGAGATCGACTCGGCGACCGCGGTCTGGCGGGGCGCCGAATGGTATGAGCGCGAGGTGTTCGACCTGTTTGGCATCGTCTTCCGCAACCATCCGAACCTGACCCGGATCATGATGCCCGCGGACTGGCAGGGCCACCCGCTGCGCAAGGACTTTCCGGTGCACGGCCACAAGTACGATTACGCGACGGAGTCATAGAAGATCATGGCCACACTCGAGATGAACCCCGCGGCGGCCGGCGACACCGGATCCACGCGCCGGATGACCCTCAACATGGGTCCGCAGCATCCTTCGACCCATGGCGTGCTGCGCGTGGTGCTGGAACTGGATGGGGAGACCATCCTCAAGGCGACGCCCGACATCGGCTTTCTCCACACCGGCATTGAAAAGCAGTGCGAGGTGCGGACGTACCAGCAGGTGGTGCCGCTCACGGACCGGGTGGATTACCTGGCCAACCTGTCGAACAACCTCTGCTACTGCCTGGCGGTGGAAAAGCTGCTGGGTCTTGAGATTCCTCCGCGCGCCCAGTGGGTGCGCGTCATGCTCACCGAGATCACGCGCATCAACAGCCACCTGGTGTGGCTGGGCACGCATGCGCTCGATATCGGCGCCATGACGGTCTTCTTCTACTGCTTCCGCGAGCGTGAGAAGATTCTCCGGCTGTTTGAGATGTTCAGCGGCCAGCGCCTGATGACGAGCTACTTCCGGGTGGGCGGACTGGCGCTGGATGCTCCGCGCGGCGGGTTCCAGGCGGTTCGCCGGTTCATTGACGAGTTTCCCTCCAACGTGGACGAGTACGAGAATCTGCTGAACGCGAACCCGATCTGGCAGATGCGGACGCAAGGCGTGGGCCCGATGCCGGTGGACGACATGATCGACTGGGGCATCACCGGCCCCATGCTTCGCGCGGCGGGTTTTCCGTGGGATATTCGCAAGACCGAACCCTACTCAAGCTACGAGAAGTTCCAGTTCGAAGTTCCCGTGGAAACGGGCAACGACGTATGGTCGCGGTACCGGGTGCGGATGCGGGAGTTGCGTGAATCCGCGAAGATCGTGGTTCAGGCGCTGGACGGGCTGCCCGAGGGGCCCATCACGGCGGACGCTCCGAAGGTGGTTCTGCCGGACCGGGAAAAGATGAAGACGCAGATGGAAGCGCTCATCTACCACTTCAAGATTGTCACCGAAGGCTTCAGCGTGCCGGCCGGTGAGATTTACCAGGCCGTTGAAGCGCCGCGCGGCGAACTGGCCTACTACGTGGTGTCGAACGGCACGGGCAAGCCGCATCGCCTGCACATGCGGACGCCGAGCTTCGGCAATCTGCAGGGCCTGGGGCCGCTGCTGGACGGCCGGCTGATCGCCGATTCCATCGCCGCGATGGGCAGCATGGATTTTGTGTTGGGAGACTGCGACCGATGAACTTTTCTCCCGCTCTGGAAGCGAGAATCTCGAAGATTCTGGGGAACTATCCCGAGGACCGGAAGCGTTCGGCGGTGATCCCGCTGCTGTTGTTCATTCAGGACGAAGTGGGCGCCGTGACGAAGGAAGTGGTGGACGAGGTGTCCCATCGCACCGGCACGCCGCGGGTGCAGGTGGACGAAGTGGTGGGTTTCTATTCGATGCTCCACCGCAAGCCCATCGGGAAGTATCATGTACAGGTCTGCACGAACGTCAGCTGCATGCTGGTGGGCGGCACGGAGCTTTACCATCACGCCGCGAAGAAGCTGGGCATCGGCCACAAGGAGACCGCGGCGGACGGTGTGTTTTCGCTGGAAGAGGTGGAGTGCATGGGGGCCTGCTCCTGGGCTCCGGCGGTGCAGATCAACTACGACTTCCACCACAAGGTGACGCCCGAGAAACTCGACCAGTTGCTGGACAGCCTGCGAAAGATTCAATAAACGATGCTCTACAACCAACCGAGTCCGCACGAGACCAGAGTCCTGACCCGGCGGTTCGGGCTGCCGAACTCCGCATCGATCGATACGTACCTGGCGAGCGACGGCTACAAGGCGTTCCTCAAAGCCATGCAGATGGCGCCGGACGAGATTGTGGGCGAGGTGAAGACGTCGGCCCTGCGGGGCCGCGGCGGCGCCGGCTTCCCCACCGGCATGAAGTGGAGCTTTGTGCCGCGCAATTCTCCGAAGCCGAAGTACATTGTGGTGAACGCCGACGAATCGGAGCCCGCTACCTGCAAGGACCGGGTGCTGATGGAAGAGGACCCGCACGGGCTGATTGAAGGCACGATGATCGCGGCGCGCGCCATCGGGTCCGAGAAGGGCTACATCTACATCCGCGGCGAGTACCGCTATCTGATCGATCACATGGACCGGGCGATCGATGAAGCGTACGCGCGCGGCTGGCTGGGCAAGAACATTCAGGGCACCGGGATGAACTTCGACCTTTCGACGCACACGGGCGCGGGCGCCTATGAGTGCGGCGAGGAGTCCGCGCTGCTGGAATCGCTGGAGGGGAAGCGGGGCAACCCGCGCCTGAAGCCTCCGTTCCCGGCGACCCACGGGGTGTACCAGTGCCCCACGGTGGTGAACAACGTCGAGACCTTTTACGCCGTTCCCCACATCATCAACATGGGCGGCCAGGCGTTCGCCGATCTGGGCACGCCCAAAAACGGCGGCACGCGCATGTTCTGCCTGTCGGGCCACATCAACAATCCGGGCGTGTTCGAACTGAAGATGGGCGCGAACCTGCTGTGGATGATCGATGCGGTGGGCGGCGGGCTGCGCAGCGGCCGGAAGCTGAAGGCGGTGATTCCGGGCGGCTCCTCGTGCCCGATTCTCAGGGCCGATGAGTGCGATCTGGCGATGGATTACGACACGGTGGCCAAGGCCGGATCCATGCTGGGTTCGGGCGGAGTGGTGATCATGGACGACACGACGGACATGGTGGCGGTGGGCCTCCGGATCATGTCGTTCTACGCCCATGAGAGCTGCGGCTGGTGCATTCCGTGCCGCGAGGGCACAACCTGGCTCAAGAAAATGCTGTGGCGGATGAACAACGGCGAGGGCCGGAAGCAGGATATCGACCTGATCAACGAGCTTTCGAAGAACATGCTGGGCCGCACCTTCTGCGCGCTTGGCGACGCGGCGGCGATGCCCACCATTTCGCTGGTGGAGAAGTTCCGCGACGAGTTCGAGGCGAAAGTGCGGCCGGTGATGGTGCCGGTGAGCGGGCCCGATCAACTGGTGGCTATTTCCTAGGGAGACGCGAACCGCACAATGTCGCAAACCGTCAACATTACGATCAACGGCCGCCAGACGCAGGTTCCGCAGGGCACGCTGATCATTGAAGCCGCCAAGGCGATGGGCATTGAAGTGCCCGCATTCTGTTACTACGAAGGCTATTCGCTTCAGGCCGCCTGCCGGATGTGCCTGGTGGAAGTGGAGAAGATGCCGAAGCTGCAGCCCGGCTGCACGCTGACGGCGAACGAGGGCATGGTGATTCACACCGAGTCCCCGAATGTGGTGGCGGCGCGGAAGGGCACGCTGGAGTTTCTGCTTTCGAACCACCCGCTGGACTGTCCGGTGTGCGACAAGGGCGGTGAGTGCGAACTGCAGGACATGGTGTTCCGGTACGGCGCGGGCGAAAGCCGGCACGTGGAGAACAAGGTTCATACGCCGGAGAAGCAGTGGTCGCCGGTGGTGTTCTATGACGCGCCGCGCTGCATTCTCTGCTACCGGTGCGTGCGTGTTTGCGATGAGGGCCTGGGCGTGGGGGCGCTGGGCGTTTCCAATCGCGGCGTGATTTCGGAGATTGTGCCGAACGGCGAGGATCATCTGAAGTGCGACGAATGCGGGGCCTGCATCGACATCTGCCCGGTGGGCGCGCTCACCAGCGGCAGCTACCGGTATCAGACGCGCCCGTGGGAAATGACGCACGTGGGCACGGTCTGCACGCACTGCGGCGACGGCTGCAAGACGACGCTGGGCGTGAAGAACAACGAAATCATGCGCGGCAACAACCGCGACCGCAGCGGCATCAATGGCGAATTTCTGTGCATCAAGGGCCGCTACGCGTTCGACTTCACCTCGCACAATGAGCGCCTGCAGGCGCCGCTGGTGCGGGTGAACGGCAAGCTGGAGCCGGTCTCCTGGTCCGAAGCGCTGGCGACGGTGGCGGCGAAGTTCAAGGAAGTGAAGGCAGCCGGCGGCCGTTTTGGCGTCATCGGTTCGACGCGCACCACGAACGAGGAAAACTTCTTCCTGCAGAAGTTCGCGCGGACGGGCCTGGGCACGAACAACATCGACCATCACCGGTCCGGCGATCTGGCCACGCTGCTGGACGCGCTGAGCGGCCGGGAGAACGCCCTGGCGAGCGTCGCCGATCTTTACACGGCGAAAGGCGCACTGATCGTGGGCGCCGATCTTTCGCAGCAGCATCCGCTGATTGCCTTCCAACTGCGCGCCAACTTCCGGCATCATGCGGCGAAGCTTTTCACGGTAACGCCGGGCCCGGTGCGCGAGGACGAGATTGCCTTGGCCGCCGTGCGCGCTCAGGCGGGGGGCGAGTTGCAGGCGATTGAAGGTCTGCGCGAGAAGTTGGCCGCGGCGGGCGATCTGACCATTCTGTTCGGCGATGCGATCAAGGGCGAAGCGGTGCGGAAGCTGGTGGCGTTCGGCGATTCGCTCGGCATTCCGGTTCGCTACGTCTGCCTGCTGGACAACTCGAACAGCCGCGGCGCGGTGGACATGGGGCTGCTGCCGGATCTGGGCCCCGGTTTCAAGGCCGTGGAGAAGCCGGGCCTGGCGGCGCCGGAGATGCTGGCGGACGCGAAGCTTGACGTGCTGTGGTTGGTGGGCGCCAATCCGTTGAAGAGCGCCACGCTCGCCAACGCCGGTGCGTTTGTAGTGGTGCAGGATCTCTTCCTGACGGAGACGGCTCAGCGCGCCGATGTGGTGCTGCCCGCGGCTTCGGCGTATGAGAAGAACGGAACGGTCACCAACACGTGCGGGGAAGTGCAGAAGCTGAAGCCGGCCATTCGCACGATGGGCGCCAAGGCGGACCTTGAAATCATCGGTCTGATCGCGCGCGAGATGGGCATCAACGCCGGTATCTGGACACCCGATAAGGTGTTCGCCGAGATTCAGCAGACGGTGCGGGGCTATAACGTGCCCGCTGCGGTGCTGACCGCCGGGGCCGCCGCGCTCACCATGCCGGTCAACGGGCGGGTGGCATCCCAGGCGCGGCCTGAGCTGATCCGCTCCGCCGGGGATACGCTGTTCACCTCCGGTTCGCTGGGCCGGTATTCCAAGGTTCTGAATTCCGTCATGGAGAGTCCGGGCGGGTTGTTCCGCCACGAAAGGGAGTAGACGGGAACTCGAATGGATTTCATAGTCCTCTCACTGATCAAAGCCGGGCTGATTGCCTTTGTGCTGCTCACGACGCTTGCCTACCTGCAGTGGGTTGAGCGCAAGGTGCTGGCGCACATTCAGCTCAGGCCGGGGCCCCGGCGTGTGGGTCCGCATGGGTTGTTGCAGCCGCTGGCGGATGTGATCAAGCTGTTGACCAAGGAAGGCTACGTGCCTTCGCACGTGAACAAGCCGTTTTACTTTCTGGCGCCGTTCCTGGGCGTGGTTTTGGCCCTACTCGCCATATCGGTGATTCCCTTCGGCCCCGAGATTGAGATTGCCGGCGTGAAGACGCAGATGGGGATGACGGACCTGAGTGTTGGCCTGTTGTTCATTCTGGGTCTGACCTCGGTGGGCGTCTACGGCGTGGCGTTGGGCGGATGGGCTTCGAACAACAAGTATGCTTTGCTGGGCGGGTTGCGGAGTTCGGCGCAGATGATCAGCTACGAACTGCCCATGGCGCTGGCCCTGGCTTCTCCGCTGCTGCTGGCGAACACCTTGAGTTTCCGGGAAATTGTGGGGACCCAGGAAGGCTTCTACTTCGGTTTCCTGCCCCGGTGGGCCATCTTCCAGATGCCGTTCCCGCAGGTGGTGGCATTCATCCTTTATGTGATCACGGCGTTCGCGGAGACCAACCGCGTGCCGTTCGACCTGCCCGAGGCTGAGAACGAGCTGGTGGCCGGGTTCCACACCGAGTATTCGAGCCTGAAGTTCGCGGCGTTTTTCATGGCGGAATACGCCAACATGATCACGGTGACCTCGATTGCCACGCTGCTCTTCCTGGGCGGCTGGCATCCGCCGTTTCCGCGGGAACTGGGTTCCGACTTCATTCCGCCGCTGCTGTTCGCGGCCGGCGGCGCGGTGATGCTGTTCCATGGCGTGACGCAGCCCCGCGGCAAGTGGGACAACATCACGCTGCCCGTGTTCGGCCTGATTTTCCTGGGCATCGCGGCGCTGTTCGCGGGTTGCGCCGTGCTTCCGATGCTTGAGCCGGTGCGGCAGATTCTGCTGCCTGTGTTCTGGTTCGCCGGCAAGACCGGCATTCTGCTCTTCCTGTTTATCTGGGTGCGCGGCACGCTGCCGCGCTTCCGGTATGACCAACTGATGCGGTTCGCCTGGACGTTCCTGTTCCCCGTCGCGGTGGTGAACCTTCTGGCAACCAGCTTTTTCGTGGCGGTCTTCAGCAACTAAGATGGATTCACTCTTTTTCCTCGCCTTCGCCGCAATCGCCGTTGCCTGCGGCATCAATCTGGTGATTCAGACGCATCCCATCACCAGCGCCCTGTCGCTGATTGGCGTCATGGGATCGCTGGCGGTGCTCTATCTGTTGCTGGGCGCCGAGTTCATCGCGATGGTCCAGCTTGTGGTTTACGCGGGCGCCATCATGGTGCTGTTCGTGTTTGTGATCATGCTGCTCAACGCGGGCGCGGAGAAGCGCGTGGCCCGGCCGTGGAAGCCGTACCTGGTGGGGGCTCCGCTGCTGGTGATTTTCGTTGGCGTGGCATCCTGCATCCTGCACGACATGCTGGGCGACAGCGACCCGGTGATCTTCGGCTCCTTCACCCAGGGCGGGGCCCGGGAGATTGGACGCAGCCTCTTCACCGAGTATCTGCTGCCGTTTGAAGTGACCTCGGTTCTGATTCTCATCGCCATTCTGGGCGCGATGGTGCTTGCCCGGAAGGAGTTCTAACGACGCCATGCCTCCACTGCCGATTCCGGAACATCCGCCGGTCGCCTGGTATCTGATTCTCAGCGCCATTCTGTTTGGGCTGGGTGTGGCCGGGTTCCTCTTCCGGCGCAACATTATCACGGTGTTCATGTCCATCGAACTGATGCTGAACGCGGTGAATCTGAGTTTTATCGCCTTCTCCTACCAGTTGAAGCAGGTCTCCGGCCATATCTTCACCTTCTTCGTGATGGTGGTGGCCGCCGCCGAAGCCGCGGTGGGGCTGGCGATCATTCTGACCATCTATAAGAACAAGTCCACGCTGGAAGTGGATGAGATCAATTCGTTGAATAACTGACCGGCCGCTTTAGGGAATCGATGAACGAGAACGCACATCAACTTTGGCTCATCCCGGCCCTGCCGCTGGCGGGCGCGCTGATCAATGGCGTGGTGGGCCAGATGCGGGACCGCGCCGCGCACGCCGCCGCCCATGGACATGGGCATGGGCACGGACATTCGCACAGCCATTCGCACAGTCAGGGGCACGATCACGGCGGCCATGACAGCCACGCCAAGCCGGACCCGCTGGTCTCGATGGTTTCCATCGGCAGCGTGCTGCTGGCTTTTCTTTGGGTTTCGAAGACTCTCATTGCGCTGGGCGATCTGAACACGGCCTACGTGGAACGCTACTTCACCTGGATCGCGAGCGGCTCACTCAACGTCGGCTTCGACCTGGCGATTGACCGGTTGTCCGCGGTGATGCTGCTTGTGGTGACGGGCATCGGCACGCTGATCCACATCTACGCCACCGGCTACATGTCCCATGAGAAGGGCTACTACCGTTTCTTCTGCTACCTGAATCTGTTCATGTTCTTCATGCTGATTCTGGTGCTGGGCGCCAATTACCTGCTGCTCTTCATTGGCTGGGAGGGCGTGGGTTTGTGCAGCTATCTGCTGATCGGTTTTTACTTCCTGAAGAAGAGCGCGGGCGACGCGGGCAAGAAGGCGTTCATTGTGAATCGCGTGGGCGATTTCGGCTTCGCGCTGGCGATGCTGCTGATCTTCATTCACTTCGGTTCGCTCGATTTCGGCGCCGTGCTGCCGAAGGCGAGCGGCGTGGACACCGGGATTCTCACCGCCATCGGGCTGCTGCTTCTGGTTGGCGCCTGCGGCAAGTCGGCGCAGGTTCCGCTCTATGTCTGGCTGCCGGACGCGATGGAAGGCCCGACGCCGGTTTCCGCCCTGATCCACGCCGCCACCATGGTGACGGCCGGTGTCTACATGGTGGCGCGCTCGTTCCCCATTTATGAAGGCGCTCCGATGGCGCGGGAAGCCGTGGCCCTGATTGGCCTGGCCACCGCGGTGATGGCCGCCACGATTGGCCTGGCGCAGAACGACATCAAGAAGGTGTTCGCGTACTCGACGGTCTCCCAACTGGGCTTCATGTTTCTGGGCCTGGGCGTGGGCGCGTATGGCGCCGGCATCTACCATGTCGTGACGCACGCGTTCTTCAAGGCCCTGCTCTTCCTGGGCGCGGGCAGCGTCATCCATGCCCTGGGCGGCGAGCAGGATATCCGCAACATGGGCGGCCTGCGAACGAAGATCCCCTGGACGTTCGCCACGCTGTTCATCGCCGCGTTTGCCATCGCCGGCTTCCCGGGCCTTTCCGGTTACTATTCAAAGCACGAGATTCTGCTTGCGGCCCACCATCACGCGCACTGGATGTACTGGGTGGGCACCATCACGGCGGGCATTACGTCCTTCTACGTGTTCCGCTGCATCTTTCTCACGTTCTTCGGCGAGTATCGCGGCAAGGCGCACCCGCATGAATCACCGGCGGTGATGCTGATTCCGCTCATCCTGCTGGCCGGCCTTTCGATCGCCGGCGGCTTCCTTGGCATTCCGCACTGGCTTGAGCCCTTCTTCCCGAAGATGGCCGAGGGGCATGACGCGATGGCGGGCAACATCACCACCCTGGTGGGCCTGGGCGGCATTGTGCTGGCCTATCTCTTCTACGTGGTGAGCCCCGGGATTCCGGAAGGCATCGCCAATTCACTGCGCGGTCTCTACAATCTGATCGACAACAAATACTACGTGGATGAGGCCTACGATTCGGCGATTGTCCATCCGCTGGAACACGGGTCGCGGATTGTGCTGTGGCGGGGCGTGGATGCAGGGTTTATCGACGGGATCGTCAATGGCATGGGTGGCGTTTCGCGATCCATTGGCGGGGCGTTGCGCACGCTGCAATCGGGCAACATCCGATCCTACGCCAACTGGGTGGTGCTGGGAGCCGTCATCTTCCTTGTGATGCTTGGCGCGGCCGGAGGTGCCCGGTGATTCTGAATACCATCCTCTTCCTGCCGCTGCTCGGGTTTCTGATGCTGCTGTTCATGCACCAGAGGATCGCCCGGCAGTTCGCGCTGTGGTTTTCGCTGGGTATCTTTGTCAGTTCGTTGTCGCTGATCTGGCCGGTGCTGGCGAATCCGGGCGACATGTCGTTCGTCACGAACACGATCTGGGTGGCGTACCCGGAGATCCGCTTTCACATCGGTCTGGACGGTCTGAGCCTGTGGCTGGTGATCCTGACGACGCTGCTGACGCCGCTGGCCATTCTGGTCTCCTGGAAGTACATTCGCGACCGGGTGACGCTCTATTACGGCTATCTGCTGCTGCTGGAGTTCGGGCTGATCGGCGTCTTCGTTTCCCTGGACATGTTTCTGTTCTACGTGTTCTGGGAAGTCTGTCTGGTTCCGATGTATTTCCTCATCGGCATCTGGGGCCACGACCGGCGCATTTATGCGGCCGTCAAGTTCTTCCTGTACACGATGGCGGGCTCGGTGCTGATGCTGGCGGCGATCATCTGGCTCTACCTGAAGACGGGAACGTTCGATTACTTCGCCATTCTCAACCAGATCCGGAGCGGGCAGGTGGCGATCTCGCCGCTGGAACAGACGCTGATGTTCCTGGCGTTCTTCTTCTCGTTCGCCATCAAAGTGCCGCTGTTCCCGCTGCACACCTGGCTGCCGGACGCGCACGTGGAGGCGCCCACCGCGGGTTCCGTCATGCTGGCTTCGGTGATGCTGAAGATGGGCACTTACGGGCTGGTGCGGTTCTGCCTGCCGCTGTTTCCGGAAGCGGCCCGCGCCAACGCCAACTGGATTGCCGGCCTGGCCATTGTGGGCATCATTTACGGCGCCCTGGTGGCGATGGTGCAGCCCAACATGAAGAAGCTGGTGGCGTACTCGTCGGTGAGCCATCTTGGTTTCGTGGTGCTGGGTATCTTCTCGTTCAACCAGCAGGGCCTGGACGGGGCCGTTTACCAGATGTTGAACCACGGTATTTCCACCGGCGCTCTGTTCATGCTGGTGGGTTATCTGTATGAGCGGCAGCACTCGCTTGAGATCAAGGATTACGGCGGCGTGGCGACGCCCGCGCCGATCCTGACCACGATTTTCGTGATCACCACACTGGCCAGCATCGGTTTGCCGACGCTCAACAACTTTATCGGCGAGTATCTGGTGCTGCAGGGCGCCGCGCAGGCCAACTTCGGCTGGGCGGTGGGCGCGGCGGTGGGGGTGATTCTCTCGGCGTGCTACATGCTGTGGATGGTGCAGCGGACCTTCTACGGCGAGACGCCCGATTCGGTGGCCCACCATGTCACCGATATCGGCAAGCGCGAGTTCATCGCGATTGCGCCGCTTCTGGTGCTGATGGTGTGGATGGGCATGTACAGCCAAAGCTTCCTGCCCGCCGTCAGCGCTTCCAACGCCAAGATTCTGGAACAGACCAAAGTGCAAGCAACCCGTTCGGTGCCGGCGGAGGTAGCCAATGCCCGCTAGCTTCATGCCCAGTGCCCAGGAAATGATGCGTTTCCTCCCGGAGACGCTGCTGACGCTGGCGGGCGTCTTTCTGATGGTGCTGGAAGCCATCATGGCGCCGGAGAACAAGGGCCGGTTGAAGGCGTTCGCGCTGTTTGCCCTGGCCGCCGCGCTGGCCGCCGCCGTGATCGCCTACAATGACCCGGGGCCGGCGTTCAACCGGCTGCTGATCATTGACGGCTTTGCCACATTCTTCCGTGTGCTGGTGATTGGCGTGGCGATCCTGGCCGTGCTGGGTTCCAGCCAGTACCTGGCCCGGGAGGGCGCCAACCCGGGCGAATACTGGGCGCTGGTGCTTTTCTCCGTGGTGGGCCAGAGTCTCATGGTCACGTCGAACGAGCTGATCATGATCTTTATCGGCCTTGAGATCTCCTCCATTGCCAGCTACGTTCTGGCGGGGTATCTGCGCGACGATGCGCGGAACAGCGAATCGGCGCTCAAGTACTTCCTGCTGGGGTCCTTTGCCACGGGCTTCCTGCTGTACGGGGTGGCCTGGATTTACGGTCTCACCGGCACGACGGACCTTTCGCAGATTCGCGCGGATCTGGCCAATCGGGACATCTCGAACAGCATGATGATGATCGGCGCGGCGTGCGCGCTAATGTTTGTCGGGTTCGCCTTCAAGGTTTCCGCCGCTCCGTTCCAGGTGTGGGCGCCCGACGTCTATCAGGGTGCTCCCTCGCCGGTGGCTGCGTTTCTTTCGTCGGGGCCCAAGGCCGCCGCGTTCGCGATGTTTCTGCGGGTCTTCGTCACGGCGTTTGAGCCGGTGGCGGACCGCTGGGAACCCATTGTCTGGGCTTCCGCGCTGGTGACGATGATCGTGGGCAACTTCGCCGCCCTGCGCCAGACCAACGTCAAGCGGCTGATGGCGTACTCCTCCATCGCGCACGCCGGCTATGTGATGGTGGCGGTGGCCACGCATTCGAAGCTGGGCATTGAAGCGGCGATGTTCTATCTGGCCGCCTATGCCCTGACCAATCTGGGGGCCTTTGCGGTGATCACCTGCCTGGTGGGCAAGGGCGAGCGGTTCGTTGAGATCAAGGACCTGGCGGGTCTGGGCGCGCGCCAGCCGTTGAGCGCGGCCATGCTGACCATCTTCCTGCTGTCGCTGATCGGGGTGCCGCTGACCGGCGGATTCTTCGGCAAGTTCTACATCTTCAAAGCGGCGCTGGACGCCCGGCTGATCTGGCTGACGGTTCTTGGGCTGCTCAATTCGGCGGTGGCCGCCTACTACTACCTGCGGATTCTGGTGGTGATGTACATGGAGGAGCCCGGCGATACCGTGGAGAACACGCAGGAGATGGGCGGCGCGCTGAAGTTCGTGCTGGTGGGTTCGGCCGTGGCCACGCTGGTGATCGGCACGTTCCCCAGTCTGCTGCTGGATGTCGCCTCGCGTTACGCCGTGCTGGGCCGCTAGCGGCTGCGCTATGTTCGAGAGGTGAAGGCCCTTCTCCTCTCTCCGGCGCTTGTCTGTCTCTCGCTTGCCGAAACCCGCACGCTGACGCTGCGTGAAGCGGCCGAGCTTGCCCTGAAGCAGAATCCAGAACTCGCCATCGCCCGCTTTGACGAGATCCGCGGGGAGCACGCGGTACGGCTGGCGCGCGATCCTTTCCTGCTGAAGGCCGCGGTGGGCAGCGGCCTGGCGTGGACGCAGGGGTTCCCGATGAGCATTGACGGCTCAGCGCCGTCGATTGTTCAGGCGCGTGCATCGCAGACTCTGTTCGACCGGCAGAAGACGCATGCCCTGGCCCAGGCGCGCCAGAACGTGCGCACGGCGCAGATCGACGCCGGGGCGCGGCGCGACGAGATCGTGCATCGCACAGTCACTCTTTATCTGGACGCCGCGCGGATCGCCCGCGCAGCGCGCACCGTGGCCCAGCAGGTGGAGAACCTGGTGCGGGTGGCCGAATCCGCCGCGGCGGCGGTTGCGGAGGGGCGCGTTCTTCCCCTTGAGAGCAAGAAAGCGGCGCTGAACCTGGCCAGGACGCGGCAGAAGGCGGCTGTTTTGCGCGATGAACAGGCCTTTCTTGAGCGTTCGCTCGCGGCTGTTCTGGGCTTGACGCCGGAGGACCGCGTGGAACCCACGCCGGAGCCCGGCATCCAGTGGGACCTTCCCGCCGCTGAACCAGCCGCCGTGGCGGCCGCCATCGAATCCAGCCAGGAACTGCGGCGCATCGAATCGGCGATCCTGGCCAAGGGGTTTGAGGTCTCCTCCGCCCGCGCCGCGCGGCTGCCCAAGGTGGATCTGATCGCCCAGTACGCGCTTTTCGCCCGGTTCAACAACTTTGAGGACTACTTTCAGCGATTCCAGCGGAACAACACGCAGCTTGGGGCGTCGATTCAGATTCCCGTGTTCACGGGGTCCGGGCCTGCCGTGCAGCAGGCGCAGGCGAACGCTGAAATCAGCCGTCTGCGGGCGGAGGCGTCGTTCAAGCGGAGCCAGATCACGCTGGACGTGAAGAAGCTTTACGAGGATCTGCGAGCGGCGGAGGGCGCGCGGGAAGTGGCGAAGCTGGATCTGGATCTGGCTCGTGATCAGGTTTCGGTGGTGTTGGCGCAAGCCGAGGAGGGACGGGCCACGGTGAGGCAGGTGGAAGAGGCGCGGTTCATGGAGAACGAAAAGTGGGCTGCGTACGGCGACGCTCAGGCCGCCATGGACCGGGTGCGGCTGGGTATTCTGCGGCATACCGGTGCGTTAATGGCCGCGCTGCGGTAGCGCCGGGGGATGTTATTAATGAGTGCATAAGTAGGTAGACATCTGGTAAAATGGATCATGCCCAAGCGAGATGCCCGATCTCTTGATCACAAGACCTTGGAAGAGATCCGCATCCGCGCCGTCGAGCGAGTGCAAGCGGGCGAGAGTCCAGAGGTGGTGATCCAGGCACTGGGTTTTGCCCGGGCCTGCATCTACAACTGGCTTGCAGCCTACCGGGCAGGGGGATGGGGAGC
>VFZY01000063.1 GCA_016870915.1 Acidobacteriota bacterium | reverse complement strand
TCGAACTCTGATTGGCTACACTCTGTCATAGGGGAAAGCCGCTCCTCTCTTCGCACAACTTTTACTAGAAAAATCAGTTATGCCAGAGAATGCGGCTTTCCGCTACACTTCCCGTGAGAAAAACGGGCTAGTCGGTGACAGTTCCGGAAAGACGGAAGCGGCACAGCGCACCTGCGAGCGTCCATAAGGAGACTTGCCCGTGGACATTCGCTCCCTGATTCAGGCTACAAGCCGGCGGCAGCCTCGTCGATAAACCAGCGCTCCGGCGCGCCCGTCCCCGTCACCACCTGGGCGGGCCAGCGAAGCGGGTCGCGGGTGGGACCCGTGATAGCTGCCATGGGCGCGGCTTTATCGGCGCCGCAGACCAGCATGGCGGTTTGCCGGGCCGCCCGCAGCACCCCAGGCAGCAGCGTGACGCGGAACTGCTTGAACTTTTCAACGTAGACGGCGGCGGCGATGCCGGCCTCGTCGTGAATCAGCGGTTCGCCGGGGAAGAGACTGGCGGTGTGCGCGTCGGCGCCGATTCCCCGATGGATCATGTCGAAGCGCGGGAGTTCTCCTTCACTGAGCGCGAAGAACTCGCGGATCACGGCCTGGTAGCGCTTGGCGGCTTCAAACGGAGGCAGTTCGGTTTCGATGCGGTGGACATTCGCCGCGGGAACGCCCGCCGGTTCCAGCAAATGCTCGCGGGCCAGGCGGTAATTGCTCTGTTCGTCGCCGGGCGGAACGGCGCGTTCATCCACCCAGAAGATGTGCAGACGGGTCCAGTCGAAAGGCCGGCGAGCCATTTCCGCGAACATCATTCTGGGCGTGGTCCCCCCGGACAGCGCCAGCGTGGCGGTGCGGCCGGCGAGACTGTCCAGGATATGGAGGGCGCATGCGGCGGCAGCGGCTTCGGGGCTGGAATGGACTTCCCGCTCGAAGCTCATAGAAGATCGAGCACCCGTTCATAGATCTCGTCCCGGCCCCGAATGGACAGTTCCTCGCGCACCAGTTCGGCATCGGTGAGCCGCTGGAACTGAAGCCGCGTGGAATGGCCCGAGGTCTCCATCTCCACGGCATTGCGATCGCGGCGCACGATGCTGGCTCTCACGCCCGCGCCTTCGAGCACCATCTCCTGGATCACCCAGGGCATGGCCTGGCCTGCCTGCTCCAGCGTCACACCAACCTCGCGCCCCAGACAGGCTCGCACCCAGGCGCCCAGGTACATGGCTGCCACCGGTACGTCCGGCGTCGAATAGCGGATGGTGACGGATTCGATCTTTCGTGCGAGACCCCGAAGGTCGACGTGGTCAAAGAGTTGCGCGACACTTTCGCGCCAGCGCGTGATGCGGGTCCAGGCCAGGTCCGCGACGCGCAGGCCGCCCGATTCGAGCGTCCGGAGTTTGGCCAGCCACTGGCGCGGGGACCGGACCGCGCGCGAATCGACAATCAACAGCGAGGCCAGCGGCAGAATCTGGTCAAACGCGGGAGCCTCCAGCAGATCGGCATCGCGGCACCACAGCACCAGCGGCAGGTCGGGAGCCGTGAGTCCCCGAATCACCGCCGGAACATGGGGCAGCGACGGCCGTGTGGCGCTGATCTCGATCTGCTCGCAGCAGATCTGCTGACGGCGCCCGAAGGGCATCCAGCACTGGGCAAAGACACGCGCGTCCAGCAGCGGAGCGTCGCCCATGGGAACCCTCAGGACGATGGCCCGGCTGGGATAGTCATGCATCAGCTCGGCGACGGTCTCTCCCACATCGGCGCGGGTGTCCGGCGCGGCGGCGTCTTCACCGCCAAACGGCGGCTCTTCAATCGCCACCAGCAAAGTCATGGAGCAGGCGCGCAGGACGCCCGTCGACTCGTCCTCACCCTCCTGTTGTCCCAGCGAAATCCAGAGATTCTCCAGCTCCTTGAGAATCTTCTCCGCCTGGATGGGCGCGGGGGCGGCGGTGCTCATGGAATCCTCCAGACGTGGCCCCGGCGTGCCAGCATCTCATCCGATGCCTTCGGACCCCAGCTTCCGGCGGCATAGTTCGGCAAGTCGAACTTCCGCTCAGCCCAGTAGTCGAGAATGGGCTGGACGACACGCCAACTGGCTTCCACCATGTCCTGGCGCGTGTAGAGCGTCGAGTCACCCATGATCACATCCAGCAGCAGAGTCTCATACGCGGTGGGCGTGCGGACACCGAAGCTGCTGCCGTAGTTGAAGTCCATCGAGACCGGGCGCATGCGCATGCCGCCGCCAGGCTGCTTGGAGACGAACCGGAGCGAAATGCCTTCCTCCGGCTGGATGCGCAGAATCAGTTGATTCGGCCGCGAGGAGACTTCGCTGGGGAACAGGCTCAAGGGCGCCGTGTTGAACTGAATCGCGATATCTGTAACGCGCTTCGGCATCCGTTTTCCGCTGCGAATGTAGAACGGAACACCCGCCCAGCGCCAGTTGTCCACGAAAAACGTCACCGCGGAGTACGTGTCTGTCTGCGCCTCAGGATCGACGCCCTTTTCCTGGCGGAAACCCTTGGCATCCTCGCCGCCGATGCGCCCCGGTCCGTACTGTCCCGGGACGGCGTTCAGTTCGATTTCCTGCGGTTTCATGATCCGAATGGACCGCAGAAGCTTGGCCCGTTCGTCTCGCACGGCATTCGGCTCGAAGACCGCCGAAGGCTCCATGGCGACCGTGGCCATCACCTGCAGCAGGTGGTTCTGAATCATGTCACGCAGGGCGCCGGCTTCCTGGTAATAGCCGCCGCGGCTTCCCACGCCGATGGACTCGGCCGCGGTGATCTGCACATGGTTGATGTAGCGGCGGTTCCACAACGGTTCAAAGATACCGTTGCCGAAGCGAAATGCCAGGATGTTCTGGACGGTCTCCTTGCCCAGGTAATGATCGATGCGGTAGACCTGGGACTCATCGAAGACCTTGTGAACGCACCGGTCCAGTTCAAAGGCCGTGGTCAGGTTGTGGCCGAACGGCTTCTCAATGACGATGCGCCGCCAGGAGCCTTCATCGGGCGCCTTCTGGAGCCCCGCGCTGCCCAGCCCCTCAATCACCGGCCCATAGTGGCTCGGCTGGGTGGAGAGATAATAGAGGACGTTGCCACCGGTCTTGCGCTCGGCGGCGATGGTCTCAAGACGCCCCGCCATGCGCTGATACAAGCCGGGGTCGGACAAGTCGCCCGCCACGTAGTAGAGACCGCGGGCAAAGTCATCCCACAGCGCCTGTTCGAACGGGCTGTCTTCCAGGAACCTGGCGACGGCGTCGCGCATCTTGTCGCGGAACTGCTCATCGGACATCTCCGTGCGGGAATTGCCCAGAATGGCGAAACCCGGCGGAATGCGGCGCTCGAACGCCAGCCGGTAGAGCGCAGGCAGCAGCTTGCGCTGAGCCAGATCCCCGTTGGCGCCGAAGATCACAACGGCACACGGGGGCAGGCGGCGCTCAAACCTCAATGGGTCCTGGAACGGATTCGCGTCAGCCATCCATCTCCTTCTGTGCGGGCAGCGAAGACATTCATAGGATGCCTCTACACACCTGTTTTATTCGGCAAAAAGCCGCGAAAACGTTAGCGGGGCGGGTCCGTCTGGCCGCCCAGCAGACCGCCGAGGCGCTTCAGCCCATCCCGGTTACCTTGCAGGGCCTCAGCCAGCCCTTTGGTGATCGACTGGGTTGACGGAAGCACGCGCCGGGCTTTGAGTTCGGCCACCCTTGGCAGATCCGGCGATACTTTGGGTTTGAGCAGTAAACCACTGATACTTAACGGGATAATCAACTCGCCCCTGTCCCCTGCCAGAACGGTGGAGAGGAAGCCACCCACGCGGTTGCCGCCGAACTGCTGGCTGAGTTCACGGCCAAGAATGGCATTGAGGCGCAAGTCAAGGGTCTGGGCCGCAAGATCGATCTGGCCCGCGCCGCCCACCGAGGCGCCGGCCACCTCCAGACTGAGGTCACTGGTCGCCGCCACGCCATCCTTCAACCGGAAGCGGCCCGCCAGCCGGGTGATGGAAGTGCCGGCCGCCCCCGCCGGCCTGAACCCCAGAAACTTGCCCACACCCGCCAGTTCGTTCATCAGGTTCAACGCCGGAAAGCGCCCGCCCGTGAGGACCAGAGCTACATCGCCGTTCAGTGACTTGACGGTCTCGGTGCCCTGGGGCGTGAGCGTAAGATCAGTCTCCACGCCCAGCAGCCCGTAAAGGCCTTGGCGAGTGTTGGTGAAGGCTGTCAGCAGATCGTTGGCCTCCACGCCCTGAAGCCGGCTCTTCAGCGCGACGCGAGGGCTGGCCGTGCGCAGGTCAATGTCGAGCGACCCGGCGTGAGTGCCGCCGAAGAGGTTGGCGGTGAGGGGGTCCAGGCGGATCAGCCCGCCGGCCACGGCGGCCCGGGCCTTGATCTCGGTGAGTGTGGCGCCCTGCACCTGGAGTTGGGCCGCTTCGATGCTGCCGGCCGCGTGCACCCGGCGCAGAGGCGAGGGTCCGGCAGCCTGTCCGCCTAGAGCCGCGGCGCGCTTCTGAATCTCGTCCAGATTGAGCGAGCGGGCCTTAAGATCGAACGCCAGAACCGGCGGACTGAGACGGCTGGCCGTGAGCGAGCCCTGCAGTTCGGATCCGAACAGGTCAATGGTGGCGCCGTTCAGAGTGGCTGTGAGCGGAAGGCCTTTGAGCGCAAGCTGTCCCTTGATTCCGGCTCCGGCGTCGAGCCGGGCCTCCATGGGACCCTGAACCGCCAGACGCCCGGAGCCGGCCGTCACCTGGAGTTCGCCACTCACGGACCCGGCCGGGGCCGATTTCGAAACGAAGCCAAATGGCAGATTCCGGGCTTTCAGACGGCCGGAAAAGCTATTTTTCTCCCTTTGTTCTCCCGAAAACGCGACTTGGCCGCCGCCCGCCGCCATTTTGGCTTCGATTCGGAACGGTTTCCCGGCTGCGTAATCCCTGACGGTAAGATCCAGGTTTTCGAGGACAGCCGCCTCACCCGATCGGGTGATGTCCACTCTGGCGCCAGTGATTTCCAGAAGGTCCACCGCGGTGCTGCCCTCCCCTCCGCCCCCCAGGCTTTCATAGTTCCAGCGCCCGCCGGCGGACTGGACCACATGGACCGCGGCGCCCCGAAGTTGGATGGCGCGGATCTGGATTTGGCGGGTCCAGAGCGAGGCCGGGCCGATGGCCACCCGAAGATCCTCCACCTGCGCGAACGGTTTTCCGGTCGCAAAGGCCGGGTCCTCGGACACGGTGACGTCGGCCGCGCTGATCGAGAGCGGGAACAGCCCGATGCCCAAGCCGCCGAGCGTCACCTGGCGCCCCAGGCTGTGCCGCAACTGCCGTTCGAGCGGTCCGCGGAAGCCATCGGCGCCGGCGGCTAACACCGCGGCCCCTGCCGCCACCAACACGGCGAGCACCGCCGCAAGGGCCTTACGCATCGGAACCTACCGGAGTTTCATCGGCCGGCCGCCCGCAGCCTTGCTGCGTTCCGCGGCATCCATGAAGGCGAAGATCTCGAGCGTCTCTTCGTTGGATACGGGCACCACGCCGGTCTGGAAGAACTTGACGATCTCTTTCAGAAGAGGCACATAGGAGAACGACGCGTTGGCCGGGCTCTGAACAGCCTTCTTGGGATGGAAGACCACGGCGCCGTAGCCGCCATAGGGGCGCAGGGCGCGCACGGTGCCGATCTTGCCGTCCTTCCAGCGGCAGGTCACTTCGTCCGATGCCTCCGTGTAGGTGCGCGTCACTTCCTGGCAGCCGGGGCCGAGGATGGAGAACAGCATCTCAATGGGGTGGATGGCGTACCAGGAGAGCCCAAGCTGGTGGTGCTCTTCGAGCGGGCCCGGGCCCCAGGTGATGGCCCCGCTGGCGTCGGCCGCCTTGGTGGCCGTGACGATGTCGCTATAGCGCAGGCTGGAGGAACTGAACCACTTGACGCCCTTCTCCTTGGCCAGGCGTGCGATCTCGCGCGCGTCGTCGAGTGTGGATGAAAGCGGCTTGTCGATGAACATCGGCTTGCCCGCCGCGATGATCTGCCGGGCCTGGGCCAGGTGCGGCCGGCCATCGACGCTTTCAAGCAGCACGGCATCCACCTTGGAGCACAGCGTTGGGATGTCCGGCACGATCTCAATGCCCCACTTCTCGGCCAGTTCCTTGGCGTAGCCATCGACGCGGCTGCGGCTGGATTCAAGATCAGGGCTGCCGCCCTTGAAGGCGGCCACCACCTTGGCGCCCGGAATGTAGTCCTTGTTCGAAGGGTCGTTCAGCACCTTGGTGAAGGCGATGACGTGGGAGGTGTCGGTTCCCACAATGCCCAGGCGCAGGTCCGCGGCGGGAAGCGCGGAGGCCGCGGTGAGGAGGAAGATCGAACGAAATGCCATTAGCGGCATTGTACACTGACACTTGCTGGACCTGACGACGCCGCTCATGTACCTGAAGGGAGTCGGGCCCGCGCGGGCCGCGCAGTTGGAGGCCAAGGGCCTCAAGACGCTGGAGGATCTGCTGGCATATCCTCCCTTCCGCTACGAGGACCGGCGCAACCTGAAATCCATTCGCCAACTGGCGCCGGGCGAGATGGCCACCGTCATCTGCGAAGTGGCCGCAACCAAGCAGGTGGCCTTCCGGCGGCGCGATCTGGGCCTGTTTGAGATGCGCCTTCGCGACGGATCCGGCACACCGCTGCTGGCCAAATGGTTCCATGGAGCGTACCTGGCGAACGTGTTCGCCGAAGGAATGCGGGTGGCGCTCTACGGCAAGGTGGAACTCGACAGCTACACCGGCGACCTGCTCATGATGCACCCGGAGCATGAGTTGATGAGCGACACCGAGGACGATGAACCGGGCGCGGCGCTGCACCTGGGCCGCATCGTTCCCATCTACGAGGCCGCGGGGCGTGTGACATCGCGCCAGTTCCGCGTCCTGATGCACCGCGCGGTGGAAAAAATACCGGAGCTGATGCCGGCGTTGACCGATCCGCTGCCGGAGCACGTGCGGGCGCGGCTGGATCTGCCCTCACGCAGCGAGGCCATCGCACGTCTGCACTTCCCCGCCCCGGAAGACGATGTCCGGCTGTTGAACGCTTTTCGATCGCCCGCGCAGACGCGGATGATCTTCGAGGAGTTCTTCTGGCTGGAATGCGGGCTGGTGCTGAAGAAGTCGCGGGCGCGGATGGAGACGGGGGTAGCGTTCGACTTGAACGAACGCGTGCGCGAAAAGATCAAGGCGATGCTGCCGTTCAAGCCAACCGCGGCGCAGCGGCGGGTGCTGGCCGAAATCGCACGCGACATGGCACAGCCGCATCCGATGAACCGCCTGCTGCAGGGCGATGTAGGCAGCGGCAAGACGCTGGTGGCGGCGGAGGCGGCGGTGATCGCGGTGGAAAATGGCCGCCAGACGGCGGTGTTGGCGCCCACCGAGATTCTGGCCGCTCAGCACCAGATCTATTTGAAGAAACTGTTCGGGAAGCTGGGCTACGTGGTGGCTCAGCTGACCGGAGGGATGAGCGCCCGTGAGAAGCAACAGATCAAGCGGCTGCTGGCCGAGGGGCTGATTCAGGTGGTGGTGGGCACGCATGCGCTGCTGGAGGATGACGTTGAGTTCAAGAGCCTGGGCCTGGTCATCATCGATGAACAGCACCGGTTCGGCGTGATGCAGCGATTGGGATTGCGGCGGAAAGCGGAGTCTCCCGATGTGCTGGTGATGACCGCGACGCCCATTCCGCGCACGCTGGCGCTGACGATGTACGGCGACCTCGAGACATCGGTGATCGACGAGATGCCGCCGGGAAGGATGCCGGTGATCACCGATCATGTGAACGAGACGCGGATCGAGCAGGTGTACAGCTTCGTGCGCCAACAGGTGGACGAGGGGCGGCAGGCGTATGTGGTTTATCCGGTGGTGGAGGAGTCCGAGACGGCGGCCGTGAAGGCGGCGCAGAAGATGCACGAGCATCTTTCATCCATCGTGTATCCCGATCTGCGGGTAGGGCTGCTGCACGGGCGGCTGCCGGCCTCGGAAAAAGAGGCCGCCATGGACCTCTTCAAGCGCGGCGAGACGCAGATCCTGGTGGCGACCACCGTGATCGAGGTGGGTGTGGACGTGCCGAACGCGACCGTGATGGTGATTGAGCAGGCGGAGCGGTTCGGACTGGCCCAGTTGCACCAGTTGCGCGGCCGCGTGGGCCGGGGGCGCGGGCAGAGTTACTGCCTGCTGGTAACGGGGCGTTTGAATGAGACGGGGCGTGAACGGATCCGCACCATGGTGGAGTCGACGGATGGCTTCTACATCGCGGAAATGGACTTGAAGCTGCGCGGGCCGGGCGAGTTCTTCGGCACGCGGCAATCGGGTCTGCCGCAGTTGCGGTTCGCCAACATTGTGCGCGACAAGGAACTGCTGGAGACCGCGCGCGAAGAGGCTCGCGACTTCATTGAGAATCCGCCGGCGCCGGAGATGGTGCGCGACGCGGTGGCCTATATTCAGAATCATTGGCAGCGCCGGTACGGCCTGTCGCAGGTGGGTTGAGATGCGCGTGATTGGTGGTGAGTTTCGAAGCCGGCGGCTGCAATCGATCCCCGGCATGGCGACACGGCCGACGCCGGACCGGCTGCGCGAAACGCTGTTCGATATCCTGGCGCCGCGGATTGAAGGCGTGGTGTTCGTGGATGCGTACGCGGGTACGGGCGCTGTGGGGATCGAAGCGCTCAGCCGGGGAGCGGCGCGGGCAGTGTTCATCGAGAAAAACCGCGCGGCCGTGGAAGTGCTGCGCGCGAACCTGGCAGCCCTGGGAATCACGGATCGCGCCGAAGTGCTGGTGATCAAGACGGCGCAGGCGATCGGCAGGTTCGCGGGAGAGACGGGGGCCGGGATTGTGTTTCTCGACCCGCCGTATGAGCTCGACAAAGAGTACGCGGATGTGATGGCGGCGTTGGGCGCAAACCCGCCGCCGCTGGTGATCGCGCAGCACTCCTCACACAAGCCGCTGGATGAGAGCTACGGGGCGCTGCGGCACAGCAGGCTGGTGAAGCAGGGCGAAAACTCGCTGAGCTTTTACCGGGAGTAGCCTGCGTAACCTCAAGAGGCGATCCCTCTCGGGACTCCGCTCAAAAGTAGTACTTCAACGAGATCTGAATGCGGCGCGGTTCCTCGGCCGCGATGATGCGCCCCTGGTTCGGGCTTCCGATGGCGGTGTTCGGCGCGCCGAAGTTTGGAGTGTTGGTGGCGTTGAACGCCTCGGCGCGCAGTTGCAGCGAGTGACCTTCAAATGGGAGCCGGAAGTTGCGGGCGATCATCAGGTCCATGTTCTTGCGGCCCGGCCCGTCGATGACGTTGCGGCCCACGTTGCTCACCTGGCCCGGCGCCGAGGGCACGGCGAATCCGGTGTCGAACCAGCGGTCGATGGTGCGCTCGCCGGGCGGCAGGTTGGGATTCCGCACCCAGTTGCCGCGAACGGCGCCGCCCAGGTTCTGATTGTCGACGTTGATGCCGTTGCTGACCGGCAGCCCGCTGTAAAATCCGACGATCGTCCCGATCTGCCATCCCCCAACGATCCAGCTCGCCGGCCCGCTCTTCGCCAGCGGCTTGCCGGGACCGAAGGGCAATTCCCACACGACGCTCGCGATGAAGCCGAACTTGCGGTCGAGAGTCGAGCGCGAACGTTCCCGCGACAGATCCCACGGCGTGACGATGCCCGGGGAACCGTCGAGCAGCGGCTCGTTGCCGTAGTCGATGTTCTTCGACCAGGTGAACGAGCTCAGGAACGTGAACCCCTGCGAGAAGCGGCGCTCGCCTTTGACGGTGAGCGAGTTGTAACTCGAGTTCAGTCCGTTGTCCTGCACGCTCATGTTGTTGTACTCGGGACGTAGCAGGCGCTGGTTGGCGGCGACGTTCGCGCTGGGCGTGAAGGGCAGATTGACGTTGCGGCTGTTGGCGATGTGCGTTCCCTTGGTGCCGTTGTAGCCGATGGTCAACAAGGTGTCGAAGGGCAGTTGCCGCTGGATGTCGAAGAACCACTGCCCGGCGTAGAAGGTGGGCAGGAAGTCGGGCGAAACCACGATGTTGACGCCGCGAGGGACGGTTCCCAGAACGATGTCGGGGAAGCCCTGGCGCACGATCAGCGTGGTCCGTTCGAAGCCCTGCGGCGCGGTCAACTCGATGGCGCGGGGCGGCCCCACCGCGAAGCGGCCAGCCTGATCGACGTTGTTCGGTTCGCCATAGAAAATGCCGCCCCCGGCGCGGATCACGGTCCTGGAATTCAGGCTGAACGCCAGGCCGGCGCGCGGAGCAAAGTTGTTCCAATCGTTCTTGCAGCCGCAATCGCGGCCGTTCAACGGCTGCACCACGCGCTCATCGGCGCGAGTCGCTACGTTGACGCCTTCAATGAGGAAGCGGCTCACGCGCTGGCGGTCCGGGTCGGGGAACAGCGCTCCTGGGAACACCTCGTAGCGCAACCCGATGTTCACGGTCAGGCGTGAGTTCACCTTCCAATCGTCCTGCACGAAGAAGCCGAAATACGGCAACTGCCCGTTCTCGCCGAGATTGGTGCCCCACTGGCGGTTGCTGGCCCAGCCCAGAATGAAGTCGGCCATGCCGCTGCCGGTGGTGCCGCGGCTCGTGCCTACGTTGGGGTTCTGGGCGCTGAACCGTCCGTCGAACGAGAACTGGCCGCGCCGGAACCGCGAGGCGTCGCGGTAGATATTGATGCGCCGCCCCTCGCCGCCGAACTTGATGGTGTGGCGGCCGCGCTGCAGCAGCGTGGAGTTCGTCAGCATGTAGTTGGCCAGGTTGTTGACGTTGGGCCAGAAGCTGCGCGAGCCCACCTCGGCGAAGCCTGAGGGCGTGAAGCGCGCCGAGCCGTGGTCGAGCCCATCGCCCAGCTTGTCGCCTGGAGCGTTCAGAATGCCGTACCTCTTGTTGAGATTCTCGGTGCCCTGAATGTTGAACCGCGTGTCGAACTTGCTGAACCCGAAGCGCAGTTCGTTGAACATGGTGGGCGAGAAGGTGCTGCTGATCGCTGCGGCGATGTTGTGGCCCATCAGGTCCACCGTCTGACCCAGGCCGCCGTAAGCGGGCTCCGGCAGCGGACCGGGCTCATTGCGAAACTGGTCGCGCAGGGAGTAGCGCGCGAAAAGGCGGTGGCTCGCCGTGAGGTTGTGATCGGCGCGGAAGTCGTATTGATGGGCGTCGTCGGCGTCGCTGGGCGAGAAGAAGTAGTTATCGGGCACATCGTCGCGGCCCTGAATGTTTGAGGCCGGATAGAGGCCGATCATGGTGCGTGACACCGGATCCCAGCGGCTGGCGGGGATGATGTTGTTGGCGAACGGCTGCCGCGCGGCCGCGGCGCCAGTACCGGTGAGCGTCAGCGGGTCAAAGACGTTACGCCGGACGGCGGGCTGGCGGCTGAAGTCGCCGCGCTCGGCGATGTCGCGGCTGGGCACGGCCTGGATGTAGCTGCGCCCGATGCGGATACTCGTTCCCTGGAAACTGCCGAAGAAGAAGGTGCGGTTCTTGATGAGCGGGCCGCCAAACGTGCCGCCGTACTGGTTCTGGCGGTAGGTCGGCTTGCGGGCGCCGGAGCGGTTGGCGAAGAAGTTTGTACCGTCGAACTTGTCGTTGCGGACGAACTCGTAGGCCGAGCCGTGATACTCGTTGGTTCCCGAGCGGGTGGTGACCATCACCTTGGCGCCGGCGCGAAAGCCATACTCCGCGCTCATGTTGTTGGTGACCACCTTGAACTCTTCCACCGCGTCGACGGGAGGCTTGACCGCTTGCGCCTCGAATCCCAGCGGTCCGCCGGAGGTGCGGGAGCTGTTGTCGTTGCCGTCGAGCAGGACGTTATTCTGGGCGATCTGCATGCCCACCGCGGCGAACGCACCCTCTTCGCGCCCGCGGGCGCCGGCGTTCAAACCGCCGGGCAGCACGCCCGCCGTGAACTGCGCCAGTTGCAGATAGTTGCGGCCGTTGAGCGGCATTTCCAGAATGCGCTTGTTGTCGATCACCTGGCCGACCGCGGTGTTTTCGGAATTGATCAGCACCGCGGCCGCGTTGACCTCCACGGTTTCGGCAACCGCGCCGAGCTTCAGTTCGAAGTCGACGCGGGCCGCCTGCCCAGTCTCCAGCCGAACTTCGCCGGTGCTCTGGGGAGCGAAGCCCGGGACCTCGCATCGCAGCTTGTACACTCCGGGCAGCATGAGCGGAGCGGTGTAGAAGCCGGTGTCGTTCGAAGTGCGGGTCACGGTCACCGCGGTCCCAGCGTTGGTAATGCTGACGCGGGCGCCGGAAACGGGCGCTCCGCTGGGGTCGCTGACACGACCCTGGAAGCTGGCGTCCTGCGCCAACGCGCAAGAAGCGAATACGGCTACCGCAAAGAAAACAGATCGCATGCCCCCCCCAGACGATTTGTCCTCATTTTACCACGCCCGTCTCCGGTGCGGGTTTACACCATCGCCGCCTGGCCGCTAGTCCTCAAGCCGCCGGGCCTTCAACCGCAGCCTCCGGTAGTCGATGAACCACCGCCCGTCCCTGCGCAACGCCGGGCGCGCATCGTCTTCCACCAACCGAAGGAACTCCTCGATCTCTTCGGCGGGAATCCCGGCCATCAGGCGCGCCCCGAACATGCGCAGCCAGTTCCTCAACCCGTCTTCCGGATCATCCAGCACACTATCGCGCGGGAACAACATCATCAACTCGGGCTCAAGCCCGCGCCGTTCCAGAATCGCCGCATACTCGCCGATCGTCGGGTAATACCAGGGACTCTCCACGGTCCGCCCCAACCGCGCCGAGGCCCGCTCCACCGCCTCCAGCACACGCCGCGTATTGCCAAAACCCCCAAACTCCGCCACGAACCGGCCCCCCGGCCGCAGCGCATCGGCGATCGCGCACACCGCGTCCTCGGCATCCTTCACCCAATGCAGCACCGCGTTCGAAAACACGGCGTCGAACTGTTGATCGAACCGGAACGACGCCGCGTCCGCCTCCACAAACTCAACACCCGGAGCATTCGCCCGAGCCTTCTCCAGCATCGCCGCCGAATGATCCGCGCCCACCACACGCGCACCGGACCGGGCGATCAGCGCCGTCAACTGGCCGGTGCCACAGCCCAGATCCAACACCCACTCCCCGGGCTTCGGGTCCAGCATCGCCACCAGATCCTCACCCGCCTTCCACACAAACGCATGCTGGCTCTGGTACAAGCCGGCATCCCAGCTCTGGCTCACGCCAACACTTTCTCGATCACATTGCCCCGCACGCCGGTCAATCTCTGATTCAACCCGGAATAGAAGTAGGTCAACCGGGTGTGATCCAGCCCCATCAGACGCAGGATCGTGGCATGCAGATCCGACACGTGCCACGGCTCTTCCACCGCCCGGAAGCCCAGTTCATCCGTGGCGCCAATCGCCTGGCCCCCACGCACGCCGGCCCCGGCCAGCCACATGCTGAAGCCGTGCCAATCATGGTCGCGGCCAGGCTTGTTCACGCCTTCGGAAGTCGGTGTGCGCCCGAACTCGCCGCCCCACACCAGCAGAGTCTCATCCCACAGGCCGGTCCGTTTCAGGTCCGCCATCAGCGCCGCAATGGGCTGATCCGTCTCGCCCGCATGGGTCCTGTGATTCGTGATGCAGTCATTGTGCCCATCCCAGGTGTCCTCAATGTGGCCGCCACCGGAATAGAGCTGGATGTAGCGCACGCCGCGCTCAAGCAATCGCCGCGTCACCAGGCACTTGCGGCCGAAGTCCGCCGTCAGCTTGTTGTCCAGGCCGTACATGGCCCGCGTCTTCGCGTCTTCCTTCTCCAAATCCACAGCGTCGGCCGCCGCCGTCTGCATCCGGTACGCCAGTTCGTAGGATTGAATGCGAGCCTGCAACTCCCCTTCCCCGCCATGCGATGCCAGATGCCCGCGGTTCAACGTGTCCAGCAAGTCAAGCGACTGCCGCTGCTGCGCCCCGCTCACGCCCTCCGGCGGCTTCAAATCCAACAGAGGCGCCCCAGCCGGCCGGAACAAGGTGCCCTGGAACGCCGCCGGCATGAAACCCGCGGTCCAGTTCGACGCACTCCCAATGGGACCGCCCCGCGGATCGATCATCACCACATAACTCGGCAGGCTCTCATTCGCCGACCCAAGTCCGTAGCTCAACCACGATCCCAAACTCGGCTTCCCAATCAACACACTGCCCGTGTTCATCTGCAGGCAGCCCGAAGCATGCGCCGCCGTATCCGTATACAGCGACCGGATCACGCATAGATCATCAGCGAACTTCGCCGTGTGCGGAAACAGGCTCGAGATCTCAAGCCCCGACTGCCCATGCCGCTTGAACTCAAACGGCGACTTCATCAGATAGCCCACCGGCCGCCCGTTTGACCCCACGGCCAGATCGCCCTTGTACGGCGTGCCATGAAACCGGTCCAGCACCGGCTTCGGGTCGAACGTATCCACCTGGCTGGGCGCCCCGTTCATGAACAGGAACACGCAGTGCTTCGCCTTGGCCGGAAAATGTGTGCGGGCGGCCGGCGCCGCATCCAGCCGCCGCGTGAAGAAGCCGTCGCGCGAAAGCAGATCCACCAGCGGCAGCATCGGGAACCGCGCTCCCATGTTCCAAAGCAACTCGCGCCGTGTGTGAGCCATGATCTCAGTCCGTGTACACAAATTCGTTCAGGTTGAAAATCACCCGGCACAGCTCCTTCAAGCTGTTGCCTTCAAGAAAGCGCAGCATCGCGCCCCTCTCCTCCGCCGACGGAGCCCGTGCCAGTGCAATGCGCCACGCCAGGTCCACCTGCGCCGCACGATCCGGGCCCGCCTCCCGTTCCAGGCGAGCGGCCATGTGGCCCGCCTCGCGATTCACCAGGTCGCCGTTGAACAACGCCAGAGCCTGCGTGGCCACCGACGTGTTCAGCCGCTTGGCCGAACTGCGCGACGTGTCGCAGAAATCCAGCACCTCAAGCAGTGGCACAATCATGCTGCGCTTGATGAACGCATAGATGGTACGCCGCGTCGCCGCCTCGTCGTCATACGGCTTCCAGATCTTATCCGGATCGCTGGACCCTTCCAGCGCCGCCGCCGGCACGAACGGATAAAAGCTCGGCCCATACATCGCGCGGCTCAGCCGGCCGCTGGCCGCCAGCACCGAGTCCCGAATCGCCTCCACCTCAAGCCGCCGCGGATTCTGGCGCCACAGCAACCGGTTTTCCGGATCAAGCGCTGCCATGTCTGCCCGTGGCTGCTTGCTCATGCGCCAGGCATTGCTTTGAAGCACCAGCGCATGAAGCTTCTTCAGGCTCCAGCCGTTGTCCACAAACCAGTTCGCCAGCCAGTCCAGCAGTTCCGGATGAACCGGCCGTTCGCCCATCACCCCAAAATCGTTCGGCGTGCGCACCAGCCCTTCGCCAAAATGATGCATCCAGACGCGATTCACAATCACCCGCGCCGTCAGCGGATTCCCCGCACTCGCCAGCCACCGCGCAAACGCCAGACGCCGCCCGCTCGAAGCTCCAACCGGCGCCGGAATATCCAGCGCCCCGGACGAGATCACCAACGGCGCCGCCGGCTCCACGGCCGGACCAGGATTCAGAGCATTCCCGCGAATCAGAATATGAGTGGCCGCGTGACTCCCCTTGGTCTCACGCAGAAAGTAGCCTCGGGGCAGCGCCGGGCGCTCCTGCCGCACCGTCATGATGCGCTGCTGCAGAGCCGCCGCGCGATCCAGCAGCGGCATCACCGGCAATCCCCGGTAAAGCTGCCGCACCTCGTTCAGTTCCTGCTCCGCCCGCAACACCACGCGGTCGCGTTCCAGTTCCCGGGCCACCTCCTCGCGCGCCCCGATCGGAACATCCAGTTCCGTGCGCCCGCGCTGCGTCCGCTCCAGGCCGTTGAACACGGCCACCATCGCGTAGTAGTCCTTGGCCAGCAGCGGCTCGAACTTGTGGTTGTGGCATCGCGCGCAGCCCAGCGTCAGGCCCAGGAACGCCTGCGCTGTGGTTGACACAATGTCGTCCAACTGGTCAAAACGGTCCGTCAGAAAGTCGGCCGGCTCATCGTCCCAGGGGCCCAATCGGTTGTAGCCGGTGGCCACCACGGTTGCGGGAGTGGCATCCGGCAACTCGTCACCGGCAATCTGCTCCAGCACGAACCGGTCAAACGGCGTGTCCTTGTTCAGCGCCTCAATCACGTAATCGCGATACCGCCACACGGAAGGCTTGATGGCGTCGCGTTCATAACCGTTGGTTTCGGCATACCGCACAACGTCCAGCCAGTGCCGCGCCCAGCGCTCGCCATAAGCTGGCCGCGCCAGCAGATCGCGAATCAGCTTCTGGTACCCCTCTTCGGAACCGTCAGCCAGGAATGCCGTCTGCTCGGCCGGCGTGGGCGGCAGTCCGTTCAGATCAAGCGTCATGCGCCGCAGCAGATGCGCGGGCGGCGCCCCCGGGGCCGGCGTCATGCCCTTTTCCTCCAGCTTCGCCAGCACAAAGGCATCGATCGGATTGCGCACCCACGCCGTGTTCTTCACACGCGGCGGCTCAACCGTCACACGCGGGCGGAACGCCCAGTGATTGCGCGGATCGGGCTTCGTCTCAACAGCCACGGAAGCCCCCGTGGCCGGCCACACAGCCCCACCGTCGATCCACTCGCGAATGGCCCGGACTTCGGCCTCGGTCAGCCGAGGCCCGGCGGGCGGCATCACCATCTTCTTATCCGCACCCGCGATGTAGCGCACCAGCAGGGACTCCGCGCTACGCCCCGGCACAATCGCCGGCACGCCCGATCCCCCGCCCCGCAACGCGGCCTCCCGGCTGTCCAGCCGGAACTCACCCATGTGTGCCCGGCCCGCATGGCAGCCATGGCATCGAGCCTTGAACACGGGCTCAATGTCGCGCGCGAAGTCCGGCGCCGCCGCCGGCGCCAGTCCCGCGGCCAGCCACATCGCGAACGCCGCCCGTCCCATCGCGGCTACCCTTCCACCCGCCGCGACGCCGCGTTGAACCGCAGCCGCCGGCCCTTCCGCAAGGACTCCATCGCCATGCACAGCACGATGTTCGCCGCCTGGCCCGCCTCCACCGGCGCATTGGGCTCACGGCGCGATTTCACGCACTCCAGCAGATTCCGGATGTGCGCCCGCGTGGCTGAATCAAAGCTGCCCGGAAGTTTCTTCTCCGCCGACGGCTTCATCTCAACCGCCGTGTTCTCCGGATACAGCGCATACGATTCGCGGCCCATGTCGAACCGCGCCTTCATCCCGTGATACTGCTGCATCTGATCGTTGAAGCCGTTGTAGCGCATCGCCTTGTAGCCCAGCGTGAACACCGCCAGGTAGTTCTCCGGGTACTCCACGGTCAGGCACGTCGTGTCCGGCACTTCCCCGCCCGCCAGATTGTTCTGGCCCGCCGAAGTGGTCACCGCCAGCGGCGCCTTCGAGCCCATGAACCAGTTGATGCAATCGATGATATGGGCCGCCTGGCCCACCATCAGTCCGCCGGAATAATCCCAGAAGTAGTACCAGTTGAAGAACCGCATCGGGTCCATGGGCCGGTCCGGCGCGCTGCCCAGCCACTGCTTCCAATCCAGATCGCCTTTGAACGTGTTGCTGCTCAGCGAACGCTGATGATTCAACCACCAGGAATTCACCAGCCGCACTTCGCCCACTGCGCCCGAATCGATGATCCCCTTGGCTTCCTGGAACAGCTCCGAACTGCGCCGCTGCGTGCCCACCTGCACAATGCGCCTGGTGCGGCGAACGGCTTCGATGATCCTGAAACCTTCCTCCACGGTGTGCGCCAGGGGCTTCTCCACATAGACGTCCTTGCCCGCCTCCACCGCATCAATGGTCATCTGGGCATGCCAATGGTCGGGCGTGGCCACAATCACCACGTCCAGCGACTTGTCTTCCAGCAGCTTGCGGTAGCTGGTGTGCGATTGCGCGCCGGTCGACGCCGCCTTCAGGCCCGCCTCCAGGTTCGGCTGGTAGATGTCGCACACCGCCGCCACCTCGGCGCCCACTTCCTTGAATTGCGCCGTCAGATAACGCCCGCGCCCGCCCGCGCCAATAATGCCCGCGCGCACACGATCCGCGGCCGGCATCGACAGCGCCGCGCCTGAAGCCAGGAAAATTCTGCGGTTCACACTCATACCCTCACTCCCAAACGATGCGGCGTCCATCCACCCGCCAGCCGCCCCGCAGCACCCGCGCAATGGCCTGGCTGTAAATGCGATGCTCCTCGGCCAGAATGCGGTGCGACAACGATTCTATCGTATCCGTTTCCAGCACCGGTACCGCGGCCTGCATCACAATGGGGCCCGCATCCAGCGCCTCATTCACAAGATGCACCGTGCAGCCGGCCACACGCACGCCGTGTTCCCAGGCCTGCTTCTGCGCATCCAGACCCGGAAAAGCCGGCAGCAGCGACGGGTGAATGTTCAGAATGCGCTCCGGGTAACGTTTAATCAGCGCCGGCGTCAGCAACCGCATGTACCCGGCCAGGCACACCAGATCCACCCCATGCCGTTCCAGTTCATCGGCCACCAGCGCATCGTGCCGGGCCCGTTCCACGCCCTTCGACGGAATGGCCACCGCGGAAAAACCCATCAGGCGCGCCGTCTCAAGACCCGCGGCCTCCGCCTTGTTCGAAATCACCACGGCAATCGCCGCCTCCAGCCGTCCTTCACCAATCGCCCGTGCGATGGCCTCGAAGTTCGACCCGCGGCCGGACAGCAGAACGCCCAATCGCCTCATGTGTAGATCACACGCGGCCGGCCGGCCTTCACCCGCACCACATCGCCGATCAGCCACGGCTTCTCACCGCCCCGCTTCAGCAGCTTCACCGCGGACTCCGCCTTCTTCGCGCTCACGGCAAGAATCATGCCCGCGCCCAGATTGAACGTCCGCCGCCAGTCGTCCAGCGGTACGTTGCCCAGTTCGCGCAGAAGCTCAAATACTGGCGGCACGGTCCATGACGCCACTCGGATCTCAACGCCCAGACCCTTGGGCAGAATGCGCGGCGTGTTGTCCGTGATGCCGCCGCCGGTAATGTGCGCGGCCCCCTTCAGGATCCCGGCCTTCGCCAGCGCCGTGATGGGCTTCAG
The DNA here is from genome assembly GCA_016870915.1 of Acidobacteriota bacterium. Lineage (GTDB taxonomy): Bacteria > Acidobacteriota > Terriglobia > Bryobacterales > Bryobacteraceae > VFZY01. Next base: position 10,843 of record VFZY01000063.1, on the reverse strand, counting down.
ATAACTGCGGTGCACGGCCAAAAGTTCGTCAGCCACCGTGCGCCCCAACGCCGGCACGTGCGAATCGTGCTTGTATCCGGCCACGTCGAATAGCAGCTTCCGCGCCAGGGAATAGCCGTTAGTGTGCAGCCCGGTGGAAGGCAGCCCGATCAGCACGTCGCCCTCCTTGATGCCCGCGCCGGTGATCATCTTCTTCTCTTCCACGGCGCCTGTGATGAAACCCGCGATGTCATAGTCGCCTGCGGCATACAGACCCGGCATCTCCGCGGTTTCTCCGCCGATGAGCGCGCACTTGTTCGCGCCGCAGCCCCGCGCCACGCCGCCAATCACCGCCGCGGCCACCTTCGGATTCAGCTTGCCCATGGCGAAGTAATCCAGAAAATAAAGAGGCTGGGCGCCCAGCACCGCAATGTCGTTCACGCAGTGGTTCACCAGGCACTCACCAATCGTTCCGTGCCGCCCCGCCGCAATGGCAACCTTCAGCTTCGTGCCCACCCCGTCGGCCGACGAGATCAGCACCGGACGGCGGTAACCCGCCAGCCGGAAACCCGCGCCGAAACTCCCAATCTGGGTTCGCACGCCGCGCGTGAAAGTCTTCCTGGCCAGTTCCTTGATGGAGCCCACGGCCTCGTCACCGGCGTCGATGGAAACGCCAGCGTCCTGATAGGTCAACGCCTGCGCCTTGTTCCCTGCCGCCTTGTCCCCCGCGGTCTTCTTCCCTGGGGCCTTCTGATTGGACGACTGCTTGCTGGTTCTTGCCGTGGATTGTGCCATCGTGGAGTGGAACTTCTATGATACTTGGTCAGGCCGATTCACCCCCGATGAAACCCCTTCGAATCCCGCCCTGCGCCCGGGCCGCGCTGGCCTTACTGCCCTTCCTGGGCGCCGCCGCCGACCCGCCCGCGCTCGCCGTGCGCAACGCCCGCATCGTCACCGTCACCGGACCCGTTCTCGAAAACGGTACCCTCCTCGTGCGCAACGGCCTGATTGAGGCCCTGGGCGGCAACGTCCCGGTGCCCGCCAACGCCTGGGTTTTGGACGGCGCCGGGCTCACTGTCTACCCGGGCCTGATGGATGCACTCAGCACGCTGGCCGCCGGCGCGGACCTGCCACAACCGGGCGCGGCATCCCCGCGCAACGGGCCCTCCGCGCCGTCCGGCGCCACTCCCGCCCGCGGTCCCGAAGACCGGCCCCTCACCACAAGCTGGATCAAGGCCGCCGACACTCTTCAAGCCGCGGACCGCAACATCGACCTCTTCCGCCAGGCCGGCTTCACCGGCGCCGCCACCTTCCCCACACGAGGCATCTTCGGCGGCCACGGCGCCGTGATCAATCTGGCCAGCGCTCCCGCCGGCAAGATGGTGGTGGAGCCCTCCGTCGGGCTCTACGCAGCCCTCGCCACCGGTGGCGCGGGCAGCTTCCCCAGTTCCCTCATGGGATCCATCTCGTACATCCGCCAGATCTATGCCGATGCGGCCCACTACGTCGCCATGAAGGAGGCCTACGCCGCCAATGCCCGCGGGCGCCAGCGTCCCGCCTATGACCGCGCGTTGGAAGGCGTGCTGGAGGCCAGACGCCTCCTGCTTCCCGGCAGCCGCGCCGTGGAAATTGAGCGTTCACTGCGCCTGGCCGCCGAACTCAAGGTCCGCGCCGTGCTCTATGGCGGCCATGAAGCATACCGCGTGACTGAGCCGCTCAAGCAATCGGGCATGCCCATCCTGGTGAGCGTCAAGTGGCCGGAACGCGACCCCAATGGCGATCCCGATGAAGTGGAGAGCCTGCGCCAGCTCCGCCTCCGGGCTCAGGCCCCAGGGTCGCCCGCCGCGCTCGCCCAGGCCGGCGTGCGTTTCGCGTTCTACTCCGATGGGCTGCAATCGCCCGATCAGATCAAGCGCGGCGTCCGCCGGGCCATCGAGAACGGATTGGATGAAACCGCCGCCCTGCGCGCCATGACCCTGGCGCCCGCCGAGATCTTCGGCGTGGCGGACCGCCTGGGCAGCATCGAACCGGGCAAGATTGCGAACCTCGTCATCGCCGATGGCCCCCTGTTCGCCGAGACCACACGCATCCGCTACGTCGTCGTCGACGGCGTAAAGTATGAGCCTGTGCAGAGGGAGAACGCCCGATGAAACATCCTTACAGCCTCGCCCTCCTCACGCAGGCCATCCTGGCCGCGCCGCCCGTTGTCATCCGCAACGCGCACGTCATCCCCGTCACCCGGCCCGCCTTCACCGGCTCCGTCGTCATTGAGAACGGCCGCATCAGGCAGGCCGCTGAACAAGTCACCGTGCCCCAGGGCGCCACCATCATCGATGCCGCCGGCCAGTACCTCATGCCCGGCATCATCGACTGCCATTCCCACATCGGCGTCGAAGCCATCAACGAAGGCAGCGTCTCGGTGTCGTCCATGGCCGGCATCGAGGATGTCATCGCACCCGAGGAGATTGCCATCTACCGCGCACTGGCCGGCGGCGTCACCACCGCCAACGTGCTCCACGGTTCGGCGAATTCAATTGGCGGCAAGTGCGCCGTCATCAAGCTTCGCTGGGGCGCCAGCGCCCGCGAGATGCTGTTTGAAGGAGCCAAGCCGGGCATCAAATTCGCGCTCGGCGAGAATCCCAAACGCACCAACTCACCCTCGTCGCGCGGCGCCGGCACGGCCCGCTACCCCACCACGCGGATGGGCGTTGAGGATGTGATCCGCGAAGCGTTCACCGAAGCCAAGGCATATCAGAAGGAGTGGCGCGAGTACCAGTTGAAGACGGAACGCCGCGAACCCGCCATCGCACCCCGCCGCGACTTCAAGCTGGAGCCGCTGGTGGACGTGCTGGAGAACCGCCGCTTCGTGCACGCCCACTGCTACCGTAGCGACGAGATCCTGATGCTGCTGCGTGTGGCCGAGGAGTTCGGGTTCAGGATCCGCACCCTGCAACACGTTCTGGAAGGCTACAAGGTGGCCAAGGAGATCGCCGCCCATGGCGCCGGCGCCTCCACCTTCAGCGACTGGTGGGCGTACAAGGTGGAAGCCTATGACGCCATCCCCTACAATGCCGCCATCATGCTGAAGAAGGGCGTCCTGGTCTCCATCAACTCGGACTCGCCCGATGTCATCCGGCGCCTCAACACGGAAGCGGCCAAAACCATGCGCTATGGCGGGCTCACTGAAACTGAAGCGCTGTCTCTCATCACCATCAACCCGGCGCGCCAGCTTGAAATCGACGGCCGCGTGGGCTCCATCGACACCGGCAAGGACGCGGACCTGGTGCTGTTCGACAAACACCCGCTCTCCAACTACGCCGTGGCCCAGAAGGTCTTCGTCGACGGTGAACTCCGGTTCGACCGTGCCCGGGATCTGGCCGCGCGGCCGGAGCGCGAAGCCGCCCGTCAGGCGCTGCTTGAACGCGAACGGCCCGGCGCACGCCGCGCCCCGGCCCGGAGGGCACAGTGATGCGAGCCCTCTACCTGGCCGCCGCCCTCGCCGCCGCGCTGCACGCGGAGACATTCCTGTTACGCAACGTCACCGTCCACCCGGTTTCGGACCCGGACATCCCCAACGCCGCCATCCTTGTCCGCGACGGCCGCATCGCCGACGTGGGCACTCGCCTCGCGGCGCCCAAGGGCATTCGGGTCATCGACGGCAAGGGCCAGCATGTGTTCCCCGGCATGATCAATTCGGCCACCATGATCGGCCTCTCGGAAGTGGGAGCCGTTTCAGCGGGCAATGACGTGGGGGAAGCAGGCGACTTCAACCCGCAACTGCGCCCATTGATCGCCGTCAACCCCGATAGCGAGCACATCCCGGTGACCCGCGCCAACGGCATCACCTCCGTTGTCACGCTGCCCGTCTCGCTCACCGGAACCTCCGGCGGCGGCATCATTCCAGGCCACGCGTCTCTGCTGCGTCTGGATGGTTGGACGTGGGAAGAGATGGAGATCAACCGCGCCGCCGCCATGGTGCTTCAGTTTCCCGAAGTTCGATTGAGCATCAACACGCCGGGTGAACTGCGCCCGGTTCGCATTCCGTTCCTCGAGGCCCGGCGGACCTATGAATCACGCTTGCGCGATCTCACCACGTTCTTCGAAAACGCCCGCCGGTATCAACGCGCACGCACGGCGGGCGACGCCCAGTTGCGCACCGACATTCGTCTGGAAGCCATGCTGCCCGTGCTCGAAGGCAAGGTGCCCGTGCTGCTGCTGGCGGGCAATGAGCGGGCCATTCGGGAAGCCCTGGCGTTCGGCGGGCGCGAAAAGCTCAAGGTGATCCTGGGCGGCGTCCGCGACCCGGGCGCCGCCATGGCCGCCATCAAAGCCGCGGGCGTGCCCGTCATCCTCCGCGAACCCACCGACCTCCCCGGCCGCGAAGACGATCCCTACGACCACAACTACTCCCTCCCCGCCCGGCTCCACAAGGAAGGAATCCGCTTCGCGCTCGGAAGCTTCAACAACCAGTTCGCCCGCAACATCGGGTTCCAGGCCGCCTTCGCCGCCGCCTACGGCCTGCCGCCCCAGGAAGCCCTCCGCAGCGTCACCCTAAGCCCGGCCACCATCTGGGGCCAGGACGATTCCCTGGGCTCCATCGAAAAGGGCAAGTGGGCCGACCTCGTCCTGGCCGACGGAGACATCCTGGAGCCGCGCACCAACGTCACCCAGGTCTTCATCCACGGGCGCGAAACCGGCGTCGAAAGCAAGCACACAAGACTCTACCGCAGATACCTCGCCAGGCCGTAAGGGCTCGGCGTCTATCGCTCATTAGGGACCTCATCGACCCTGCCGGCACGCGGCAGTTCTCGCTCGGGTTGAATCACATCGACCCCGGGAACCCGGACATCTGGGCAACAAAGTACGGTGGGAGCACGCGGCAGCGGCTCAAACGCAGCGTCCCCCCGAACCTGGTCGCGTGGGCCTCAACTGCGTCGGCTGGACGCATAAGGTGGTGACCCGCGGCGATACAAATCATCGCCACAGCAGGCCATTCACTTTCGAGGAGCTTGCCCGATCCCAAACTGATCAGCTACTGCTCGGCGATTTTCAAGGCACGAGGGTCTACCGATCCGATGTGGTCCGGGATTTCCGTTTTGGGTTTGGACCCAATTAGTATACTCCCGTCGCCTCACTCCCGTGCCGGAGTTGATCAGAATGCCCTTTCCGAGGTCGCACCAGTGAGGCATCGGGTCTATTACGAGGGGCCAGTCAGTCTGGTCAACCAATTGGAAGCGGTGGTTCACCCACTCGCGCGTTGTCCCAATCGACGCAATGTTCAGCGCGATGAAGAGCCGCCCACTCCAAGATCCAGCCTGTTAAGCCGGGGCCGGGGTCGGCCTACTCGTCCAAGGGGTTCACCGGATACTTCGGCTTCTTCCGCCGGTCCTTCGGAACAATCACCTGCGTCGCCGGAACGGTCCCGATACGCTCGCGCGCAATCGCTTTCACTTCCTTCCGGGCACTGTACTTGCGAGGCTTTTTCGGCGTGCTCATCGCACCCCCAGTGTATCCCGCCGGCTCTCAGCTCAGACTGCCAAAGCGGTCATCAGCCGGTCGCGATAGCTCCGGCTCAGCGTCAGTTGTGTGCCATCGTGCAGGATCACGATCGAGTCGCCGTGAAACCATGGCTGCAACTCCTTGATCCGGTCGATATTCACAATGCGTGATCGGTGGATGCGCAGAAATCGGCCAGGGTCCAGACGGCTCTCAATCGAGTTCATCGTCTCGCGCAGCACATGCGTCTCCGGGCCCACGTGCAGGCACACGTAGTTGTCCGCCGCCTCAATCCAATCCACGTCTTCCACGCGTACAAAGGAGATCTTTCCGGAGTTCTTCACCGGAATCCGCGCGGTGCGCCCGCGCCGTCCGCGCAACTCGGCCAGCGCCTGATTCAAAGGCTCTTCGCGCATGCCCTTCCGGATCATCTCCACCTGTTCCTTGGCCCGTTCCAGGCAGCCCTCGAAACGCGGCTGGTCAAATGGCTTCAGCAGGTAGTCGAACGCCTTGGCTTCGAAAGCTTCCAGCGCGTGCTCCTGATGCGCGGTTACGAAAACAACCACCGGCAGGTGCTGTCCCGGAACGCCGCGCAAGACCTCGAATCCGTCCATGCCCGGCATCTGAATATCCAGGAACAGCAGGTCCACCGGATTCTTCGACAGAAAGTCCGCCGCCTCCGCGCCATTGGCGCATTCACCCACCAGGTGCAGGCCCTCGTCGGCGGAAACGAATCGCCGCACACGCTCGCGCGCCATGCGTTCGTCGTCCACGATCAGTACTCGAATGGGGATCATACACTCAGTCCTGCGGCGACAACCGGAATGGAACGCGGATCATCACTTCAAAGCCCCCGCCAGGCTGATGGCTCATCTCCAGACTGTGATCCACTCCATAGATCTGTTGCAGGCGGCGGCGTGTGTTGGAGATGCCGACGCCCTCCTGAATCGTGACCGCGCCGGGCTTCTCAACGGCGCCCGCTCCATTCGAGCCGTTGTCGAACACACGGATGGTCAGGTGGCCGTTCTCACGCGTGGAGCGGATGCTCAGCAGTCCATCGCGTGTCCGCCGCGCCAGGCCGTGGCGAAGAGCGTTCTCCACCAGCGGCTGCAGAACAAGGTTCGGCACCCGGGCATAGAGCGTGGGCGTGTCCAGTTCCATTTCCACCCGAAGCCGGTCTTCAAATCGCATCTTCTCGATCTCAAGATATCGTTTGACGAACTCCACTTCCTGCATCAGCGTGACCTCGGGGATGCCCACATGATCCAGCGTGAGCCGCAGGAAATCGCTCAGGCGGACAATCATCGTCTCTGCCGTCGCCGGGTCGGCGTGGATCAGCTCGGAGATCGTATGCAGCGTGTTGAACAGAAAGTGCGGATGAAGTTGCATCTTGAGGGCCTGCAACTGCGCCCGTGCCAGTTGCGCCTCAAGCTGCGAAGCCTTGAGCCGCGTCTCCTCGGCACGCTTGAAGTGCGCCGCCGCGTGCTCCCAGGCCAAAATCAAGCCGTACTGCAGCAAGCCGTAATCCATGGTGCCCAGCGCCGAAGCCGCCCAGGTGTTGAGGTTCGATGGAACCAGAGTGGGCTGCAAGTGCACCAGGACCGCGAAATCCCAGGCGGTCTTCGTTAAGGACGGATCAGCGTGTTGAAACGGCGGGGCGGATTGAATCGATCGCGTTACCGTGGGCAAGAAGGGATGGAGAAGTGGGTGGGCTTGGGGGTGATCGCGGACAATCTGATCAATCTGGGCAGACTGCTGGGGCGCCGGGAGGCCACCGGATGAAGGGCCGGACCAGTTGGGATGATGAGCGACAGAAGCTGCGCGAGAAGGGTCGATTGCCAAAAATGGATTTTTGCGCTTTGAATGATTTCAAGGGCTTGGCGAGGCCGGTTTTCGATACCGAGACAATTCCGAGTTGCCGTCAGGGCAGGGCGGACGACTTGGAACCGGCTATTTTTGCGCCGGAAAGTAGCTAGCCAGGGTATACCCTGCCGGACGGCCCACAGAGAAGTCTTTCCAAAGGTGTGCGTGGTTGAGTTTGGGGAATACCACAGCTACGGAATGGTCTGCAGCGGACTTGTCCCTGCAGCGAGGAATCGACCGTAACTCGTCGACAAGGCTGATCGAGGCGGAGAAGCATCCGCCGAGCGTAGCTTCGCGGCTTTTCGTTAACCGTGCTGGCGATGAGTTTGGCGAGTGTCCGAGATTGTTGACGGTTTTTCTGAAACCCAAGGTGCCCCGCAATGCCCCGAGTCCGGCTGGCCGATTCATATCAGAATTGCAGTTTCATGCCGAACTGAATATTACGTGGCGGAGAGACGGCCCCGTTCCAGAGTCCGAATCTCGGGCTGGCGACGTTGGTATCGAAGGCCTGCGCCGCCCACCAGCTTTGGTTCGATACGAAGTTGTGCAGGTTCATGACATTGAAAAATTCGCCCCTGAACTGCACGTTGACTCGCTCTGCGATCTTCGTGTCCTTGGCGATCCCGAGATCGGCATTTCTGTAGCCAGGAGCGCGAATGTTGGAGACCCGCGCCCCCTTGCCGTAGTAGGAGACAAAGCTGCTGGCCGGTTCGAAAGCCGAAACGTTAAACAGCGGCTTGCTCGGCTCGAAGCTGTTGCGGTCCTGGGCCAGCGGGTTCGCCCCGGCCAGCACCGCCGGAATACAGGCAGCGATGAATTGCGAGGGCACGGTGCACTGGCTCGAGCGGAAGAAGAGCGGCGTGCCGGACTGCGCCCGAACAATCGACGTCACGGTCCAGCCACCAACGACCTTGTTCAGGACGCCGCGGTGATTCAGGAAGCGTTTGCCCTTGCCGAACGGCAATTGGTACATCGCGGCGGCGGAAAGAGTCTGCGGGATATCGTCCATGGCCAGCGCTTTGTTGCGTTTGCGTTCGTATGGCGAGATCACGCCGTGGCCGCCGCCCACGAGAATCCCGCCTCCCTGATACACGGTATCGACGTCGGTCAGCAGCTTCGCGCTCGTGTACGACGCGAGAAGCCACAGGCTCTGAGAAACGCGCTTCTCCGCCTTCAGTTGCGCGGAATGATAGGTCGAGTTGCCGGCGTTCTCGTTGAGACCACGGATCGGACCGCAATATTGCGGATAGGGAAGCAGGGCCTGGGCGACAGATGGCGCACAAGCCCTCATCTGCTCGACCCACCCGGCATATGGCAGCGGCACGCCATTCACGCTCGTCTGGCCCACCGTGAACTGGTCGAAAAGCCGCGCGCCCATCGAGAGGTACTTGGGGTCGAGCGCATTTAGCGGAGCCACAGTGGATCCGAGCCGGGTCCCCTTGTTGCCGACGTACGCGGCGCTGACGTTGAGGTTCCCGCCGAACTTATGCTCGATGGTGAGGTTCCACTGCTGCGTGTAGGGCAAACGGTTCGCATCCGAGGGGCGGTACAGAGGAGCGTTTTGCCCGTTGAGGTAGCTGGAGTTAATAAAGGGCGGCTTGTTGAAATTCGAAGGGAAGCCGTCGGCAAGGTTGAACGCCGCCGTCATGCCGCCATCGGCACTTCCGAACGATGGCGTCAGATTGAAGCCCGCGGTGGATACGCCGGCCGCCCAACCGGGCGTGAATTGTTTGGCGAAGAATATCCCATAGCCCGCCCGAACCACGCTCCGCTGGTTCGGGGTGTAGGCAATCCCGATCCGCGGGGCGAATGCACCCAGGAAGAGGGCTTCGGGGTAACGCTTGCCGAAGCTGGCGGGGCCGTACCCGTTCCCGGCAAAGGCCAAGCGGCCGGGACGGTTGCCCGCCCCCGGGTTCGGTCCCGAGATGTCGAAGAAGGACAGCTTGTCCTCCACTTCAAGATAGGGCTGATCCATGTCCCAACGCACGCCATAGTTCATGCTGAGGTTGGTCTTCGCCCGCCATGTGTCGCCGGCGAAGAGCGACGCGGCGCGTCCCCGGGCCCTCGTGCTGTTGACCGTCAGAAACGCGGCATTGGCGTTGCCGACCTGTCCCAGCAAGAAGCTCGCAATCGAGTTGCCGCTGTTGATCCCCAGCAGGCCGGTACTGAGAGCCGTGAAGTTGAAACTGCCGGCGGTGTTGCGGTAGTTGACGGAATTGAGCTCCAGGTGGCGGTATTCGCCGCCGAATTTGAGCGTGTGGCGGCCGCGAACCCACGTGGTCAGGTTGTTCAAGATCAAGGTGGGGCGATCCGAGTAGTTATCGTAGGTGCAGCCGAACGTCTGGAAGTTTTCGAAGGTCAGTTGCGAGCTGATCTTGTTGCTGGGCACTCCCGAAATCTTGGGCAGGTCCTTTACGTAGTCCTGGTTGACGCAGCTATCCCGCCCGCGCATGTTCATGTATCCGACGTTGACGTTGGTGAGGAACGTTGGGCTGAACGTGTGGTCCCAGTTCAATCGATTCGCCCATGGCCCGACGGCGCCGCCCTGATCGATAAACCGCTCGTTGGCCAGTTGCGGCGGCAGGTAAGAGAGCTTGGAATAGATGGGGGCGTGGTAGTGCAGAACCACCGAGATGCGGTCCTTCTCGCGGATGTAGTGATCGATTTTTCCGTCGTACGCCATTCTGTAGTTGAGTGGGGCGCCGCCCGAATTCGAGTACGCAAGGGGAGCCACGTAATTGTTGAGCGGCGTCTGGAAGGTCGGCGTTGGAAGGTATTTCAGCCAGCCGTTGGCAAGGGAGTTCCGCAAACGCGAATCGGAGGCGCAGATGACGTTCGGACTCTTCCCGTCGCATCCCATGAACTGATCGCGGAGAAACGGGAGGTTCTGGGCGCTGGTGGGCAGGCTGGAGTTGTAGTTAGGGTTTCGGCGGGTCGTCGCGGAGTCGTAGACCGGGATCAGATTGCCGCGCGCGTCGGTCCAGTCCGAGAAATCGCCGATCCGTTGCTTCGCGGACGGAATGCTGAGGATCGGAGCGACCGTGCCGCCCCGCACGTAATACCGGCCGGCGTTTATGAAGAAGAAAGTCTTGCGGGTGCCCGTCCACGCGACATTGGGAATCTTGACGGGCCCACCGATGGTCACGCCGAAGTCGTTCTCGATGTTCTTGGTCTTCTTCGGGACGCCGAACTGGCGGGCGTTGAGAGCGCTGTTGCGGAGGAACTCATAGGCCGAGCCGTGAAATTGGCTCGTGCCCGACTTTGTGGTCGCATTGACGACCGCCGAGCCGGTCGATCCGAATTGCGGTTCGTAATTGGAGGTGAGGATGCTCACCTCGCTGACGGCGTCCGGGCTTACGGGATAGTCCGAATACATTGAGCCCACATTTCCGTTTTGAGCCGCGCGTGCGAATCTCCTGGATGCTCGTCCGCATCAATATCGATAGGGGTTTGAAGGCAGCGAAGACCCCTGCGGAGGACAGCACCCAATGGGTGACAAACAAAA
>VFZY01000062.1 GCA_016870915.1 Acidobacteriota bacterium | reverse complement strand
GGGAGAGGTGTCGAAAGAACTGCTGGAAACAGGCATGTTGTCAGTTTTCGTTTTTGTGCGATGGTCGAAAGAAGCCATCCGCAGGCACTGGCCCGCCCTCGGAAAGGGGATTCTGATCAAATCCGGCACGGGAGTGAGGCGTTGGTGTATACTGTCGGGGTCCGGGAGACCCAAAATGGAAATCCCGGGTTAGCAATGCGGGGTGTCTGTCTTGTGCCGGCCGCAGAAAACATTCGACAGGGAGATCTCTCAATGAGTCTGCGAAACAGGGTAGGTGCTGTGCTGCTGGCTGGGTTGCTCGCCGTCACGGGTTTGAACGCACAGAGCCAGCGAAGCAGCGTCACCGGGCGGATCCTGGATTCATCCGGAGCTACGGTCGCGGGCGCGAAGATCGACATCACGAACGATGCGACGAACGTCAAGTTCGAAACCGTTTCGAACGAGGTCGGATATTATCAATTCCTGTTGCTGCCCTACGGCTCGTACACGTTGCGGGTGAACGCCGCTGGGTTCCGTCAATACACTCTGACGGGAATCTCGCTTGTGACGGCCACCACCGCCAACCTCGACATCACCCTGACCGTCCAGTCGCAAGCCGAGGAAGTGACCGTGCAGGCTGCCGCGCCCTTCTGGAGGCGGGCACCTCATCGGTTGGAGTGGCGCTGGAGCAGGCGATCAAGGACGAAATTCCTCTGCTGGTCTCGGGCGGCAAACGCAATCCGGTCGGGCTGTTCCAAACCAACTCGACCTTCGCCGAGCAGCCTCTGTACGGCGGACACGGCACGTTCGGCGGCGGCCGGGCTTCCTCGAACGCGATCCTGCTGGACGGACAGGCGCCCGACACCACCTCCGTCAACGTAGGGTCTGGTTCTCTCCCCTCCGTGGAATCGCTCGGCGAGTTCAAGATCCTCCAGAATTCGATTCCCGCCGAATACGGTCGCACGGGCGGCGTGACCGCCACGTTCGCCACCAAGTCTGGCACCAATGCCCTTCACGGCGCGGGCTACGAATACCTTCGAAACGACAAACTCAACGCGCGTCCCTGGCAGGCGGCTTCCCGCGAAGTCGAAAAGCAGAATGAGTACGGCGTCGCAGTGGGTGGTCCCGTCTTCATTCCCAAGCTCTACAACGGCAAGAATAAGACCTTCTTCTTCAATAACCTGACGGCCTACAAGCGGCGCATCTCCGCGGCTAGCGGGTTCCTCACCTTGCCAACCGACCCGATGCGGCAGGGCGACTTCTCCGAGGCCGGCAACCTTCCGATCTACGACCGGCTGGACCAGCGCACAAACGCCGCCGGGCGCGTGACGTTCGGGCAGTTCCCCGGAAACCGGATCCCCGCATCGCGCCAGAGCCGGGTGAGCAAGTATTTCCTGGACAACGTGCTGCCCAAGCCGAACGGTCCCGGAATCATCAACAACTTCCTCGGCGTTGCGCCCTCGAAGGTTGACAACTGGGACAACACCATCAAGATCGATCAATACCTCACGGCTTCCGACAGGATCTCCGGGTTTTACGAACACAGCAACAACACTGGCTTCGGCGGAAACGTCCTCGGTCCTTCGTTCGGATCGAGCGGGGTCACCAAGTTGCACCGCACGCGGTTCGATTGGACCCGGAATTACGGCCCCGCGGTCGTCCAGCAGGTGCTGGCGGGATTCACGCGGAATCTCGGCGGCGGTGTCGCCAACAACGCCAATGACGACATCGGACGCAAGGCTGGCATCACCGGAACGCTCGATCCGCGATGCCCCACGATCGAGTTCAACTACACCCGTTTCAACGCCATGCGAGTCTGCCAGGTGCCCGAGACCCTTCGCGAGAACTGGGTGCCGACGGTCGACTATAGCCTCACATTGAATCGCGCAAAACACACGATCAAGATGGGCGCCACCTACGTCAAGTGGATCGACGACTTCCGTGCCGCGTCCATCGGGTCCGTGGACAGCGCCACGGGTTGGTACAACTTCGGAGGCGCGCGGCGCAGGGGCGGCGGGATCAACGATCACGGATTCGAGATGAACACGTCGCAGACGGACTTCTCCGGCGGCGCCACATACGCCGACTTCTTCCTTGGCCTGCCCGCGAGCGCCGAACTCGGCGCGCCCAATATCGCCAATCACCGTGAATCGTACTTTGCCATGTTCGTCCAGGATGACTGGCGCGTGAGTCGAAAACTGACCCTGAACATCGGCCTCCGCTGGGACCTCAATATTCCGTACAGCGAAGTGCAAGGACGCATCACCACCTTCGATGTCAACAAACCCAATTCCGCCGCCGGTGGGTTGCCTGGAGCGCTCGCGTTCTACGGTGTCGGGGAAGGCCGCATCGGCCGCAACCGGCCGGGAAACATCCACTACAACAACTTCGGGCCACGCCTCGGCTTCGCCTATCAATTGAACAGCAAAACCGTGGTGCGCGGATTCGCCGGATTAGTTGCCCAAGGGGTCCAGACATGGGCCTATCAGTCGCACAACGTGACGGGATTCACCGCCAACGGCAGCCCGATTCTGCCGGCCAATCCGTTTGCGATCTACTACCGTTGGGACGACTCGTTTCCACAAAACGTTCTGGGCCGCACGCCCAATCTCGATCCGACCTTCCGCAACGGCCAGAGCCTGGACCACATCCAAAATCCGGAGGACGTGGGACGGTCCCCCCAGTTGTACAACTGGAGCCTCACCGTTCAACGCGACCTTGGCAAAGACACCGTGGTTGAGATTGGCTACGTCGCCAATAACATGAAGAACGCCTCGGGCCGGCTCGAACTCAACCAACTGCCCACCCGCTTCTGGAATCTCGGTCCGCTGCTGCTGCGGCCCATCAGTTCGCCGGAAGTTCGCGCCGCGGGCTTCTCCAAGCCCTACGCGACCTTCCCCGACGCTTCGCCGCTCTTCCAGGCGTTGCGGCCTTTCCCGCACATGGGGAACGTCACGGACCGTTTCACGTCGGGCAAATCGAGCACTTATCACGCCATGAACCTCCGGGTGCAGAAGCGCTTCTCTTCGGGCTTGTCGTTCCTTGTGGGCTACACCACGTCCAAGTACATCACCGATTCGCAGTGGCTTCCCGGCGCCTTCGGGGGAGCGCCCCGCGTCACCGAGAATCCTGCGCTCGACAAGGGCTTGTACCGCTTTGACGTCACGCACCGCACCGCGATCAGCTATACGTATGAGCTGCCAGTCGGAAAGGGCAAGAAGTTTCTCGCCAACGCACACCCTGTGGTGGACGCGCTGGTCGGTGGATGGCAGATTTCCGGTCTTCAGCACTACCAGTCCGGCCAACCCGTCTCGGCATCGAACGGATCGCTGAATCTCGGCATTCCGACCATGGGGTCGCGCGCGGATCCGGTTCCCCACGAGCAGGTCCCGTTGCGCAGCAATATCGCCTGCAGCGATCTCGAGTTCGGCAACCCGGCGCGGAACTTCGTGCTGAACGCCGGCAACCCCACCCAAGCCGCGCGTACAGGCAGGCCCTTGGCGTTCCGGCCAGCGGGTGACTTCCGCCTGGGTAGCGCCGCCAACGTCGATCCCAAATCGCGGCAGTGCGCACAGCTCAACGAAAACGTGTCGCTCACCAAGTCGTTTCGGGTAAAAGAGGTTGTCCGTCTCAGGGTCGGCGCCGAAGCGTTCAACTTGTTCAATCGCCACAGTTGGCAGACGCCGGGCTTCGGGCAGGACATCAACGGGCAGAACTACGGCGAAATTCAACCGGTCCAGCCGTTCGGGGCGCGGGCGATGCAGATGAAGTTACGCGTCGAATGGTAGACAGGGCACCACGGAGTGCCCCATAATCGTTCCTGTGGGACCGGCATGCGCGCGGTGGAGCCTCACAGTCGGGATGCTGCTTCAGGTGGTAACAGGTGCCGCCGGGCAGACGTGGACGCCTGAGCGGTTCTGGCAGCAGCGGTCCGGGTACGCCGGGTCGGAAGCCTGCCGGAACTGCCACTCCGGGATATACGACAAGCAGGAGGCAAGCAGCCACGCACGTACGCTGCGGCCGCTTTCCGAAGTAGCGGAGTTCAAGCAGGGCCTTCCGTTCGAGTTGCTGGATCGCGTGGGTAACGCCAGCCTCCGCTTGAGTCGAGACCCCTCCGGCTCCGTTCTCCTGTCGTCGGTACGCGGCGGCGAGCAGACCTCGCTGAGCCTTCGCTGGGCCTTCGGCGCGGGCGCCAAGGTGGTAACGCCGGTCACCGTCAACGATCGAGGCGATTACGTGGAGAGCCGCGTTTCCTGGTTTCGTGGCGCCGGTGTCTTTGACCTTACCCCCGGCGCCCGCGAACGCGTCCCGGGGTCGTTTGCCGAAACCCTGGGCCAGATCCTATCTCACGAAGATCGTAAGAAATGTTTCGGCTGTCACACATCCCGTCCGATGGCCGATGATCCAGTTCCGGCCAGAAACGAGATGGGAATTCGCTGCGAACGCTGCCATGGCCCCGGTTTGGAGCATGTCCGCGCAGCTTCGGCGGACAGCCGCCGGTCCTCGATCCTCCATCCCCGGAAGCTCACAGGATTTCAAATGGCGCAGGTATGCGGCGCCTGTCATGGACGCCCTCCACGCGAGATCGACTTCCACGAGATTCGCCAGATTCAGGAGCGCCCGCTCGCGGCCCGTTTCCCCAGCCAGCGTCTGGTGCTCAGCCGTTGCTTCAATGAGACGGACGGCGGCCTGAAATGCACCGTCTGCCACGACCCACACGACGATGTCGCGTCGTCCCCGGAGGTTCTGGATACCCCCTGCCGGACCTGCCACTCCACCGGACGCAAGAGCGCCGCCATCTGTCCGAAGGCCTCTTCGAACTGTTCGCGCTGCCACATGCCGAAAGCGCGTGTCCTGCACCACACCGAGTTCGCCGACCATTGGATCCGGGCAAAACCATGAAGCCATGCGTGCTCCTGTTCCTCGTCTCTCAGGTTGGCTTCGGGCAGGCCGGAGCGGCTGCTCCGGATCCTGACGGCCGGTTCATCGAGCAGCACTTCGCCGCCGCCCGCCAGGCCGAGAGTCTTCGCGACTACACCAAGGCCGAGGCCGAGTATCGCGCGATTCTCGCCAAGTTCCCCGACCGCATTCCGGAGTTGTACCAGAATCTCGGCGTGATGCTGTATCTGCAGAAACGCCATGAAGATGCCATCGGCGTATTCCGGGAGGGAATTCGGCGAAAGCGCGGCATGCAGGGAGCGCAGTTGTTCCTGGGCATCTGCCTGCTGGCGGCCGAACGATACAAGGAGGCGCTGCCCCCTCTCCAGGCCGCGCACGCGATCGGCGCGACACCTGAGACCAGGAAGTATCTCGCCATCGCCCACATCCAAACCGGCAATCTCGAAGGCGCTCGCAAACTGCTGTTGGCGCGGCTGCGAGCAGGCGAGGATGAGCAGGCGACGCTATATCAACTCGGCGACCTCTACCTTCGCATGGCGAACCTGGAGGTACACCGGCTCACCGATCAGGCGGCGGACCTGCGCTTTGGCCACCTTCTCGCCGGCCGCATTTTCGAAATGCAGGACTTCCACCAGTTGGCTTCGCGAGAGTATCTCCAGGCTGTTCAACTGGACTCCGCCAATGCGGCGGCCCTGTTGGCGCTCTCCCGCGCACTGTTCATACTGGGGCAGGAGCAACCAGCCCGCGCGGCGCTCGATCGCTACAACGCTCTGCTCCCGGATGCGCCGCACCCAGGCTGGAACGCGGCGGATCTGCCGAAGGCTGCGCTCACGGATGTGGGCGCTCCGGTTGAATACGCCAAGATCCTGGCGTCGCTTTCCACGGTGACGGAGAACGATTGCTTCCTGCCGCTCCTCGATCGCGACGTTCGGGAAGCCGTGCGGGTCCGGACGCGGACGGACCGGACGGGCGCCTGGAAGGATGTCGCGAGGCATCTGCGGGTGGGCCGCTGGGCGGACGCCGCACCGGCCATCCGGAAGCTCGGGAAGCCGGCAGGTACTGTTCCGTCCAGGGACGACTGGGTCGCCCGGTATCTTCTTGTCCGGCTGCTCATGGAGTCTGATGACTACGCGGGAGCCGAGGCTGCCTTTGAACCCCTGCGGCTCGAACCGGTGCCGTCGCCAGCGATCCGGCTCCTTCGCTGGACTCTCGTTCAACATCTGAGCCTCCTCTACTTTGACCGCCTCCTCCGCGAGTACCCCGGGTCGGCGCACGCACACTTTGTACAAGCCCGGACGTGGCGCATCCGCGGAAAACGGGAAGCGCTGGACGAGTTCCGCGCCGCGATCGCCGCCGATCCGGAACAACCCGAAATCCGCATGGCGCTCGCCTCGAATCTCCTCTCGAACTCGGAATACGACGAAGCACTCGCGGTCTGCGAGGAAGAGTTGCGTCTCAATCCGTACTCGACCGCGGCCAAGGGCTGCATCGGCAGGGTCCACATCGAGCAGCAGCGTCCGGAGCAGGGGATTCGAATGCTCGAAGAGGTCCTGCGCCGGAATCCGGGAGAAAGCGAACTGCGGTCGGAACTGGCGCGCGCACTCGAAATGACCGGAGAGACCGCCAGGGCCCTCGAGCAATACGAGACCGCGCTCTCTCGCGATCCCTCCCTCACACGCCTGCACTATGTGCTGAGCCGGCTCTACCGGAGGGCTGGACAACCGGATCAGGCGCAGCGCCATTTACGCCTGTTCCAGCAGTCCGAGGAGAACCGCCACCGTCGTTTGCGCGAACAGGTCGAACGATTCCAGAGTGGAGATCCTGCCCGGCCCGATCCGGAGAAATCCCCGTAGGCTACCGGAAGCGCAGGACACGGTCCACCGCCGCATCGCGAGCTTCTCGACTCTGGCCGTTCGGCAGCGTAACAACCACCGTCGCCTTGGCTCCCTCACCCAACCCGAAGTGGACTCTCGGGTCGTTCGACGACTGATAACTTCCGGCCGTGCTCGCGAACCCATACTGCACAAGGCCTTCGCTGGCTCGCACCGCCACTGTGCTGCCGAGTGGAGCGGCCACCTGCAGCCAATGACCCCGCCCGCCACGGTTTCGCAGGATCACCGGTGCCCGGTCGTTGCAGTTCACCGCGATGTCCAGCCACCCGTCGTTGTCCAGATCGCCAATCGCGGCCCCGCGTGCAGGCAGCGGCATCCGAAAAGCCGCGCCGCTCGATGCGGAAACGTCGATGAACTTCCCGTTCACGTTGCGCATCAGCAGCGGTGGATCCAGGTAGCTCACCGCTGGCTGGGTAAGCGCGATGTCGTCCATCACGTGTCCCTGCGCCACGAACAGATCCTTCCATCCGTCGTTGTCGAAGTCCGCGATTTTGGCGCCCCACCCGCTGCGAAGTTGGCTCGCTCGCGCTATTCCTGTCGCCGCCGAGACGTAGTCGAATCCGGACTTCGTGTTGCGAAACAGAGCGTAGCGCTGGTTGGCCAATGCGTTGATGAACAGGTCGGGCCGCCCATCGTTGTCGTAGTCGGCGAAGTCGATGCCCATCCCGCTGAAAGCCCGCCCCTCGTCGTCGTAGGCAACGTTCATCTCGTGCCCGGCGTCCGCGAATCGCCACGCGCCCAGGTTGCGAAACAACTGCTGCGGGAAAGCGTCATTGGCAACGGCGATATCGGGTTTGCCATCGCGATCGAAGTCGTGGAAGGCAATCCCGAGCCCCTTCCCAGCCGGCAACTCCATCTTCTCGAAAGTGCCATCCCTCTTGTTCCTGTAGACCAGGTGCGTCATCGGCTTGAACTGGTCCGGATGGCAGTAGGACCGCTGCTGGTCCCGCCGGACCCCACACCAGATGTCCGGCTCGAAATCCCACTGTACATAGCGGGCAACCACCAGGTCAGCCGCGCCATCGGCGTCGAGATCCATCCATCCCGCGCTTGACGACCACCCTCCGCCGCCAACGCCGGCTCGCGCGGTGACTTCCTCGAAGGTTCCGTTACCCTGATTGCGATAGAGCAGATTCCTTGGAAACGCTGTCACATACAGATCGGTGTGCCCGTCCCCGTCGAAGTCTCCCGCCGCGGCGCCCATTCCGAAACCGCTGCCGCGCACGTTCGCGGTTTCCGTAACGTCCTCGAAAGTGAAGTCGCCCTTGTTCCGGTAGAGTCGATTCCAGTATCTGGGATCCGATTTGTCCGGAGAAGCGCCGGCCTTCATCGGATCTTCCAGCTTGGCGCCGTTGACGAAGTAGAGGTCCAGGCGGCCATCGCCGTCGTAGTCCAGCATCGCAACGCCGCCGGACACGGACTCGATCAGGTACTTGCGGGAGGTTGCGCTCCTTCGATGCTGGAATCGAATCCCGCTGGCGGCGGTCACGTCCTCGAATCCGCCAGCCTCGAGCAAAGGCGCCATCAGCAACAAGGCGCACCAGGACCGGCAAGATCTCCAGACGCGGTTGTTGCCGGAAAGCATTTCTCTCAGGCTATCGCACCGGTCCATCGCACGGAGATCGCGAAGCCCGGCCTCTGATTGGAGCACTCATCGGCCATCTCCCGAACACTCACAGACGGTTCTCCTTGATATCGCGAAAGCGGCACGGAGACAAGATGCCGAGCGCCGCAAATCGCGTGTATACTGGCCGGTATGCGAGTTCCAAGGTCGATGGATTGGGTAAACTTGCTCGAGGTTTTCCATGGGTGACTCGAATCGAAGATCATTCCTGAAACATGGCGCCGCCTTTGCTTCCACAGGCGCGATCATGGCGGGGGCCAAGGAGCGCCTCACCGTCGGACTCATCGGCTGCGGCGGCCGCGGCACGGGGCTGGCCCGTGAGTTCTCCAGCCTCGCCGACATTGCCTACGTGTGCGATCCCGATGAGTCGCGCCGCCGCAAGGTGCAGGAAAGGGTCAACGCCAAACACGCGGTGGCCGACCTACGGCGTGTCCTGGACGACAAGTCGGTGGACGCTGTAGTGATTGCGACCCCGGAACACTGGCACGCCCCAGCCGCCATTCTGGCTTGTGAGGCGGGGAAACACGTTTACGTCGAAAAGCCCTGCAGCCACAACCTTCGGGAAGGGCGACTGATGATCGAGGCTGCCCGCCGCACCAAGCGCGTGATGCAGGTGGGCACCCAGAGCCGCAGCGACCCGTTCATCGCCGGAGCAATCCAGTTGCTGCGCGAAGGCGTCATCGGCGATGTGCTGGTGGCCAAGGCCTGGGACGTCCAGCGCCGCGCAAATCTCGGCCGCCTCAAGCCCAGCGATCCGCCGCCAGGCGTCGATTACGACATGTGGGTTGGCCCTGCGGAGTTTGTGCCCTATCAGGCCAACCGTTTCCACTACCACTGGCATTGGTGGTACAACTTCAGCGTAGGCGGCTTGGGCGGCGACGGCCCGCACGAGGTCGATTACGCACGCTGGGGTCTGGGCGTCGAGACCCATCCCACCACCATTGCCGGGCTGGGCAGCAAGTACTACTTCGACGATGATCAGGAGTACCCGGACACGGGAACCGTGGTGTTCGAGTGGCCCGGCGATGGCCAGGCCGGCCACAAGCGGCAATTCATCTTCGAACTGCGGATCTGGTCCCCGAACGGCATTCTCAACGTCGATTCCGGCGCGGAGTACTACGGCACCAGGGGAAAGATGTTCCTCAGCAAACGGGGCAAGTTGGAGATTTTCGACGAAAAGAACAAGCCCATCGTGGCTCAGCCCAAAGCCCCTCCGCAACTGCTCGGCCACGCGGCTGACTTCCTCGACGCCATCAAGACCGGGCGAACGCCGAACTCCGATATCGAGATCGGCCATCTTTCTTCCAGTCTGGTGCATCTGGGCAACCTCGCGATGCGCCTTGGGCGGTCGCTGAACTTTGACCCACGCACCGAGCGGATCATCGGCGACAAAGAAGCCAACGCGTTGCTGTCCCGCAAGTATCGAAAGGGAGGACACTGGGCGATTCCGCGAGGAGTCTGACGAATCTGCCAAGGGAACCCTCTGCTGCAAATGAGACACTTACACTTACATTTACCCCTTTTCTTCTTTCTCGCTGGGTCCGGCGCCTTGCTGGCCGCGGAGCGCTTCGCAGTCGAGCAGCAGCCGGATCGCGTGATCATCACCGCTGGCGGCCGGCCAGTAGCTGTCTATGTCTTTCGAGACGAAAAAATTCTACGGCCGTACTTCGCCCACGTGCACGCGCCCGGCGGGATCCAGGTGACACGCAACCATCCTCCCTTGGCTGGGGTGGATGCAATGGATCACGACACATTGCACCCCGGCATATGGCTCGGCTTCGGCAAAGTGAGCGGGCAGGACTTTTGGCGGAACAAGGCGCCCATCGTTCATGCCCGGTTCGTCAAGAAGCCCGCGGTTCGCGGCGGACGGGTTACTTTCACAGCGGAGAACGAGTTCCGGGCTACAGATGGTCAACTGATGTGCCGGCAGATTTCGCGCGTGACGCTGTCGGCTCGTCCGGCCGGTTACCTCCTCATCTGGGAAGCCGAGTTCAAACCCGAGCAGCGAGATCTCGTTTTCGGCGATCAGGAAGAGATGGGCTTGGGCATTCGCGTCGCCACGCCGATCACGGTCAAGCAGGGTAGTGGCACGATTCTCGACGCCGCCGGACGCCGTAATGAGCCCGAGGTGTGGGGCAACGCGGCCGAATGGTGCGACTACAGCGGTACGATCGCGGGACGGCACGCCGGCATCACGATCATGGGCCATCCCCGGAACTTCCGGCAGAACCGGCACCACGCGCGGAACTACGGCGCCCTTGTGGCGAATCCGTTCGGACAGGAGTCTTTCCGCAAAGGCCCGGCAAGCGAGGTGACGGTCAAACCCGGCGAATCGCTCCGGCTGCGATACGGCGTCCTGCTGCACTCCGGCCCGTCTGGCGCCACGCCCGACCTGAAGGCCGCCTTCGCCGATTTCGTTTCCCAGCCTTGACGTTCGTTGCGCTTAAGTCCCGGCCCGTGCCCCTGGAGACGGTGCACGTTTCGTTTCAGTGGACCCGCGAACCGGCGTCATAGCCGCAATCGGCATGGAATCGCTCGACATCCCCGGCCCGTATGAGGAACCGGTAGGCGACCGCCGCCACCAGCAAGGCGATGCCCGCACAGGCGATGGCTGCGTCGAAGTTCCTGCCGGGGCCCAACATCCATCCCGTCGCAGCGGGTGCCACGATGCCGGCCAGGTTGGCGACCGTGTTCTGGTACGCGACGACGCGGGAGACCATGGAGGGCGGGGAAATGGCCTGGGTCAACGCCCAGTAGTTCGCGCTCGCCAGGCCGAGCCCGAGCATCGAGAATAGCAGGATCGGGAAGGCGGACATGCGCGAGCGGAACACCAGCAGCAACAGCATCAGACACCCCAGCAGGAAACCCGCGGTCACAAACGCACGGCGGGTTTCGATGGCTCTGCCTGACGAAGCAATTCTGCGGTCGGCCAAGCGCGCCGCGCCGGCCGCCACCAAGGCCATTCCGGCCAGCGGAATCGCGGTGGCCGTGCCCATCTTCGCGAACGAGAAGCCGTGAGTCATCACGAGATACGACGGGATCCAGGTAAGAAAAAAATACCAGTAGTAGGAATAGAGGAAGGCGGCGATCGTGATGCCCCAGAAAAGAGGGCTCGAGAATACACGATTCCAGCGAACGCGATGGGTGGCATGCCCGGCGGCCGGAGCCGCCCCGCTTCCGGCTCCCGGAGCCAGCCATAGCCACGGGATCACCCACCAGCACGCACCCAAGCCGGTAATCAGAAAAAGAGAGCGCCAGCCCGAGCTATCGAGCAGCAAAGCGCCGGCGAGGCTGCCTACGGCCGGTCCGAGCATCATGCCTGTGGTGTAGACAGCCGTGGGAAGGCCGCTCTCCTCCTGGCGGTAACTGCGCCGGATGTAGCCGAGGCTCGCCGGCGCCGAGACGGCCTCGCCAACGCCCAGCAGCAGGCGGCAGACTAGAATCTGCGCGAACGAATCGGCCAGAGCGATGGCTGCGGTCGCCAGGGACCATAGCAGGAACGACGCGCCGTACACCCAACGGAGACCGTAGCGGTCAAGGAGGATGCCGGCCGGAATCTGGAGCGCGGCGTAGGTCCAAAAAAAAGACGAAAGAAGCGTGCCCATTTGCAGCGGCGAGAGAGAGAAGTCCTTCATCAGGGGAACGGCAACGATGCTGAGGTTGCCGCGGTCGACGTAGTTGATCAGGATCGCAAGGAACAAGAGTCCGACCACCCACCAGCGCCGCCGCGAGGGCTGGAGCAGGGGTTCGGACCTTTGTGCGGTGCTCATGCATCAATAGGTACCATGAAGTACCAGAGGTGATCCATTCATGAAGGTGTTCTACGAGCGCGACGCTGACCTGAGCGTGCTTCGCGGCAAAGTGGTGGCCATGATCGGCTACGGCAATCAGGGAAGGGCGCAGGCCCTCAATCTACGCGATAGCGGGGTAAATGTCGTCGTCGGCAACATTGAGGACTCATATCGCCAGCAGGCCATCGAAGACGCATTTCGGCCCGTGTCCATCGCTGACGCCGCGGCCCAGGGCGATATCATCATGATCGTCATCCCCGACGAGGTGCAGGATCTGGTCTACCAGTCGTCCGTCGCGGCCCATCTGAAGCCTGGCAAGGCCATTTCCTTCGCAAGCGGGTACAACGTGCGCTTCGGTCTGGTTCAGCCTCCCAAGGATGTTGACGTGATCATGGTGGCGCCGCGAACCATCGGCCGCCAGGTGCGGGTCGCATTCGAAGCCGGCGGCGGCGTGAACGCCGACGTGGACGTCAGCAATGACGCAACCGGAAACGCGTGGCCCATCACACTGGCCTTGGCGAAAGGCATCGGCTGCACGCGGGCAGGAGCGTTTCATACGAGCTTCGCCACCGAAGCCGAACTGGACCTGTTCTCCGAACAGGCTCTGTGGCCAGCGATTTTCGAGTGCCTGCTTACCGCATATGAGGTGCTGGAAGCGCAAGGTTATCCCAAGGAAGCCATTGCTCTGGAACTCTATGCTTCGGCCGAACCGGCGGACATCTTCCTCGCCATGGCCAGACAAGGGCCGTTCCGGCAGATGTCGTATCACTCGCCCACGTCGCAGTACGGCGTGCTGTCGAGGCGGCTGGATGCCACCGGCAGCAATCGCGAACTGCGGGCGCGGATGGTGAAGAGCCTCGAAGCGATCCGAAGTGGGGCCTTTGCCAGGGAATGGAGTGAAGAACGCAACCAGGGCTATCCGCGTCTGGCGCAGCTTCGCAAGGAGGCGTTCCAGCATTCTCTCAACCATGCCGACGAGGCGGTAAGGGAACTGCTTACGGCGGCTGGGAGCGCGAGCAGGGCCAAGCAGTGACAGCGAATGCCTACGATGACCACATCTCGGCGAGCAGACTCACCGAACGCTCCACGATCGCCTCGCTGCATCCGGGCAGCAGAGCCGTGGGTAGCCCGTAGTCTTTGAAATGCATGTCCGGAATGCCGTACCTTCCGTTGACGGACCAGCCATCGGCAGGATAGGCCTCCCGTGTGGGAACGTAGGACACCGCGCCGTTGCTGTAGCCCAGAAAGGCCGTGTGCGGAAACGAAGAACGGCGCTTGACCTCCATGCCTGCCTCGGCGAAGGTTTCGCCCGGAAACGAGGCGATGGCGAGATCGCCGATCCGCAGCGCCTGAATCCGCCCGGTTACCGACGGCTTGCGGCCGGACTCGACAGTGGCCACGAGGTTCCTGGCCCAGCGGTGGAACACATGGCCGACATTGAGGAGCGCGCCGCGGGTGCCCTGTTGAATGTGCCGTTGAAGCTCGTCGGCGTAGCGGCGTTCGAGTTCCCTGGATTCAGGCAGGCTCGGAAACGGGTACAGCGGCAGCTCGATTTCCACTTCGCGAGCCTCGATCCTGGGCTTGGGTTCGTTTCGCAGCGGCACCCTGGGATACATGGCTGCTTTCGACAGCATTCCGAAGAACACGCGAGGGCCGCGTTCGCTTTCCGTGTGTATTCCACCGAGGAGCTTCACTACTTCGCCGCCGAGAATGCCTCCTAACCGGTTCTTGTTGCTGGAGTCGTCGATGTTGCCACCGATGCCCGTGATCGGGTTGACGTTTCCTCCATTGGCCTGAAGGAACAGGCTGGGGCAACCAACATGCGATTCGATGATTCTCCGCGCCGGTCCCGGATAGTCGGGCGAATAGGCCATGCACTTGGGACCCATCGTCACCGTGTGGCAGCCGTGCGCGAAGGCCACGGCGACCGGCCGTCCTTCGAGATCGTCGACGCGGATCACCCGCACTTCGTGATCCACCGGTCCATCCGGATTCTCGCCGAGAAAGATGCTGCCATCGGCGTCGGCCTCGCGGCGATTGATGCCGATGCGCGCTTCGCCCGCGGCCGTTCCCACGCGTGCCCGCCGTAGGTTCCCCGCCGCTTCGACTGCAAGCTTGCCGCAGG
This sequence comes from Acidobacteriota bacterium, assembly GCA_016870915.1. Taxonomy (GTDB): domain Bacteria; phylum Acidobacteriota; class Terriglobia; order Bryobacterales; family Bryobacteraceae; genus VFZY01. Next base: position 15,882 of record VFZY01000062.1, on the reverse strand, counting down.
TTTCCACGAAGGACCGCTCGTAGCGGTCGCGCATCGCGCTGAGCGCGGGATCCGTGTCATAGAAGTAGGTCTTCAGCGCCGGGCCGCAGTGGGTGTGGTTGTAGTTGATCAACACGTGATCGGGAGATGTCTCGAGCGCCGCCGCGATCGCGGCGCGGGAATCGAGGAACAACTGCCCGCCGACCAGCGCAAGATCGGCGTTGAGAATGGCGATGGTCGTGGAGTGGTCGCGCAACACAAGCAGCGTGGCTGTCAGGTCCATATCGACGCCGGTAGCGGTGCCCACGCGGCCCGCATATCCGAGCATGGTCATGCCGAGGGGAGGCGTGATGATGGCGCGCGAAACGCCTGCAAGCAGCATAGAAGAGATCGAGTGTATCACGCTCACGGCCAAGAGGCCCGCGCCCGCCTGCCCATCAGATGAACTGAATCGAGTAGAACGCGCAGTTTCGCTGCGCCAAACGGAGCCGTATGGGCTTGCCGGCCAGGCGGCTGAGGTCCGCGCCCTCCCATGACATCTCGTGTTTCCCGCTGTCGAACAGGGGCTTCGACTTGTCGAGCGAGAATCCATCGATTGCACCTCCGGACTGATCGAGTAACGCCGCGCGAAGATCGCATTCATCGAAGTTGCGCTGTGGGGTCCCGCGATCCTGCGGGTTCGACGCATCGATAGCAATCAGAAGCTTCGAGCCGGCGAAGGTCATGGGACGCGTGACGATCGTGGCCTGGTCGGGACCCGCCATGGCCATACAAACCGGACTGCGGCCGAGACGATTGGTCTCGCCGTGAGCGCCGCTGAAGGCGCCGTAGTAGAGCCAGTGCTTGCCTGCATGCGTGATCGGCCCGCTCATGTCCTGGCATCCCGCGTCGTGGGCGCCGACCTCCCCGCGCGCCATGAACGGAGTGTGCCGGTCCACCCACGTCCAGTGGAAGTTATCCCGGCTACTCAATAGGTAGACACCCCAGGTTTGCTCGTGTGTTTGATGCACCATCAGGAATCCGACGTAAAAGTCGCCGCACATCCAGGCAACGAACTGGCCCTACTGAAAGTCGCCCCGATCTTCCTCATCGGGCGCCAGCATGACGCGGGTCGGCGTCCAGTGGATGAAATCGTCGCTTTCGGCGTCCCGATGGTGCGGATGTGGCGGTGATGGCCGTTTCCGTTGATCTCTTTGGTCAGGGGGTGTCCTGGTCTCGGATAGGCGACGTACTTGTTCTTCAGGCGGTCCCAGCCGAACAGAGTCGGCGCGTCCGCAACGTTCCGGCCATGACGAATCACAGGGTTGTGCGGGTACAACTCCCAGTGAAGGCCATCGGGAGCAAATGCGATAGCCACGCCGCCGTTAGTGTTGGCCGGCTGTTATCGCTTCCACGATGCCGGCGGCCTCCAGAGGACCGCCTTGGTGAAGGCATTCTTGGGCGCGATCCCCTTCAAACCTTCCGAATCGCGTTCACCATAAACGATGTAATAGACCGTCACCAGCCGTCCGTCGCGGCGTTCGATGGTCACCGGATACCCGACGTCGGAGTGATCGCCATCGAAGGCGAGCACGACACGCGATTGGCGCTCCCAGGTTTCCCCCTCATCACGGCTGCGCATGGCCTGCACGCCGAAAGGCTTGTTGCGCTGACCGAAGGTGAGTAGCCAGTCGCCATTCGACAGCCGAAGCAGATCCGCCGGATGTTCCCGATCCTCGGTAACCGGCTTCGGCGCGGACCATGTACGCCCGGCATCGCGGCTGATGGATGAGTTCAACCGCGCGCCGCCTACCGTGCGCATCACCGCGACGATCGATCCGTCACGGCGGCGAGCCATGGTGATTTCGTTGTGGTCAGGCGCGATCCGCACGAGGTCGCCCCACGTCTTTCCACCATCGTGCGATCGCACCACGAAGCTTGCTTGCGGCCGTTGTTCGGCCGCCGTCACCGGCAATGCCCCGCCGTAGCCGGCCAGCAGGAGCGTACCGTCGGATTCCTCGAGGATGTGACCGAACGGATAAGCCCAATCGAGCGGCTTCACGTTTACTTCCACCGGCGTGTCCCAGGTACGGCCCCCGTCTCTGGACCGCTGAAACCAGGTACGGGCGAGCCAGCCGTCGGTCGTGTAGCGGTCGCCCTTCCATGTGTACGATACCGCCGCCACCATCACCGACCCGTCTCTCGCGACGCCGCTCGCGACAATGCCGTCGTCGGCATCCGGCCGGTCGAACACCGTCGCCGGTTCCGACCATGTTTTGCCGCCGTCCGCCGAGCGCGACATCGATGCGCGCCCGCCCTTTCCGATGTGCGCGGCCCCCGTCTTGAAGAAGGCCAGCAGTTCCCCGGAAGGCAGCATGGCAAGGCGCGGAAAGTATCCGCCCTGATGGACCACCACGCGTTGGCTATCGAGTCCACCCAACTGGAAGGCCTCTTGCGCGAAAGCACCCAAGGCGCATGAGAATGCGAGTAATCTCATGGTTCTCCGAACCGATGAGTATACCCGAACGCCCTGACCCGTGTGTGGCTTCGGCAGGAGCCCCAGGTACCTGACGAGCCGCGGGACTTTCGACCGGCGCCGCGCGCCCATGCCGCCCCTGACCCTACAGCAGTTCTTGGACGGGACTACCCCGCTTGTCGCCGATCGAATTTGCGATGTAGACCGGCCGGCCGCCCGGCGCGAGGTATATCTTCGCCGGGTCGATTCCCAGCGCCTTGTAGATGGTGGCGAATAAGTCGCCCTGCGTCACCATGCGCGTTGCCACGTGGCTTGCCGTCGCATCGCTTGACCCCACGACGGAACCGCCGCGGATTCCTCCGCCGCCGATCAGCAATGACCAGCAGTTAGCCCAGTGGTCGCGCCCGCCCTCGGGATTGATGTTCGGCGTTCTGCCGAACTCGCCCATCACCACCACGACCGTCGTCTTCAGCAGGCCGCGCTGGTCCAGATCGTTCACCAGCGCCGAAAGCGCCTGGTCGAGTTTCGGGGCCAGATCCCGGCGCAAGATCTCATCGTTCTTGAAATGCGTATCCCACTCGCTATGCTCGTAGCCCTCGGCGGTGACAAACCGGCAACCGGCCTCCACCAGGCGCCGCGCCAGCAGCATCGACTGGCCGAATCGCGACCGGCCATAGGCATCGCGGTCCTTGGGCGACTCCAGCGTCAGATCGAAAGCCTTTCTGACGTTGGGCGCCAAAATCATCCGCAAGGCCTGCGCCTGGTAGGCATCCATGTTCGAAAACTCCGCGAACTCCTCCTTGTCCCGGACCCGCTTGTCGACCACCTTCAGAAACGCCTGCCGCGTTTCGATCAATTCCGGCGTCAGCGACTTGGGCAGCGTGAGATCGGGGATCTTGAAGTCCTCCTGATTGGGATCCGGCACCACCATCGGATCGTATTGCGAACCGATGAAGCCGGCATTGTAGGAGTGGGGGTATGACTGCGGCGGTGTCACCACGTAGGGAGGAACGTCGTGCCGCGAACCCAGTTCCTTGGAGATGATCGAGCCGAAGCTCGGAAAGCGCATCGTCGGGTTGGGGCGATGCCCAGTCATGCCGTAGTAGGTGCCTTCGGGGTGATTGTTCTCCTCGGTGTGCATGGATCGGATGATCGACAGCCTGTCCATCAGCTTGGCAACGCGGGGGAACAACTCCGAAATCTGGATACCGGCCGTATTGGTGGAGATCGTCTTGAAGTTGCTGTTCGGTTTGGGGTCCCACGTATCCATCTGCGGCGGCCCGCCGGAAAGCCACACCAGAATGCAGGCCTGGGCCCTGCCGGCGGTTGCCACGCCCGCGGCCTCCTTGGCGGCGGCTGCCCGCAGATATTGCGGGAGACTCATCCCGAGGTAGCTGAGTCCACCCACCCGCAGGAAGTTTCTTCGATGCCAATATCGGGTTTCGTTCATCAGTCTCTCCTCAGTGCCGGTAGGCGAAGCCGCGGGAACTCACGAGCGCCCACATCAGGTTGAAAATCGCTTCCTTGCGCGAGGATGCCGAGCGCATGAGCGTGTCGAGTTGTTCGATCTCGGCGCGTTCGGGAAAACGGGCCAGTGCGGTGAGATACAAGTCTTCGATGGCTTGCCGGTTGCTGACACCGGAACGCGCCATCCGGTCGATCCGGCCGCCGTCGTCCAGCATCTTGGTGGTGTAGGTGGGGCCGGTGATCATGTGGAGGGCCTGCACCAACCCGGGTTGCGGCTTGGCTTCGGGCAGCGTGGCACGGTCGTTGCGCCCGTAGGCCTCCAGGAACTTACTCTCCACCATGTCCGGACAAATCTCGATCGCCCGCGACTGCAAGGGCATTTCGCCCAATTGTTCCCGCACGCCGGTCACCGTCGCGACAGCGTCCAGCAGGACCGCGGCTTCGAGCGCCTTGGGAACCACGTGTGACCAATTGGTCCGGTCACCGCGATTGGTTTCATTCGGAATGCCCGACGTCTGGTAAGTTCGCGAACTGACGATCAGCTTCATGAGGTACTTAAGGTCGTAGCCATGCTCGCGGATGTCTTTCGCCAAGGCCGCGAGCAGTTCCGGATGGGTGGCGGGATTGGTGGAGCGGAAGTCGTCCACCGGCTCCACAATGCCGCGTCCGAAAAACCAGTCCCAGGCCCGATTGGCCAGCGTCTCGGCGAAGTAGGGATGCGCCGTAACCCACTCCGCCAGCTTCCGCCGTGGATCGTCCTGCGCCTCCTTGGCCAACGCCGTCCCATCCAGGAAGCGCGGCTGGACGGTTTTCTTTGTGCGGGGGTGAATGACCTTGGCCGCCGCTTCGGGCACGTCGGTCACCACAGAGTCGTCCATCACCGTGTTGCGCAGATCCACCATGCTGCCGTAGAACGCGGCCAAGCCCCAGAACTGATCCTGGCTCCAGGATTCGAACGGGTGGTTGTGGCACCGCGCGCACTCGATACGGCGGCCCAGGAACAACCGCGTCTGCTCGGCGATGATCTCCGGCGGTTCGGCAAGAAATCGCAGTTCGTAGTAGTACCGGCTCGGTCCGGCGTAACCCTCGGCGGCGATTCGTTCGCGCACCATCTGGTCGAAAGGTTTGTTGGCAGCCACGCTTTCGCGGATCCACTCGCCGTAAAGGTGCGTGTCTTTCATCAACTGCGTGGAACGCGCGCGATAGCGCAGGATCTCGCCCAGCCGGAACGTCCAGAACTCGACGAACTCGGGCGAATCGAGCAGTGCGTCGATCAGCAGTTCGCGCTTGCGGGGATTCTTCGACGCCAGAAACTCCCGCACGCGCGCCGGCGGCGGCAGCGTGCCGGTGAGATCGAGACAGACGCGGCGGAGGAATTCGGAATCGGTGGCCAGCGCGGAGGGGACAATGTTCAGCTTGCGCAGCTTGAGAAGGATGTGATCGTCGATATAGTTGTGGGACTTGACGGCCGGATAGTCCGGCACGGGTTTCGAGACAACGGAGACCATCTGGCTCACTGCGTGTCCGGCTGCGCGGACCACGACGGCGGTTTCACCCGGCTGCATCGCCGTGGCCAGCCCTTCGGCACTCACCCTGGCTACGTGGATGTCGCTTACTGTGTACGACGCCTCCGCAGTGACGTCTTCAACGGTCCCGTCGGAGAGCTTGGCGAGCACGATCAATTGCTGGCTGCTGCTGGCATCGAGGATCGTCTCTCCCGGCAACACCTCCACACTCTCGGTGCGGACGGCCGCTTCCGTGGATTCCTCGCCGAACGGCGCGCCTTGGCGAACCCAGGCCAGCAACCGATCGTAATCTGCGGATCTCTTGGCGAACCGCTGGCCCCCGCCGTGCGGGACCTGCATCGACGGCTTGAGCAACAGTAAGCTCTTTTCGGGATCTTTCGGATCTATTCTCGGCAGCACGGGCCCGCCGGACTCGGTGGTGAGCACCTGGAACACACCGCCCTTGACGATGTAGTGATAGTCGTCCTTCGGCTGTGTCGAGTTCACCGAGAGCTTCAGCCCGCCTTGCCCTTTGACCCCGCCGTGACAGTCGCTGTTGTTGCATCCTTTCTTCGTCAGGATCCCGCCCACCTCGCGGGCGAAACTGAACGGCCGTGGCTTGTCCGCCTGGATGACCTTGACCCGCGTCTGCGCGTTGTAGCCACCGAACCTTGCCCGCAGCAGCGTCTCGCCATCCGCCTTCGCGATGACGCGGCCTCCAGGGCCCACTTCGGCAACCTTCGGATCGGAAAGCGCCGGTTCGGCCAGAGCCGTGACGTCCCGCTCGACACCGTCGGCATACTTGGCCATGGCCAGGAACCGGACCGCCGCGCCAGCTCCTCGCAGGGTAGGGCCTGCGGGAAGCACGCGTAGCGACACCACCTTCGCGGGAACCTGCTTTCGCGGGGATTGGGGGGCGGGCGGTGCCGCAAGAGCGGCCTGGAGCCCAACCACGCCAACCATGAGCGGGATCCTCATTTCGATCCCCCGTTCGATGCCACAACCATGATCGGCAGCTCTCCCAACGCAAATGAGGGGCCCGGCTTACCTTGTACGAAAGTCCGCGCCACCAGACGAATCGTCACCGGGAGATCGGTGACGGCGGCCGAAGGCGAGGCGTCGAGAACCACAGTCAAATCCTGGCGGGCGGGCTGGTATCGTTCCGGTTTCTCCATGGGGGGGCCGCTGAAGCGGGAAGCCAGTGACGGATTGCTCGAACCGGTCAACGCAGTCACTCCGGGCGGCAGCCCTTCCACCTGGAGCGCCATCATATTAGCCGGCTGGAAGAATCCCTCTTCATGATCAACGGTCAGGTTCAGCTTCCGGGCTTGTCCAGGGCGAAGATTCACACGCCACGGATCGAGAGTGGCGTCCTCATTGGCGCGAGTCCGTGTCTCCACCAGGACGTTTCCGACATGCGGAATTTGCGGGCGGATCATGAGCCGGTAGCGGAAACGCGGACTGCCCGCGCGCTTGGTCACATCGCGGATACGGAGTGTATACTGGCCCTCCTGTTCGAACGTGGCCACCACCTTTGCCTCGACGGCAAGCAGATACACCGACTTGGAGTCCTTGAACTCCTTGGTCCGCGCCAGATTCGACACAACCTCGAGCCCCTTGGAGTCAAACACCTCGAACCGCGGATTGAACTCCGAAGGAACGGCGTCGACGGTTTCGAGCTCGAATGCCAGTTTCTGCCCGCGGGCGACCTGAAACCGGAAGACGTCGACATCCGATTCCCGATCGATCGTACCCTCGAGAATCGCCGGGAGTTGCGCGGTCAATGCCTGGGCGTCGGTGTCATTGGGTTCGTTTTCCACGGCGGCCTCGGCCCGGGCATCAAGCGGTATCTGGGCCACCGCGGAAGATCTCACGCCGCCCCCCGAAGCGGCATCGGCGCCCACCGCCGATGGGGCCGGCGGCGCTGGTTCTTCGATAGCCAGCGTCCGGGCATGGAGCGCCCGCGTATGTTCGTTCCCCAGCCGCCGGACAAAGCTGCGTTCCTGCCAGGGATGCTGCTGCCAGAAGCCGGGAGTCTCCGCTTGGCTTGCGTCGGCCACAAGGATCTGATAGATCTTGTCCGGACCGCCCTGGCCGAACAACGAGCCTACTTCAAGGTAATACCGGCCCGTTTTGGCAAAACGGTGTTTCAGCCGAATCCAGTTCCCGCTGCGGTCGCGCGGGTCTCGGTTCTGAACGATCACCTCTCCCCGGACATCGGCGGAAAAAGCCAACCGCAACGGACGTGCCGGGTCAAACCAACTGGCGCCGATCCGGTGAATGGTCAGTTGCTGGTGGAAGCCGAGGGCGGCGGCCTCTCGGCTCGCGATAGCGTCGAAAACAAGTTCCTGACCGGCGGCCGCGTCGAACGCATACCAATCGGTCTCGCCCGGCTTGGCGATCCGGCCGTTCACCACCGACGGCAACTGCAGCAGGGGCGCCTCGGCTGGAGTTGAATGCTTTTCCTCGGGCTCGGAAGTCACCGGCCCCGCGTGAAGCCGGAATTGAATTGCGTTGGAAAGCCCCAGGGACGAGACGAGCCGTAGAAAACGGATCCCGGTCCCGGCCGTTGGCCGAGCCTCCATCCGAAGCGTAACCTTAAATGTCCGTTCCACCACGGCGCCCGGCGCAGGCGCCTTTTCGGGTTTGATCTCCTCGGACTTGACGACGGTTCCGGCGAGTCCCGGCTCCGGAAACCAGACCGTTCGGACGCCTTCAAGGTTTTTGCCCGTCACCTCTGCCTGCCAGGTGGTCCCCACTTGGCCCGCCTCGGGGTAGAGCGTCACGATTTGGGGCTCCGGCGGATTCGGATCGGTACGGTCTTGCCCGTTGGCCGGGAAAACAAGAAACACCGCCGCGGCCGAAAGAGCAAGCCGCGATAGCCTGTCGATCATCTGGTAACCCTGGAGATGATGCCGAGACGTTTCACGAAATCCTTCCAGTGTCCAGTATGCACTTGCTAAATTCGCGTCGTCAATGTCCGGCTTCGGGCTCCCTCTGCACTGGAAACAAACCGCCGTGACAGACTCACTTTCGGATTGGAAAATGCTGCTACCCGCGCGCCAACACCCGCCCTTAGATTCTGCTTTGGCTTCGAGGTGACGCGAGTTCGCTGGGATTCACCCCATTTCTAAAGGAACGCCCTAGCTGGTGAACTGGAACGCGTAGAGCTTCGCGCTTCGCATTCGGAGCCTCAGCCGGATAGCCTTGCCAGCCAACGCGGAGACATCGGACTTTCCGCGCCAGGTCACCACTTGGCGCACACGGTTTGCATTGATCTCGTCTGCCTCGTGGAACGAGAACCCATCCATCCGTCTGCCGGACTCTGACAGGATCTCGACTTTCGCCGAACCACCGGCGCCCGTATTGATGTTGAGTTCCAGCCGCGATCCGGTGAAACGCAGCGGGGGCGTGAGAAAGGTCCCGCCCTCGTAGTCCGCGTCAGCGGAGACAAACCCGTCCACGCGCAGAATGGACCGCGAAATTGCGTGCATTTGCTTCTCGGCTAAGGCATCCAGGCGATTGCCGTGGTCGCGGTTCGTGCCGAAATAGTAAATCCAGATCTCGTCACCCATGCGGACCGGACGCAGCACCGGATAGATCCACTTCGAATCGAAACTGCCGTCGGGCCCGGTGCTGAGGAAGGGACGCCGCGATTCAGGCCGGGTGAAGTGAAGCCCGTCGCGACTGACGGATAAATGGAGGTCAGAGGTATCCGGCCAGGATTCGCGCCCTTCCATCCGCCAGTGATAAAAGATCGGGCTCAGCGCGAGGTACACACCTTCGTACGGGAAGACACCGGGTCCATAGTAGTCAAGAGGCATTGTCGGAGTCAGCACTTGATCTTCGCCGGTTCTTACCGCCTCGGCGCCCTGGGCCTTCGTCGCGACGATATTCTCGCCGTGAACGTCAGCGGTCCGGAGATCGAGACGTTCTACCTTGCCGGCGGCCATGTCACGCTCGTCCAGTTCGAGCGACATTTCGGGACTGTCCCAATGGATCATGTCGTCGGACTCGTTGTAGCTCGCCATCCGGGCCCCATATCCCACACCGCGGCGAACCCATTCGCGGCTATAGCCGATGTAGCGGCCAACGCGAGGATCCCAAAACCATGAGGGCTGTGTGTCGGCCGCGCGCAGTCCGGTAACGGAGCGTTCGTCCATCTTCCATCTCATGCCATCGGGAGAAATGAACACGCGATGCGGGCCCTTGATGCCGCTACCGGGCTTCGGGTAGATCTTCATCCAGGACTTGTAGCGAGCCTCCGGAGGGCAGTTCGGGTTGTCGTCGCGCCACACCGTGCTGCCGCCGACGGTCATCAGGTTCAAGTCGGGCGGCAGCACCAGATTGTTCTGGCGCGAGCCATCGCGATCGACCAGGCCCAACACCGGCTTCTTGAAATGGATGCCGTCCGTCGATTCCGCATACCCGACCGCCATCATCGGGGGATTCTGCCTCGGCCCGGCCTTGCCGGCGCTCATCTGATACCACATGCGGATCTTGCCGTTCTCCTGAATCACGGTTGAGTAGCTGGCCACCCATCCGTCGCGCTCCCAGGGTTGATCGGTGACCAGGATCTTCTCCCGCGTTTGATGGGGAGCATTCATCGCGAGGTGGATGCCTTCCGACGATTCGATGAACTTGTGATCGATGAACAACTGTTTTCGCGAGCCGACGTCGGTAACGTTCTGGGCCGCCACGGCCAGAGGCAGAAGAACGGCGAAAACCCCGAGAGTCTTTCGAGAATGCTTTACGGCGAAATCTGGTTTCATGAATGGCTGTAGCATATCAGTTCCAGCCGGCTTGTGGCGCGCTCTCATTGTACTGCCCGCGACACCGGAAGACCGCGAAAATCAGACGAATCAGAACGTCCGATGCGCGGGAATGCGTTTGCCGCCGGCCATCACGATGTTCGATCCGCCGTTGCTCGTCTTGACCGTCACAGTAACGCCTTCGTGTTCTATCGCGAGCGGCGTTTTCCCCCGCAGCCGGATCGCCGCTCCGCGTCGCCTTCGACCGCTCCGGAAAGTTCATGTTGATACGCGGCCCGATCATCTCGCGGATCCCTCCGCAACGGCCGAAGTCGGCAAAGGGCACGAACTTTCGGTTGCTGTCGTTCCATCCAAGAGAATCCAGCACCTGGATTTCTCATGCCTTGTTGACGTAGACACCGCTGTTGCCACGCGCCATTCCTTCCGCTGTGGGCATGAACGGGGTACGGATCTCGAGATGAAGCCGCAGGCTCGAGAACCTGCGTTTCGTCTCCGTTCCAACGTCAAGCAGGCCGTTTTCCACGATTTTGCCCTCGACCCGTTCGCCGACACTGGTTCCATCAAATAGGACTATCGCTCCGGGCGGAGGCTTGGCGCCCAGAGTAAGCGGCCGCCGATGGACTTTCTTCATCTCGAAAGTGGCATCGGCCGACAAGTTGCGGAACTATCGGCCCGGCCCCGGAACACTTCATCGCGGATAGTTCCCTGCAAGTCGTCGTGCTCGAACATGAGGTTCGCCGTGAATGCCGGCGATCCTGGTCTCGCCGCCCCCGGTCTCGCCGCCCCCCGTCTCGCCCTAGACGTGGAAACGCGTCACATCGTCCCAACTGGACCCGGGCAGTCCGCCAGAGTAGAGAACCCCGTCGAACCTCCCATTCCACAGCGACTACCTGAGCCGCGTCACCGCGCCGTTGGGCATGCTACTCGCCTTGCACGAGGAAATCCGGCCCGGCGGCCGCCGGGTCGTTGAACGCCGCATGCTTCTCGGCGGCGAAGGCGACCATGCCCGGCAGGGTAAGCTGCGTCATAATGCGAGTCTGAAACCGGCGATGGCGGGTCGCATTCGGCGGCAAGAGTAGTTTCTAGAACGTGAGGCGTCCATTGAGCTGTATCTGCCGTGGCGGCTCCGTGCCGGTGAAACGGCCGAATGCGCCGGCATCCATATTGAGGTTGATCCGGTTACCGTAGTTCACGTTGTTGAAGGCGTTGAACATGTCCGCGCGTAGCTGTAGGCTGACCCTTTCGGTCCACTTCAGCGACTTCGACAGGGCCAGATTGTACACCCTGTTCCTCGGGCCGTTGAATACATTGCGTCCGAGATCGCCCGGCCGGGCCGCGGCGCCGCTAGCAGTGGCGAGGGGAACCCTGCGGAATGCGGACGGGCGGATCCACTGCAGTCCCTCGCGCGCGTAGGCGTCTTCGTGCCTGGATACGGCTAAGTCCGGGCGCGTCGGAAGCGAGCCCGGCTGCGTGACATTGAACGGCACGCCGGTCTGCAGGTCGGCGATACCGGCTATCTGCCATCCCTCCAAAAGCAGCCGCCGGCCCCGTCCGCCTCCGGTCGTCCATCGGGAAAGGGGCAGTTCGTAGACCCAGTTGGTCACCAGTCGATGGCCAGGAATCCCCAAGCGGCCCTTCTCGGCGCGGATGTTGTTGATGTCCTGCATGGAGCCGCCACCGAAGTCGCCTCCCGTATAGTTCATGCCTTTGCCCCACGTGTACGCGGTTTCGAATTGGAGATTCTGAGAAAAACGCCTGCGCAGTGTTGTCTGCAGCGAGTTGTAGTTGCTGCTGTCATTCACGCCGTCGACCACCTGGATGAACACGAAGTCCGGCCGCGGACGCAGTCCGGTGACGCGATCAGGCCGATTCGCCTGCGTCGTCCCGATCAGCTTTCGTGTCACATTGCCGACGTAGTTGATCTCCCATGCCATCGATCTCGTAAGCTGGCGATCCACTCCAAACGAGTACTGGATCGAGTTCGAAGCCGGCGCGTCAGGGTCGACGTGCAGTCCGAAGTTCAGTCCACCCGCCCTTTTCACCACCTCTTCGATCTCCTTGTTGGTCAGCGGGTAGCGCAGGCCCAGCCGAATTCCGTCGGCGCGCGTCAGGCGGGAGGTTGGTCCGAGCGCATCGGGGGACGATTTGTAAAGGTTCAGGAGCTTGAACAGCACCATCGGAAAGTAGGCTTGGCCCACTCCGCCGCGGATCACGGTCTTGCCTTCCTGATCGAGCTTGTAGGCAAAGCCGATGCGCGGCGCAAAGTTGTTTCGGTCAGCTTCGGTCACACTGTCCGGAGGCCGGAACGGCCCGAATACGCCGTCGCGATTGTAAAGATTCCTGCTCTTCTCCTTGATGACGGTCCAGTAGTCGTAGCGGAGTCCGAGATTCAATATCAGGCGGGAATTGACGCGGAAGTCGTCCTGGACGAAGAACCCCAATTGCGTCCGGGGAATGAAGAAGTCATCGAAGCCGTAGATCGCGATCTGGTCCGGAACGTTCGCCAGGAAGGAATTCGCCGTCGAGTACATGAAATTGGCGCTCTGGAATCCGAGACGAGAGATGGTCTGCCGCTGGTAGATTCCGCCGGCCTTGAGCGAATGGCGTCCACGCGTGATCGCCAGGATTTCCTCGACGGTGTTCGACGAGCCCCTCTTGGAGAACAGTTCATTGAAGCCTGCGTTGATGCCGGCGGCGGGGGCCGAGATGGCGGGATCTCCCCGGCGGCCCACCTCAACGTCGCCGTCGATGCGGTCAAGATCGTTCTTGCTCCAGCCGTAACGGGTTTCCGAACTCCAGGCCGCCCGGGTGTGGAAGAAACTGCCCCCGATCGATTCGGTGGCGCCCGACTGCAGCCGGTTGTAAGGCAACTTCAACAGGGTGGGCTGCAGACGGTTCGGCCGGAACCGAAGATAGCGGACCGTCATCCGGTTGGCGGAGTTCAAAAGGTAGTCGGATCTGACAATGGCGTGATTGTCATCCAGTGTTCCCGTCGCGGGCGCGATGAGTTGCGCGGTCACAGCGCCTGGCGCGGCGGGCTGGTTCGGATCCGGGTACAAGTCGACTACCCGCTTATAGGCTGGGTTGGCGGCAATGGCGCGAGCGCGCGCTTCGGCGGTAGGCACGTCGAGCACCAGCGTCGTGGCATTCGTTTGCCGGTAGCCTTCGTACGCCCCGAACAGAAACAGCTTGTCCTTCTTGAGCGGACCCCCCAGCGAACCGCCGAACTGGTGGAAGATGAGAGGCAGTTTCCTGACGGCGAAGGGCTCGCGGGCGTTGAGTCCCTTGGACTGATAGTTCTCGAACGCACTGCCGTGGATCTCGTTGGTGCCGCTCTTGGTGACGACGTTCAGGCCTCCGGACATGGTGTTGGCCAGTTCCGCCGAAAAGATGTTCTTGACAACCTGCACCTCGGCGACTGCCTCCACGCTGGCGCCCTTCAGGTAGCTGAAATTCTGGTAGGTCGAAATGGTGGGAAGTTCGGGATCGCGGTTCGCATCCAAGCCGTCGAGGGTGATGTTGTTGCCTGAAGTCGGCAGTCCGTTGATCCGGGCTCCATCGCCGGAGAAGTTCACACCCGCTGCGAGGCTGAAAAGGCTGGTGATGTCGCGGCGCAGGAGCGGAAGTTCCTTGGCGGCCCGTTCGTTGGCGGAGGCGATCACCTGTGCGTTCACCGAGTTCACCAGCGGGGCGTCGGAGGTCACTTCGACGGTTGTGGCCACATCGCCCAGTTCCAAAGTGAGATCGAGATTGAGCTTCTGCCCGACTGCCACCTCGACTCCCCGTTTCTCCACCGAACGGAATCCGTTCGCGGAAATGGCGAGAGTGTAGCTGCCCGCGGCAAGAAAATTGAGCGTAAACGCGCCCGTGCCGTCCGCGGCGGTTGACATCGAACTGCCGGTCCGTTGGTTGCGAGCGGTGATAGACGCTGCCGGGATGGCGGCTCCTGACGGGTCATGAATCACGCCGTAGATCGTGCCCGAGGTGAATTGACCGGAAGCGGGCATGGCGAAAATGAGGAGGATGGACGCGATCCCCCTCGAAACGGTAACACTAGACTTCATGGTCGGCTCCTTCTGCCGCGGTGGATCTCTGTGTGCGGCTATAACTCGAACGGCGGCCGGTAAACCTTCGTCAGCATGCGGTTGGCTTCGGGGTCGTTCGGGAATGTTTCTGATTTCGGATCGAAGCGAAGGACGCGCCCCACGCGTTGGGCGATCGTACCCAAATGCACGAGAGCGCAGGAATGATGGGCCACTTCCGGAGGCGCGGCAGTCGGCTTTCTAGAGCGGACCGAATCGATGAAGTCGGCGAAATGCTTGGGATGCCCGCCGCCTCCCTTCATGCCTGGTCCCTTCTCTTCCTTACGGCCGAGGAATACCTGAAACATGCCGCGGCGGGAAAACAACATGAAGCCTTCGGTCCCGTAGAACATGTTGCCGCTGTCAAAGCCATACTGTCCGTACGGAGTCCAACTCCGCTCTTCGTAGAGAAGAACCTTGCCTTCCTCAAACTCGAAGCTGACCTGCATGTTATCGGGGTAGTCGCCCAGACCACCGTCAACGTCTGCCCCGGCGGCAGTGATCTTGACCGGATGAGTCCGCGGGCTCAATCCGAAGTGCGCCATATCCAGGTCGTGGATACCATCGTTGCCGAAGCTGCCGTTTCCGTAATCGAAACTGTTGCTCCAGTTAATCGAGCGGTTGAATCGATGAGGATTGAAGGGTCGCTTCGGCGCGGGGCCGAGCCAGAGGTCGTAGTCGACTCCGGGCGGCGGCGCTGAGTCGGGCACGGGCGCCGCGGGCTTCATGCGCTGGAGGTTCCAGGCCTTCGACATCTTGACGGCGCCGATGACGCCAGCGTCCAGCAACTCCCTTGCCTTGGCTGTCACTTCACTGGACCGCATCTGAGTACCGTGCTGGAAGATGCGGTTGTACTTGCGCGCCGTCTCGATCAGGATCCGGCCCTCGCGGAAGACGTGACTGGCCGGCTTTTCGACGTATACATCCTTGCCCGCTCTCATCGCCGCCACGGCGATGGGGCTGTGCCAATGGTGCGGTGTCGCGATCATGAAGGCATCGATCGTTTTGTCGTCCAGGAGCTTGCGGAAATCGCTTACAGTTCTGGGGGGCTTGCCGGTGGCCTGGAACACAACCTGGCTGGACCGTTCGGCGGCATTGGAATCGACGTCGCAGATTGCCGAGACGTTCGCGGTTCCCAACTCGATCGCTTGCTTGACGGCGCCCGATCCCCGTCCGCCGACGCCAATGAAGGCCAATGACACCTTGTCATTGGCGGCGGTCTTCTGGGCGGCCATCGCCAATGGAGCGGGGGCCATCATGCTCGCGGCCACGAAGGATCTTCTGGAAGTGCGCATTAGCCCGCTTTTCTCACGGCATCTGATCGCAGCCCAAACTGACGCCGCGGACAAGCTCGAAATGACTCGTGCGGATCCTCCGCGGGTGTCTCGGTCAGAAATTTGCGGCAAAATGGCTGCCGCATACCGTCGCTCGGAGCACCCGAAGGGTGAAAATGGGCCGTCCATACGCGCTTCTCCGGTCCGCTGCAAAAATGCGGAATGAATAAGTCCGGTGTTTGCTTCACGCAGTTTTTTCAGCAGCGCAGGTTCGCGTGAACTTGCGCAAACTGGGCCTGCCAGGGGTAGCTCGTCGCCAGTGACAAAACGATCCGGCGCACACTGACA
>VFZY01000061.1 GCA_016870915.1 Acidobacteriota bacterium | reverse complement strand
TGGGCAACCACGCCAGGCGCGACCCCGGCGTGGCTATGCGAACATACCATGGGGTCCCGAAACGGATTCCCAAAACCGGAACTTTCTACTTGGCCGGGAATAGGAACTTTCTACTTGGCTCCGACAGCCCGCGAGTACCCGGAAGGCATGGGAAAAGTACTATACGCGATGTAAA
Organism: Acidobacteriota bacterium; assembly: GCA_016870915.1. Taxonomy (GTDB): domain Bacteria; phylum Acidobacteriota; class Terriglobia; order Bryobacterales; family Bryobacteraceae; genus VFZY01. Next base: position 30,214 of record VFZY01000061.1, on the reverse strand, counting down.
ATGAAAACGCCCTGTCCGGTTTTCCCGGACAGGGCGCAAGAAACGAACCCGAGAGTTGGCTACTTCTGGAAGCGGCGGCTCGCAAGCGCCACGACCATCAGGCCAGCACCCACCAGAGCGGTGGAGACGGGTTCCGGAACAGGGAAGATCTCCGCGCGGCCGTTGACGCTGATCAGGTCGCCGGGGCTCAAGATGAACTTCAGTTCGATCGACAGGGTGCCAAAGGCACCGGTGGTTGGAATCCAGACAATAATGTCAGATAAGGCGAAGCAGGTACCGGAGAAGCCCGGGGCACCAGCCAACGCGCAACCGGCCGCGTCGAGTTCACCGTGGGCCGTTCCGTCCACTTTGGGTGTGTGAATGAACGCCGCCCCCGGAGTCACGGTGATTGAACCGTTGGTGGGGCTGCCGTCCGTCACGCTGCTCGAATAGCTGCTCTGCAGCGAACCGTAGGGCCCGCCAACGAACGGTGTGGAGAACACAAACATGAACGCCAGGGGCCCGCCGGTGATGTTCTTCACGCCCAAGGCATATTCAACCCACGGATCCGAATTGGATGCGGCGACACCAGCCAAGTTGAACTTCCCGCCGACGTCCATCCCGTACTGGCCGACGTAAGTCTTTCCATCCTCGCCGACGCCGGATTCCAGGACGTAGGTGCTGGGGTCGCCGACCGGTTGACCCATCGAGTCCAACTGCTGGACCATCACATTGAAAGTGGGCGCGCACAAGGGCTCCCGCCCTGTCTTGCAGATCTCAACGGCCATGACGGCGAATGCCGACGACGCCGTTAAAGCCGCGAATAATACTCCGAACAACATTTTTTTCATCTTCACTTAACTCTCCACTCCATAATCGTTCAGGCTTTTCGCCTTATAGCGAACGCCCGCAGCGGCGTCAAGCAAAATGATCACAGGCGCTAGGGCAGCGCGCCGCCAATGAGTGTTGAAATTCGATAAAGTCCTGTTTTTGCCGTCAGATAGAGAGTCCTGCCATCCGCCCCGCCCCAGCCCACGTTTGCGGGTACTTCCGGGGCCACGATGGTTCCCAGGTGCTTTCCGGCCGGCGAGAAGACCCAGACGCCTCCCGGCCCGGTTGCGTAGACATTGCCTTGCTTGTCCACCTTGAGCCCGTCCGGCAGACCATCCACCGTCTCCTTTGTTACGTCGAAGAAGACGCGGCCGTTGGCCAGCTTGCCGTCCGCCTGAACGTCGAACCGCATCCAGTTCTTGCGCTTGTCGTCTGAGTTTGCCACGTACAGGGCTTTTTCATCCGGGGAAAAAGCCAAGCCATTGGGCCGGGTCATGTCCTGGTGGAGCAACTCGAGGGATCCTGCGGAAGTGAGCCGGTAGACTCCGTTGAACTTCAGTTCCTTCTTCGGGTCATCGTCCTGTTTGGCGAAGCCGTAGGGAGGATCGGTGAAGTACAGGGCACCGGAGGAGTGATAGACGGCATCGTTGGGGCTGTTGAGACGCTTTCCCTGGTACTTTGCGGCCAGCACGGTGAGCTTGCCGTCCTTTTCGAGCCGGGTGACGCGTCCGTTGCCGTGTTCGCAGATGATGACGCGGCCCTGTTTGTCGAGGGTCAAGCCGTTGGACCCGATGTAGGACCCGGCTGGTGCGTCGTTGCCGTCGTAGCCGCTGGGTTTGCGGAAGAGGGTGACTTTGCCGTCGCGCGACCAGCGCTGGATGGCGTTGTTGGGGATATCGCTGAAGAGGACGGCGCCGTCCCTGGTCCAGACGGGGCCTTCGGTGAAGGCGAAGCCGCCGGCCAGCTTTTCCACCTTGGCGGTGGGGCTTACGAGTTTATCCAACGCGGGATCCTTGCGTTGCACCTGCGCCTGCGCCGCGGCGGCGATTGCGAAAACGAGAAGGGGTTTCATCAGCCAGACAGTGTATCGAAAAAGCCAACCCGGGCGCGCGATCTGGTACAGTGGCTGCATTATGATGCGCATGAGTTGTCTGACGCTGACGGTTCAGAACCAGTTCAAGGCCGGCAAGATGAACATGACTCAGTTCATTCAGTACTGCCGCAGCCTGGGCTTCGACGGCATCGACCCGCACATGAACAATCTGGGTAGCGCGACGCGGGACGAGTTGAAGCGTCTGCGGCGGCAGGCGCTGGATGCCGGGCTCACGATTTCCAGCATGTGCGTGTCGACGGAGTTCGGACGCGATGCCGGGGCGGTTCCGGCGCAGATTGAGAAGGCGCGCGAGGCGATGGAGGCGGGGCTGTTCCTGGGGGCTCCTGTTCTGCGGGTTTTTGTGGGTTCGGCGCCGTCGCCGGACAAGACGGAGGAGGCTTTCAAGCGCGGCGTGGACGCCTTGCGCAAGTGTGCCGAGATCGGCGCGGGTCTTGGCATGCCGGTGGCTCTGCAGAACCACAGCGGATTGACCTCGACGGGCGATGACATGCTGCGGTTTTACAAGGAAGTTGGGCATCCGAACTTCACGTTGCTGCTGGACACGGGCCACTTCACGGGCCGGGAGGGTCCGAACGGCCCGAAGATCGCGGGGCATACGTATGATGACTACTACCGGTCGCTGGAACAGGTGGCGCCGCTGGCTCAGTTTGTGCGGGTGAAGTTCTACGATGTGGGACCTGACGGCAGTGAGAAGTACATCGACTACAAGCGGGTGTTCGCGATGCTGCGGGGGTTGAAGTACAACGGTTTTACGAGCCTGGTGTATGAGGGCAAGGAAGACGAGTTGACGGCTGTTCCGCGGGCGGCGAAGTTTTTGCGGTCCATGGTCACATCGGCCTGAGGCCGCGGGTCCCGGCAACCTGACCTGGCGGCGGGCGGGTCTGGTATCGTGGTAATTACCCCACCACGATGTTTGATACCAAAGACGAACTACGCGTGGACTCCAACCCTCAGGAAACATCTGAGTGGCTTGAGGCCCTTGACGAGATCATTGACGAGTTCGGCGCCGAGCGCGCCACCTATATCCTGGAACAACTGATGGCTCGCGCTGCCGGCAATGGCGTGACGGCCGCGGCCCCCATCACCACCCCGTACATCAACTCGATTCCCGTGGAAGGCGAGGTGCCGTACCCGGGTGATCTCGAACTGGAGCGGCGCCTGAAGAGCCTGATCCGGTGGAACGCGATGCTGATGGTGGTGCGCCAGAACAAGTACGACGCGAACATCGGCGGCCACATCGCGACGTACCAATCGCTGGCGACGCTGACGGAGGTGGGCTACAACCACTTCTTCCGGGCCTCGATTGAGGGCGAGGCGGGCGACTTTGTGTATTACCAGGGCCATGCGGCGCCGGGCGCCTACTCGCGGGCCTTTCTGGAAGGCCGTTTGAGCGAGGAGCACCTGAAGAACTTCCGCCACGAGCTGCGCGACCATCCCGGTCTGTCGTCGTATCCGCACCCGTGGCTGATGCCTGATTTCTGGCAGTTTCCGACGGTCTCGATGGGTTTGGGGCCGATCAACGCCATCTACCACGCGCGCTTCATGAAGTACATGGAGAATCGCGGCATCATTCCCAAGTCGAACCGCAAGATCTGGGCATTTCTGGGCGATGGCGAGATGGATGAGCCGGAATCGCAGGGTGCGCTGACGGTGGCGGGCCGGGAGAAGCTGGACAACCTGGTCTTCGTGGTGAATTGCAACCTTCAGCGGCTGGACGGGCCGGTGCGCGGCAACGCCAAGATCGTTCAGGAACTGGAGGGCTTGTATCGCGGCGCCGGGTGGCGGGTATTGAAGGTGCTGTGGGGAGGGAACTGGGACAGCCTGCTGGCCCGGGACCGGAGCGGCCTGCTGGTCAAACGCATGAACGAGTGCGTGGACGGGGAGTACCAGGCATTCAAGGCGCGGGGCGGCAAGTACACTCGCGAGAACTTCTTCGGGAAGTACCCCGAACTGGCTGAACTGGTGGCCGGGATGAGCGATGACGAAATCGCACGCCTGCGCCGCGGCGGCCATGATCCGCACAAGGTTTACCAGGCCTACAAGACGGCTTTCGACAACCGGACGGGTCCCACGGTGATTCTGGCCAAGACCGTGAAGGGTTACGGCATGGGCGACGCCGGGGAGGCCAAGAACGTCGCTCACCAGCAGAAGAAGCTGAGTGAGGAAGAGTTGCGCTATGTCTGGAAGCGCTTCAATATCCCGGTTCCCGAAGAGTGCGTCAATGAACTGAAGTTCTTCAAGCCCGCCGAGGACGCTCCGGAGATGCGGTATCTGCACGAGCGCCGGCGGCAGTTGGGCGGCTATATTCCGGCGCGGAAGGTGAAGCCGATCACGATTACGGCTCCGCCGCTGGATGCGTTCGCGGAGTCGCTTTCGGGCTCGGGTGAGCGCGCGGCTTCGACGACGTCGGCGTTTGTGGGCATTCTGCGTGTGCTGCTCAAGGACCCGCAACTGGGCAAGTTCGTGGTGCCGATTGTGCCCGACGAAGCGCGCACGTTCGGGATGGAATCGTTGTTCCGCCAGGTGGGCATTTATGCCAGCCAGGGCCAGTTGTACAAGCCGGTGGATAGCGACACGTTCCTTTACTACAAAGAGTCGCGGGACGGCCAGATCCTGGAAGAGGGGATCACCGAAGGCGGCTCGATGGCGGAGTTCACGGCCGCCGGCACGGCGTACGCCAACTATGGCGTGCCGATGATCCCGTTCTACATCTACTATTCGATGTTCGGGTTCCAGCGCGTGGGCGATCTGGTTTGGGCGTTCGCCGATTCACGCGGCAAGGGCTTCCTGCTGGGCGGGACGGCCGGCCGCACGACGATTCTTGGCGAAGGATTGCAGCATCAGGACGGGTCGACGCCGCTGCTGTTCAGCACGGTGCCGACGTGCCGGGTGTATGATCCGGCCTGGGCGTACGAGTTGGCGGTGATTATCAATGACGGTATCCGCCGCATGTATCAGAACGCGGAGGACTGCTTCTACTACATCACCGTCTACAACGAGAATTATCCGCAGCCGGCGATGCCGGCGGGTGTGGAAGAGGGGATTCTCAAGGGTCTCTACCGGTATCGGCCGTCGCCCACGGGCAAGACCGCGATTCACCTGTGGGGTTCGGGCTCCATTCTCAATGAAGCTTTGAAGGCCCAGGAGATTCTGGCGGAGAAGTTCAATGTCGGCGCCGATGTGTGGAGCGTGACCAGTTATACGGAACTGCGCCGCGAAGCGCTGGATGTGGAGCGCTGGAACCGTCTGCACCCCGGGGAAGCGGCTCGCAGGCCCTACGCGGCCACGGCGATGGACGGACACGACGGGCCGGTTGTCGCCGCGTCGGACTACATGAAGGTGCTGGCGGATCAGTTGGCTCCGTGGATGCCGAACCGGCTGGTGACGCTGGGCACCGATGGATTCGGGCGCAGCGAGAACCGGGAGCATCTGCGTCATCATTTCGAAATCGACGCGGCGCATATTGCGGGCGCGGCGCTTTCGCGTCTGGCTCGCGATGGGAAGTTCAAGGTGTCGAAGATCGCCGCCGCGTTCAAGGAACTGAACATCGACCCTGAGCGGCGCAACCCCGTTCAGGCGTGATCCAACTCACCGAGGCCGATATCAGGCGGCTGCTTCCGATGCCGGAGGCGGTGCGTCTGATGCGGGAGACGTTCGCGGCGCTGCGGGCGGGCACGGCTCAGAATCATCCGCGGCGGCGGCTTCACGTGGCGAGTGGCGCGGTGCTTCACTCGCTGGCCGGCAGCATCGGCGCGTACTTCGGAACGAAGGTATATTCGACGCACGCCAAGCATGGGGCGCACTTTCACTTTCTGCTCTATGAAGCCGGGACCGGGCGGCCGCTGGCGCTGATGGAAGCAAACCATCTGGGCCAGATCCGAACGGGCGCGGCGAGCGGCTATGCGGTGGATGTGCTGGCCCGGCCCGAGGCTTCAACGCTGGGAGTGATCGGCAGCGGATTCCAGGCGCGGACGCAGGTGGAGGCGGTGGCTTGTGTTCGCCGTCTTGCGCGGGTTCACGTGTGGAGCCGGAGCCAGGAGAAGCGCGAGCGGTTTGCCGCGGCGTGCGCGGCCGAGCTTGGGCTGGACGCGCGGCCGGTGGATACAGCGGAGGAAGCGGTTCGCGGCATGGACATGGTGACCACGGCGACCTTTGCCAAGGACCCGGTGCTGGAAGATGCCTGGATCGGGGATGGGGTGCTGGTGAACGCGATGGGTTCCAATCAGCCGGCGCGGCGGGAACTGCCGGCGGAACTGGTGAAGCGATCCCGTGTGTGGGTGGATGCGCTGGATGTGGCTCGCATTGAATCGGGCGACCTGCTGCTTGCTTTCGACGACGCCGATTGGGCTCGCGTGCGGGAATTGAAAGACGCGGGGCCGGGGAATATCTGGAACCCGGAGGGCGTGACGGTTTTCAAATCGAATGGGCTTGGGGTGGAAGATGTGGCGGCGGGCGGCTTCGTTTACGAGCAGTTTCTGGCTGTGCGATAGGGCGTTACTTCCAGCCGTCCTCGTGACGTAGAACCGCGATGTAGGGCAGGTTCCGGTAGTGCTGGCGGTAGTCGAGACCGTAGCCGACGACGAAACGGTCGGGAATCTCGAAGCAGCGGTGCTGCACGGGGACCTGAACCAGGCGGCGCGAGGTGCGGTCGAGCAGCGTGCAGATGGCGAGCGAGTTGGGGCCTCGCCCGGCGAGAATCTGGAGCAGATACCGCGAGGTGAGACCGGTATCGACGATGTCTTCCACGAGCAGGATGTCTTCGCCCTCGATGGGCTCATCCAGGTCCTTGGCAATGCGCACCATGCCTGGCCGGGAGCCTCTGGGGTTGAAGCTGGCGATGGAGAGAAAGTCGATTCGCGCCGGAATGGAAAGCTGGCGGGCAAGGGCGGTGAGGAAGAAGACGCTGCCTTTGAGGACGCCGATGAGGGTGACGCCACGGGTGGCGTAGCGTTCGGAGATCTCGGCCGCCACTTCGCGAACGCGGGCGTCGATCTGTTCGGCGGTGAACAACACGCGCTCGATGGAGAGCGGGGGCGGCGGCTGGCCGGGTGTCACGCGGTGGACTCCGAGAGCCCGTGCTTCATCACCAGATCCTGCAGGTCTTTCTGGTAGAACATGCGGATGTCCACTTCCGGATAGAGTTCGCGCAGGCGTTTCACTTTGCGGTTCTTGCGGGTGACCAGAGCCTGTTTCATGGTGGTGAGCTCGACATAGAGATTGAACTCGGGCAGGTAGAAATCGGGGGTGAAGGCTTCGCGCACGGCGCCCTGGCGGTCCCATTCGAGGGGAAAGCTGCGCGGTTCGTATTCCCAGGTGATGCGGTAGAAATCCAGCAGGTTGGCGAACACGCGCTCGCTGGGGTGGCTGAAGGTGCGGGGTGTCCAGCCGTTGGCGTCGGGCGGGGCGACACCGTGGCGGGCCAGTTCCAGGCGGGCTTCGAACTGAATTTCGGCCTCGGTGGCGAAGGGCAGGAGGCCGTGCGCGGTGAGCCCGGCGGCGTGGGCTGCTTCGGCCACGATGTGGGCCGCGGCTTCGGGCTCCAGGCGGTCCGTGTGGATGACGAGATCGACGGCTCCGGGACTGATACGGTGAAATCGCGCGCGGCGCAGCGCCCGCTCGGCGGCGGCCAATTCGGCGAGGCGTGCGTGGGCGGCGGCGCGATCGAGGCCGTGGTGGAGCATGAGCGCTCCGGCTCGCCGCGACGGGCTGGCCGGCACATGAACGCGGAGCACGGAATCAAGGGCGGGGAAGAGCAATTCGGAGCCCGGCACGGAGATTGCCAAGTGATGCTCGGTGGCCAGCCGGGCGAGCGAAGAAGTCGCGGCGTAGGGCCACAAGCGCGGAGCCAGGGGCGTGGGCCATGAGGCCAGAAGTGCGTCCATCCGGGTCTGCGAGATCCACTCGAAACCCAGGCGCTGCGCGGCGAGCCGGGCCACTTCGTCCTGGCGGCCCCCGGGTTCGCCAGTGATGGTGAGAACGCTCAACGACATCATCATAGCGCGCTCGCCTATCATTGGATCTGTGATCACGCGCCGTCAGATTCTGAGTGGTGCCTGCGCTGCCGGGGCCGCTCGAGCCCTTCCTTCCGCGCTGGCCGCCGAGGTGGCCGTTATCGGCGCCGGGACGGGCGGATGCGCCGCGGCGCTGGCTGCTTTGCGGGCCGGACGGCGGGTGGTGCTTACCGAAGAGACGGCCTGGATTGGGGGGCAACTCACCTCGCAGGGTGTGCCTCCGGATGAGCATCCGTGGATCGAATCCTTTGGCGGCACGCAGTCCTATCGTGCGTATCGGGACGCCGTGCGGGCCCACTACCGGCGGGCGTTTCCGTTGACCGCGGAGGCGCGCGGGAATCGCCAACTGAACCCCGGCGGCGGCTTGGTGTCAAGACTCACGCATGAGCCCAGGGTGTCGCTGGCTGTGCTGGAGGAGATGCTGGCTCCGTGGGTGAGCGCGGGGCAACTGGTGATTCTGCGCGGCCACCGTCCGGTGGCGGCCGGCGTGACGGGGGACCGGGTTCGCGAAGTGCTGCTGCGGGGTGCGGACGGCGGAACGCGCACGGTGCAGGCGCCCTACTTCATCGACGCCACCGAACAGGGCGATCTGCTTCCACTCACCGGCACCGAGCATGTCACGGGGTTTGAATCGAGCCGGGAGACCGGGGAGCCCTCAGCGCCCTCTGAAGCGCAGCCTGCCAACATCCAATCGTTCACGGTCTGCTTCGCCGCGAGCTACGAGCCGGGTGCGGATCACACCCTTGAGAAGCCGCGCGAGTATGCCTTCTGGCGCGATTATGCGCCGAAGCTGAAACCTGCCTGGCCGGGCAAGCTGCTTGCCTGGCCGTATACGCACCCCATCACGCTGGAGCCGCGAGACGTTGCGTTCGACCCGACGGCGGACACAGCGACACCGGGCAGCGGCGTGAACCTGTGGCTCTACCGCCGCATCCGCCGCCGGCTCAACTACACGGGCGGGGCGGGCGCCGACATCACGCTGGTCAACTGGCCTCACAACGACTACTGGCTGGGCAACCTGCATGGTGTGACGGAGGCGGAAGCTTCCCGGCACCTGGAGCGCGCCAAGCAACTGAGCCTGTCGCTGCTCTATTGGATGCAGACGGAGGCCCCGCGGCCGGACGGAAAGCAGGGGTGGCCGGGGCTGCGTCTGCGCCACGACATCATGGGCACCGCCGATGGGCTGGCTATGTATCCCTACATCCGCGAGTCCCGGCGTATCCGGGCGGAGTTCACGGTGACCGAGCAGCATGTGAGCACAAAGACCCGCGCCAAGCTGCTGGGCAAGCCGGAGAACGAGGTGACCGCCGAGGCCTTCGCGGACTCGGTGGGCGTGGGCAGCTACCGCATCGACCTGCATCCTTCAAGCGGCGGTGACAATTACATCGACGTCAGTTCGCTGCCCTTCCAGATCCCTTTGGGTGCGCTGATCCCGCGGCGGGTGGACAATCTCATCGCGGGCGGCAAGAACCTGGGCGTGACGCACATCACGAATGGCTGCTACCGGCTTCATCCGGTGGAGTGGAACATCGGCGAATCGGCGGGGGCGCTGGCTGCGTTCGCTCTAACGAAGGGCGTCGCGCCGCGCGGCATCCGCAATGACGCCAAGCGGCTGGCCGAGTTCCAGGCGCACATCCAGGCGCAGGGCATTGAGATCGCGTGGCCGCGTCTGACGCCACGGTAACCAAGCTATGCATCATCATTCGAGGCATCATCCTTCGAGACGGGGATTTTTCAAACTCGCGGTGGGGGCGCCGCTTGGTGCCTTCACGCTGCTGGATCAGGCCCGGCTGCTGGCGGCCCAGGCCCGGGCGCAGGCCGATTACGCCGTGCCCGTGGACTGGTTCGATATCCAGCAGGTGTCGCCGGGAGCGTGGCTGGCCGTGGCCAAGCCGGCCGCCATTCTCAATTCGAACGCCGCTATTTTCATTCAGGGCAGTGACGTGGTTGTGGTGGATACGCACTCCAGGCCTTCCGCCGCCGCCGCGCTCATCGGGCAGATCTGGCGCCAGGTGACGAAGAAGCCGGTGCGGTATGTCATCAACACGCACTTCCATTACGACCACTCGCAGGGCAACCACGCCTTTCAGAATCCATCCGGCAAGCTGGACTTTGTGGCATCGTCAAAGACCCGCGAGCTGATGGCCGCGCATGGCGCAAGCCGGGCCGCGGCGGCGGTTGAGAATGCTGCCCGCAACGCCGAGATGTTCCGGGCTCGCGCGGCGGCGGCGACGGATGCGGTGGAGCGCGCTTATGCCGAGCGGATGGCCCGCGATCTTGCCGCGTTCGCCGGGGAGATGAAGGGGTGGGAGCCGTTGCTGCCCTCCATCACCTTTGAGAAAGAACTGGTGCTGCATGACAAGGAACGGCCGCTGCATCTGGTGTTTCGCGGCCGGGCCCATACGGCGAGCGACATCTCCGTCTATTCGCCCGCCGACAAGCTGGTGGCCACCGGTGATCTGGTACCCGGGTTTGTTCCAGGCATGGGTGACGGCTTTCCGCTGGAGTGGCCCGCGACGCTTGACAGTCTGGGAGCGCTGAGTTTCGAGAGGATTCTCTCGGGGCACGGGCCTCTTCAGGAGGATCGTGCGGTGCTGGTTGGCATGAAGGGGTATATTGAGGAGTTGATCGCCTCGGTGGCTCGGGAGAAGCGCGCGGGGCGCAGCCTGGAGGCGGCGCAGGCGGCTATCACGCCGGGCACGCTGAAGACCTTGGCGGGGCCTTATGGCGCGCTTACGGCTCGCAATGTGGAACGCTACACGCTGATGGCTCCGGATTCGAGTGGACGGGTTGCGGTGGCGAATGCGGTGCGGGCGAACGTCGGCGCGGTCTATACCGCGCTTTGATTTCTAACGCGCGGTTTACACCGCGCTTTGATTTCTAACGCGCGGTTTACACCGCGCTTGGATCCTCAAACCGCCAGTTCATGGGCCGTGACGGCCCCAGCAGCACGGAGTACGCAAGTGCGGCCAGGACCAGGCTGGCGGCGGCCACGGTGAAGGCGATGGCGAAGGAGTGCGTGGCGTCGTAGATTCTTCCGGTGACGATGGGTGCGACCACGCCGCCCAGGTTTCCGATGCCGTTCTGAATGCCGGTCCAGGTGCCGGCGGCGCGGGGTCCGGCGAGGGTCATGGTGAGAGCCCAGAGGTTTGATGTGGCGATGCCGATGCCGAGGCAGGTGCCCACGACGCAGCCGATGGACAGGCGAATGTCGGGTGAGGCTCCGAAAGGCAGGAACAGCGTGGCCGTGAGCAGGCCGGCGATGAGGAAGCCGCGGCGCACGGCGCCCGCCGGAATGCCGCGCCGGATGAGCCGGTCCGAGAGTGGCCCGCAGAGCAGGGAAGCGAGGGCCATGGCCATGAAGGGGATGGCGCTGAAGACACCCATCTGCCGCGCCGTGAAGCCGCGCTCCATCACCAGATACCCGGGAAACCAGGTGAGCAGAAAATAGAAGACGTAGTTGAAGAAGAAGAGGCCCAGGCAGGTTCCCCAGCCGGCACGGCTGCCGAGCATGCCGGCCACCACTGCCGGCACCGGGGGCCGCTGCACGGCCGCGGCGGTGTCGGGAGCCACGCGCAGCCACGCCGGCAGCCACAGCAGGCCGGCCGCGCCCAGCACGATGAACAGGCCGCGCCAGCCCAGCCATGCCACGAGGAAACCGCCCACCAGCGCGCCCAGGGCCGGGCCGGCTTTGGTGCCGGTGTCGACGAGTGCGTTGACGAATCCGCGCCGGTCCTCGGCAAACTGCGTGGAGAGCACCTTGGAGTACGAGGGAAACGCGACGGCCTGCCCGATGCCGAGCAGTACGCGGAGGGCGAAGATGGTTTCAAAGCCGCGGGCAAAACCGGCGGCGAGGGTGGCGAGGGTCCAGACGGCGAAACCGGCGCCGTAAATCCAGCGCACGGGGTAGCGGTCCACCAGCCAGCCTCCCAGCAGCATGCAGACGGAGTAGGACCAAAAAAATGCCGCGTGCAGGTTGCCCATGAGGGTGGCGCTGAGGCCGAGTTCGGGGGCGAGATACGGGCCGGCGATGGAGAGCGTGCCGCGGTCGATGTAGTTGATCCAGACCGAGGCCACCAGGAGCGTCAGCATCCAGGTGCGGCGCGGGTTCGTGGCCACTAGAACGGCGCCTCGACACCGCGCGCGGCCGCGCATTGGCGCAAGCCGCTTAGGGTGAGTTCGTTGAGCGGAATGCCGTCGTTGCGGTAGCGCGATTCGAGGTCCGCTTCAATGCCGCCAGGGGCGTGGATGACGGTGTTTTCCATGGCGGGACGGCTCTGCCGAATCTGGCGGACGGCGGCGTCGATGGATTCCGCGAAAGCGTCCCAGGCGGTGAACGCTTCGACGCGCAGCGCCAGGAAGATGTGGCCGTCGGCGCCGGGCCGCGGCCCATCCACCATGTTGCCGAGCCCGGTGCCATAGGCGGCACCCGAGAGCAGGGTGGAGAGCAGCCCGAAGACGATGGCGAGGCCGACGCCTTTGTACTCGCCGATGGGCTGCAGCAGTCCTTCGATGGCGGCCGCGGGATCGGTGGTGGGCCGGCCGGTGCGATCGAACGCCCACTGCGGCGGTATCGGCTGGCCCAGTTGATGGAACACCCGGATCTTGCCGTGCGACGAACCGGAGAAGGCGCAATCCAGCACCACCGGCTGTTCGCGGCCGGCAGGGATGGAGACGGCCAGCGGGTTGATGCCGACGATCTTGTCCAGCCCGCCCCAGGGCGCCATGGTGGGAAGGGCGTTGGTGGCGGCGATACCGAACATCCGGTGGGGCAGGGCCATGGAGGTGTAGTAGGCCATGGCTCCGCAGTGGTTGCTGCCGCGCACGGCCGCCACGGCGACATTGACGCCGCGCGCGCGTTCAATCGCGGCCCGCATGGCAAAGGCGGCGCCGATTTGTCCCATGCTGTTCCCGCCGTCGATGACCAACGCGGCGCCGGAGTCGCGCACCACGGCGGGGCGTCCCTGGGGGTTGACGCCGTCGCGGGTAAGCTTCAGGACATATTCCGGCACACGCAGCACGCCGTGGGAGTGGATGCCTCGCAGGTCCGCCCAGACCAGGGAATCGGCCAGCAGCAGAGCGTCATCGTGGGGCATGCCGCAGGCCGCGAAGATGCGGGTGACGGCGGCGGTGAGCACCTGCGAGTCCACCCGATGGACGGTCTCGAGTTCTGGATAGCCGGCCACGTCAGCGGTTTCCGTAGTTCTGATCGTAAAAGCGGCGATACTCGCCGGAACGAACGCGATCCACCCAGTCGCGATGGGTGCGATACCAGGCGACGGTGCGTTCCAGGCCGTCCTCGAAGGCAACCTGAGGCTGCCAGCCGGTCTCCCGTTCGAGCTTGGCGCTGGTGAGTGCGTAGCGGACGTCGTGGCCGGGGCGGTCCGTCACCCAGCGGATCAGGTCCGGGGAGCAGCCGGTGGCGGCGATGATGCGCCGCACCACTTCAATGTTCGGCAGGCTGCGGTTGCCGCCGATGTTATAGATCTCGCCCGCGCGTCCCTGGCGCAGCACGGCGAGGATGGCCCGGCAGTGGTCCTCGACGAACAGCCAATCGCGCACCTGCATGCCATTGCCGTACACGGGCAGCGGCTTGCCCTCGAGGGCGTTGGCGATCATGAGCGGGATGAGCTTTTCGGGGAACTGAAAGGGCCCATAGTTGTTTGAGGCCCGGGTGACCGAGACGTTCAGGCCGAAGGTCCTGAAGTAGGAAAGGGCCAGCAGGTCGCTTCCGGCCTTGGACGCGGAGTAAGGGCTGCTGGCGATGAGGGGATAGGTCTCATCGGCATCGTGCGGCTCCGGGATGCTGCCGTAGACCTCGTCGGTTGAGACGTGGACAAATCGCGCGATGCCATGGCGCTTTGCGGCTTCAAGCAGCGTGAACGTGCCGTTGAGATTGGTGCGGATGACCGGTTCGGGCGAGAGGATGCTGCGGTCGACGTGGCTCTCGGCGGCAAAGTGGACCACGGCGCCGGGCTGTGCCTGATTGACGGCGGCCTCGACATCGGCCGGCTCGGCGATATCGCCGCGGAGGAACTGGAAGCGTGGATCGGCCGCTGCTTCCGCCAGATTGTCCATGTTACCGGCGTAGGTGAGCTTGTCGAGGACAAGGACGGAATCGGCCTGGCCGGCGCCCAGGACGTGCCGCACGAAGGCGGAGCCGATGAAGCCCGCGCCGCCGGTGACGAGGAGTCTCATTTGTGTTGGAGTTCCCAGTCGTATTGGATGGAGGCGTGGTTGTAGGCGATGCGCCCTTCGTCGTCGGGGTTGTAGAAACGGTCCGTGAGATAGACGAGCACGGCGGGCTCCTGGCTGATCACCTTATAGCCGTGGGCGACGCCCGGGGGGATGAGGAGCTGCCACGGGCGGAGGCTGCCGATGTAGAGGGTGTTCTTGGCGCCGTAGGTGGGCGAATCGGGGCGAAGATCGACCAGCGCCACCTGCAGCATGCCGGCGGCGACGCACCAGAAGTCCGTCTGGCGGCGGTGATAGTGAAACGCCTTGATGATGCCGGGCAGGGAGACGGCGGCGGAAACCTGCGTGGAGCCGGCCGGGAAAGCGGCGGCGAGGCCCTGGCCCATGCGGTGGACTTCCTGGAAATAGCCGCGATCGTCGGGCCAGAGGGTGGAGGGTGAAATCCGAACGCCGTCAATCAGCTTGGGGGACGAGGGAGAGCCGATGAGGTCTCCGATTCCGGCAGGACATACGGGAACTTCGATCACGGTGCGGTGACTTCAACTGTAACAAGTTCAGGGTGTTCACTGCGCAACCGGTTGGCGCAGCCAACGTTCGAGGGTTTCGGCGAGCAGGGTCACGTTCACCGGTTTGGTGAGGAAGTCATCCATGCCGGAGTCCAGGCATCGCTGGCGGTCCGCTGCCAGGACGTTGGCGGTGAGGGCGATGATGGGAATTTGGGGCGAATCCTGCCGCTTTCGGATGGTGGAGGCGGCCGTGTAGCCGTCCATTTCGGGCATGTGGCAGTCCATCAGGATGAGGTGGTAGCCGCCGTTGCGGGACTCTTCGACGGCCAGGGCTCCGTTGGCGACCACGGTTACGCGATAGGAAAGCTTCTCGAGCAGGCGGCTGATCACCTTCTGGTTCACGGGATGATCTTCCGCCACCAGGATGTGGCCCTTGCATTCGGAGTGTTCAGCGGCGGGTTTGGGCTGGATGGCGGCGGTGGGCTCCAGGGCCTGGGCAAGGGTTGCGATTTCGTGGGCGCCGGAAGGCGAGAGGGTGCCGTTCAGCGCTTTCCCGATGGCCTCGCGCCAGGCTGTGTCGCGGCCCGGTTTCTGGATCTCGGCGAAGCCAGCCAGGAGTGGCCGGCGCCCTGGATTGTGGACCATGACCGCAGGTACCGGGCCAGAGGCCAGACGGCGGGCCGCTTCGACGAGTTCGGGTTCGCCCGCTCCGGTGTCAATCACTAGCAGCTTGTACGGGCGCTGCCGGGTGGAGGCGACCCGGAGCATTTCCAGGGCGCGGGCTTCGGTTTCGGCCCGGAATGCCTTGATGCCCCAGCCGGACAACTTGCGGCGCAGCAGGGCGCCGAAGCGCGGGTGTGGCGTGACCAGAAGCGCGGTGACTCCGTCAAAGCCGGGCTTGAGTTCCTGGGAGGGTTCCGGGGGTGGCTCCGAGGTGCAGCCCAGCACCACCGTAAACAGAAACGTGCTGCCGGAGCCGGGCGTGCTTTCGATGCGAATCTGGCCGCCCATCAGCTCCACCAATTGCTTGCAGATGGCCAAGCCGAGTCCGGTGCCGCCGAAGCGCCGGGTGGTTGAGCCGTCTGCCTGCATGAATGGCTGGAAGAGCCTGGCCTGTGCTTCCGGCGCGATGCCGATGCCGGTGTCGGCTACTTCGAAGAGGATCTCAGCCGTGCCGTTCTGGCGGCCGCGGCAGGAGACCTCAATGGTCACTTCACCCGCGGGAGTGAACTTGATGGCGTTGCCGGTGAGATTCTGAAGGATCTGGCGAAGCCGGCCGGGGTCGCCTTGAGCGATCACGGGCACGAATGGGTCCACGTGGCAGGAGAGCTGGATGCCCTTGCCGAACGCCGCCTGGGCGAACAGTTCGGCGACATCGGTGGCGAGTGCAGGCAGGTTGAAATCCAGAAGCTCGACTTCCAGTTTGCCGGCTTCGATCTTCGAGAAGTCGAGGATGTCATTGATGATGCCCAGCAAGGATTGCGCCGAGTTCCGGACGGTGGTGGCGAAGTCCCTCTGTTCGGCGGTGAGGGCGGTTTCAAGCAGCAGCGATGTCATGCCGATGACGCCATTCATCGGCGTGCGAATTTCGTGGCTCATGGTGGCCAGAAATTCACTTTTGGCATGGCTTGCATCTTCGGCCGCGAGCTTGGCGTATTCCAGTTCCTGGGTGCGCTCGCGCACTTTGCGGTCGAGGCTGCCCAGGACGGAGCGAAGCTCGGAGTTGAGGAACTCGCGTTCACCCAGAGAGTTCTGGAGCTGGTGGTAGGACTCGCTGAGCCGTTCCGACATCTCCTGGAAGCTTTCGATCAGAGCGTGAATCTCGGCCGGCGGGCTTGTTTCGGGCGCGAGGCCGGTATCGCCGGTCTGGGACGCGAGGCCTCCGTGGGCTCCGATGCCTCGTGCGGCGCGTGTGAGCCGGATCAGCGGAGTCCGAATGCCGCCACCGGCCAGCAGGGCGAACACGCCGGCGAGCAGCGCGGCGCCCGCCACCCAGAGGGCGGCCACCGGATGGCCTGAGCCATCGGGCAGCTTTCCGCCCACAAGGAAAAAGTGCCAGCCCGCCGCTTTCCGGTGGAGCACCGGGTACATGGCGTCCGGATCGTTGGCGGCTTCCAGCAGCGGCGTATCCGCCAGATCCGTCCCCGGGGGATAGATTGATTGGCCGGGCGAGATGGCCGCCACACGCAAGGTGTGATCGGCGGCGATGATCCAGCCTGCCGCCGGAGCCCGCAGGGAGGGCAGCGGACTGGCGCGCTGTCCGCCGATGTGCATGGCCAAGGAGAGCGCCGCCTCGGAGAGACTGGCTTGAGCTTCGCGGAGGGCGTCCTTGCGGTGGTGCGACACGAGTTGGCTCCCGGCCAGGAGACCCAGGGCGAGCAGCGGCGGCACGGCGATGAGCGAGAAACGCTCCGCGAGGTAACCGGTGAGTGAGAGTCCGCCGGCTGAGCCAGCCGGGGCCAGTGTCGCCTGCCACCCACGGGTCAGGGTTGCCACTAGGGCTGCCAACAGGGTTACGGCAACCATTTCGATCATTGCGACAAGCGGCCGGTTGGCGGGTACCCAATCCGCAAACCAGCCGAGCGGCATTCCGAACACGGCCCAGTAGCCGAGCACGGCAAAGGCGCGCGGCCAGGCGCGCGCGGAGGCCACCGCCACCACGGCCAACTGGCCCAACGACAATGCAACAGAGCCGGGATGGCCGCCGTTGAGCCATTCCAAGCCATGCACCAGAAGCCCTGTGGCGAGGCCCCAGGGAGGTCCGAGCAGGACCAGAGCCAACAGCGGGAAGATCCCGGCGATGGACCAGGAGTGGCCAAGGATGGAAAAAGGCCCGGCCTGCACTGCCGCCAAGCCGGGCAGGGCGAGCGTGCAGACAACGATTGCGTTCCTGGCCCCGCCGAGATTCACTAGGATCGTTATCGGCAAGGGCCGGAGGGTCTTCAGTCTTTGCGGGGATGGGCGTGGCTATGGCCAGTGACCGTGGGCTGACTGACTACGGGCTGAAACGGGCCCAGCGGATGTCGCGCCCGCCGTTCGCCAGGGACTCCTGCCAGACGGCTACGATGACGCCATCCTTGACCTGCGTCAGGCCGGGATAACTTGCCTGCAAACCGGTGTTGGACAGGATGCGGGGCGCGCTCCACGTGCGGCCGCCATCGCGTGACTTTGCGGTGACAAGCGGCCAGCGATTGAGCGGGTTGCTGTTCCACACGGCGACGATTGTGTTCTCGCTGGTTTCATCGCGCCACAGGGCGGTGGGTGTGTTGCTGCCGGTGAGCGAACTGGGGCGGGGCTGGGTCCAGGTATGTCCGCCGTCGGCGCTTCGGGCTTCATAGTGATGGGAACCGCCGCTGCGCAGGATCATGAGAATCTCGCCGTTGGCCAACTGAACGATGGACGGCTCGCAGAGGCCGTTGGTGAAATTTGGCCGGACCTTGTCGGGCGCCTGGGCGTAGACGTTGCCGTGGAGTGTAAAGCGTTCGCCGTCGGTTGAAAGCAGGACTCCGGACGCCAGGTACATCTCGCCTTCGGTGCGCGCGGCCATGCCTTTTTCGGCCCACAGATCCCACGAGATGCCCATGGCATAGGTGCCGTCGCGCAGGCGTATGGCGTTGTGCTGTTTGCCGGGCGTGTACTGGCGGGGGATGAAAATCTCCCGGGGTTGGGACCAGGTGGCGCCGTTGTCGGTGCTCTTCACCATGATGGTCCATGACTTGGCGATATCGTTTGGAATGCGAACCCGGGTGGCGTAGACCCAGATGGAATCACCGTCGGTGAGCATGTTCGGGTCGGCGTCGTTGAAGGCGGGATCGTTGATGAGCAGGCGCGGTGTACCCCAGGTGCGCGCGCCATCGGTGGAGGAGGCGCCGTAGACTTTGCCATCGCCGCTGCCCCTGGCGCGGGCTCCCCAGACGGCGAACAGATGGCCGTTGCCGAGCCGGGCCACCTGCGGAATGCTGTTGATGAAAAAATCGCCTTCGCCGCTGCGGACGACGGCCCCGGTTTCGATGTCCGCGGCCATGAGAACGGCCGCCGCGAAAGGCATCAGATAGCGCATAGTTTGAAGTGGTACCACAGTCCCTGCCCCGATGTCATACACTGGCGGCAGGACCTTTAACCTTGGCAACTCTGGCGCGGGTGATGATCGGGCTGGCGGCGGCAGTGGTTTTGCGCGCCGCGGACGGGCGGGCGCTTCTTGAGCAGCGGTGCGCGGGGTGTCACAATGCCACGGCGCGGAAGTCGGGGTTGGATGTGACCAGCCGAGCGGCGTTGCTGCGCGGCGGTGACAGGGGTCCTGCGATTGATGCGGCGAATCCACGGGCGAGCCTGCTGTACAAGGCGATCACGCATGGGGCGAAGCCGCACATGCCGTTGGGTTTGCCCAAGCTGAGTGTGGATGAGATTGCGGCGGTGGAGGCGTGGATCGCGGGTCCCGTGGATGCAGTTCCCGCGCTTGCGGTGTCTGTTTCCAAGCACTGGGCGTTTGCGGCTCCGGTGCGGCCGAAGCTGCCGGAAGTTAGCGACGCGGAGTGGCGGCGGAATCCGGTGGATGCGTTTGTGATGGCGCAACTGAACGCCAAGGGCTTGACCCCTCTGGCGCGGGCGAATCCGCGGACGCTGCTGCGCCGCGTTTATCTTGATCTGACCGGTGTTCCTCCGACACCCGCCGAGTTACAAGCGTTCCTGGCGGACCCGTCGCCGGCGGCGTATGAACGGACGGTGGACCGCCTTCTGGCCAGCACGCGCTACGGCGAACGATGGGGCCGGCACTGGATGGACATCTGGCGGTACAGCGACTGGTATGGCTGGCGCGCGGGCAAGGATGTCCGCAACAGCGCCCGGCATCTGTGGCGATGGCGCGATTGGATTGTCGAGTCGCTGAATCACGACAAAGGGTACGACCGGATGGTGATGGAGATGCTGGCCGGCGACGAACTGGCGCCCGATGATCCGGATACGGTTCGGGCCACGGGCTATCTGGCCCGCAGCTTCAGCAAGTACGACCGGCATGGCTGGATGCAGGACGCGGTGGACCACACGGCGATGGCCTTTCTGGGAGTGACCCTGAAATGCGCTCGCTGCCACGATCACAAGTACGACCCGTTCACGCAGAAGGAGTATTTCCAGTTCCGGGCGTTCTTTGAGCCTTATCAGGTGCGCACGGACCGTGTTCCCGGCGAGACCGATATCGATAAAAACGGGGTCTCTCGTGTCTACGACGCCGAGCCGCAGGCGCAGACTTTCCTGTTGGTGCGCGGCGACGTGCAGAGCCCGGATAAGGAGCATCCGCTGGAAGCCGCGGTGCCGCGTTGGTTTGGGGCGGCGCTACCGCCGGTTGCACCGGTTTCATTGCCGCTTGCGGCGTACTATCCCGATCACCGCGGTTTCGTGCACCGGGATCTGGTGAAGCGCGGCCGGGAGGCGGTGGAGCAGGCGGAAAAGAGTCTGGCTGAGGCGAGAACCAAACTGGCTGCGGAGCCCGGGCGCAAGAATGAGGATGCCGTGACGGCGGCGGAAAAAGGCCTGGCGGCCGCGCGCGCCGAACTGCCGGCGCTTGAAGCGAGGATTGAGGCGGACAAGGCCCGGCATCTGGAGCCGCCCGCGCCGGGCGCGGATGAACTGAGTGAGAAGGCCCGGCGCATGGAGCGGGAAGCGGGCATTCTGCGGGCCGATGAGAACCTGTTCCGGGCGAACCTGGAACTGGCGGAAGCGCTGGCGACGCGGGAGGCGGGGAAACCCTTCGATGAGAAAAAGGTGGGCGCCGCGCAGAAGCGTGTGGATGCTGCCAGGACCGCGTTGACACGGGAAGCCGAAGGCTACACGCCGGTGGGCAAGGTTTACGGAACGTTGAGCAGCGGCCGCCGCCTTGCGCTGGCCCGATGGATCACCGGCGCGCGGAATCCGCTGGCGGCGCGGGTGGCGGTGAATCACATCTGGCTGCGGCATTTCGGCCGGGCGCTGGTGCCAACCGTGTTTGACTTCGGGATGAACGGAAGGCCGGCGTCGCACCCGGAGTTGCTGGATTGGCTGGCCACGGAGTTGATGTCCAGCGGATGGAGCATGAAGCATATCCACCGCCTGCTGGTGACGAGCAGAAGTTATCAGAGCGCGTCTTCGACGGGAGTGGAGGGGCATCCGAACGCGAGTGTGGATCCAGAGAACATCCACCTTTGGCGCATGAACGCGCGGCGCATGGAAGCCGAGGCGGTGCGCGACAGCGTGCTCGAGGTGGCGGGCGAATTGGACCCGGCCATGGGCGGAGAAGAGATCGATGCGGGGAAGGCCGCCGAATCGCGCCGCCGCAGCATTTATCTGCAACATACGCCCGACGTGCCGGTGCCGTTTCTCAAGGCGTTCGACGGCGCCAACCCGGCCGAATGCTACGAGCGGACGGAGAGTGTGGTGCCGCATCAGGCGCTGGCGATGGCGAACAGCCCGGCCAGCCGGACGATGGCGGCGCGTCTGGCCAGCCGGTTGCAGGAGCCGGACAGCGGCGCATTCATCGACGCGGCGTTCGAAGCGGTGCTGGGCCGGCCCGCCACCCAGGAGGAGACTGAAGCGGGCAGACGGTTCCTTCACGCCCAGGCTGAGTTGCACGCCGCAAAACCGGAAGCCGGTTTGCGGGCGCGGGAGAACTTCGTGCACGTGCTGTTCAACCACAATGACTTTGTGACCATTCGATAGAGGACATCCGATGCAGAACCTGTTCCCAAGACGAGCACGCCGCGAGTTCCTGGCCGACATGGGCATGGGGTTCACCGGATTGGCACTGGGGTGCCTGCTGAATGGCGAAGGGATCGCGCGCGCGGCCACCACGGGGTGGCGGCCACCCGACGGCCAGCCGCACTTCCGTCCCAGGGCGAAGCGCGTTATCTGGCTGTTCATGATTGGCGGCGCGAGCCAGATGGAGACGTTCGACCCGAAGCCGGCCCTCAATCGGTATGCGGGCAAGTCGATTGGCGAAACTCCGTATTCGGGCACGCTCACGAATCCGCTGGTGAAGCGGAACCTGCGCGAAGTGATCGAGGGTTTGCACAAGGTGCATCCGAAGATTTTTCCGATGCAGGTGGGCTTCAGCAAGCGCGGCCAGAGCGGCCTTGATGTGAGCGACTGGTTTCCGCATGTGGGCGGCTGCGCGGACGATCTGGCGGTGGTGCGATCGCTGTGGACAACGGACAACAATCACGGCGCGCAGATGCAGTTCCACACCGGGCGGCATGTGCTTGAGGGCCAGTTTCCGACGATCGGTTCGTGGATCCACTATGGGCTGGGATCGTTGAACGACAACCTGCCGCAGTTTGTGGTGCTGGGCGATCCGATCGACACCTGTTGCGGAGGGCTTGGCGCCCATGGGGCGAGTTATCTGGGTCCGGAACATGCCGGGGTTCAGTTGCAGGCGGACCCGGCGAATCCACTCACGTTCGGCAAGCCGGGCGAGGGCATCGGCCGTGAGCAGCAGGAGCGCGAATTCGCTCTGCTGGGCGAGTTCAACCGGATGGCCGCGGCCGCGTATCCGGACGACCCGGCGATGCGGGCCCGCATCAAGTCCTATGAACTTGCCTTCCGGATGCAGACCTCGGTGCCGGATGCGATGCGGTTCGACGAAGAGAGTGAAGAGGTGCGGCGCCTCTATGGGTTGGACCAGGAAGTGACTCAGCCGTTCGGACGCCTGTGCCTGGCGGCCCGGCGCATGGCGGAGCAGGGCGTGCGGTTCGTGCAGGTGTTTCATGGCCAGAACGGCGGGGCGGGGAAGTGGGATGCCCACAGCAAGCTGAAGAAGGGCCACACGGAGCTTTGCGCGCAGGTGGATAAGCCTGTCTCCGGTCTGCTTAAGGATCTTAAGCAGCGGGGCATGCTGGACGACACCATCGTGGCCTGGGTGACCGAGTTTGGCCGCACGCCCGGAGCCCAGGGATCCGATGGCCGCGACCATCATCCCTACGGATTCACCGTGTGGCTGGCCGGCGGCGGCATCAAGGGCGGCACGGTGCATGGGGCAACCGATGAACTGGGCTTCCACGCGGTGGAGAACCGGCACTACGTCACCGACATCCACGCCACGATCCTGCATCAGCTTGGCCTGGATCCGCGGCGGTTGGAAGTGCCGGGCCGCAAGCGCCTGGACATTGACTTTGGTGAGCCGATTCGCGCGATCATAGCCTAGTTGGCCATGCCTTTGACTCGCCGCTCCGCCCTGAAGACGATGCTTACCGGTCTGCCCGCCCTCGCGGCCGATTCCAGGATGAAGATCACCTCCGTGCGCGCGGCCCACGTTCCCATGCGCGAGGCGGCGATCCGGCGCGGGGTGGAGCAGGCGCTGTTCACTTCCGACTTCGACCCGGCCAAGTGGCGCTTCTTCGGCGGTTTTTCGCAGTTGAGCGGGGCGATTCTGGTGGAGGTGAAGACCGATGCCGGGATCACGGGCTACGGTCTGGGCGGTGGTGGCACGGCCAGCCTGCACCTGATCGACAATCACCTGAAGCATCTGTTTCTGGGCGCGAATCCGCTGAACATCGAGTTGCTGTGGGATCAGACGTTCGCGTCGACGTCCTTCTACGGCCGCCGGGGTCTGCCGGTGATGGCGTTGAGCGGGCTGGATCTTGCGCTCTGGGATATCGCGGGCAAGCATGCCGGGGTACCGGTGCACCGGCTGCTGGGAGGGTTGAAGAAGCCGAAGGTGCGGGCATACTTCACGCTGGGTGATCTGGACCAGGGAATCGCGCTGGGGTTCACGGCATTCAAGGTGCCTGTGACCGCCGGGCCTCCGCAGGGCGAGGCGGGGAAGGAAGCGACGGTCAAGCTGCTCACTGAGACGCGGCGGAAGATTGGCCCGGATGCGCTTCTGATGATCGACTGCCTGGCGCGCTGGGATATCGACTACACGCTGGAGATGGCCGAGCGGCTGGCGCCGGTGAAGCTGCATTTTATCGAAGAGCCGCTGTATCCGGACGATTATGCCGGGAACGCGCGGCTGTGCCGGGAAGTGAAATCGACGCGCATTGCGAGCGGAGAGCATGAGTTCACGCACTACGGGTTTCGCGAACTCATCGGCCACAAGGCGGCGCAGATCCTGCAGCCGGATCTCACCTGGGGCGGGGGCTTGACCGCGGGACGCCGGATTGCCGCCCTGGCGAACGAAGCGGGGTTGCCGCTCATGCCGCATCGCGGCGGCAGTTCGTTCGCGATTCACCTGGTTCTGACGGAAGCGAACGCCACGCTGGCCGAAAGCTTTGGCATTGGCCACCCATCGGGCCATGAACTGATGGAACTGATGTCGCCGCCGGTGGAGAAGGGTTACTACCTTGCGCCGGAACGCCCGGGCCTGGGCTTTGAGATGACGCCGGCCTTGTTGAAGAAGTACGCTCCGCCGCTCGCTTTGTAGTTTGCCCGCGAAGAGCACGCTCTCTCCACGGGCCCCCCCACTCACGTTTGATATGCTGGCTTCCATCAACACCCGGGAGACCGCACGTGATCACTCATCGTCTTTTCACTCTTCTGGCCGCCGCTGGCGCCGTTTTCGCCCAGGACTTCCGGGCCACCTTGCAGGGGTCCGTGAATGACCCGCAGGGAGCCGCCGTTTCGGGCGCCGCAGTGATGTTGCGGAACACGGAAACCGCCGTTGAGCGCACGGCCACTACGAATGAGGCCGGGCTTTACGTGTTCCAGTTCCTGCCGCCCGGGCCGTACGCCCTGACCGTGCGGGCCACCGGCTTTCGCACGTCGCAGCAAACGGGCATCACGCTGAACCTGAGCCAGACGTTGCGAGAGGACGTGGTGTTGCAGCTTGGCGACGTGGCGGAGACCGTCAACGTCTCGGCGTCGGTGGCGGTGGTGGATGCGGACTCAACGGCGCTGGGAACGGCGATTCGCAGTGAGATCAAGGACAACCTTCCGCTGAAGGGACGCAGTTCGCTGTTCATGTTCACGTTGACGCCGGGGGTGGTGAACAACCGCTATGGCGAGGATACACGGCCGAACGATACGATCACGAACGTTCTGTTTTCCGCCAATGGCGCGCCGGTGGCGGCCACGGACGTGTTTGTGGACGGCGCGGCGAACACCATCAACGTGAATCGCGGCGTGAACATTTCCCAGTGGGTTCCGGCGGTGGATTCGATTGCCGAGTTCAAGCTGGAAGTGGGGACGGTGCCGGCCGAGTATGGCCGGTCGGGCGGCAGCGTGACGAATATCGTGATCAAGAGTGGAACGAATCAGTTTCATGGCACGGCGTACGACTTCCTGCGGAACTCGGTGCTGGATGCGAATCTGTTCTTTGCCCGGGGGCAGGGCCGGCCGCTGGCGGCGTTCGCCGCGAACACTTTTGGCGGGGCTATCGGCGGGCCGATCCTGATCCCCAAGACCTACAACGGACGGAACCGGAGTTTCTGGTTCCTGAGCCACGAAGGGTCGAGAGAGGGGAACGGGCTGGACCGCACCAACAACACGCCGACGGCCAGGATGCGGAACGGCGACTTTTCGGAGGTGCCGCAGGCTATCTTCGACCCGTTTTCAGTGGCCACGGTGGGCGGCGCGCCGACCCGCACGCCGTTCGCGGGCAACGTGATTCCGGCCTCGCGGATTGATCCGGTGGCGCGCAGCGTGGTGCGGTTTTTCCCGGAGCCGAACGTGGCGGCGAGCGCGGCGCAGCCCTGGGTGCGCAACTTCCAGCTTTCCGCCAAGTGGCCGCGCAGTTACGACATGCTGGTGTGGAAGATCGACCATCAGTTCAGCCAGCGCTACAACACGTTCTTCCGCATGAACTGGGGCAAGGCGCTGCTGGTGTTCCCGCACGACTTTGACGGCATCGCCACCGATGGCCGGAACGTGGTGAACAGGCCGCATAGCGGTTTTTCGTGGGGCAATACGTTTCTTCTCACGCCCCGGACGACGTTTGACGCGCGCGTAGGCTATGCGCGCGCCATGGAGCGGAACCGCCCGTGGTCGGAGGGGTTTGACCTGAACTCGCTGGGACTGCCGGGTTCGTACAGCAACCTGGTGCAGACTCGCGCATTCCCGATCATACGAGTCGCCGGCTTCATGGGTCTGGCGGGCAGCGGTTATGTGGAGGACCCCGGGAACACGTACACGCTGCAAACGAACGTGTCCCATCAGCGGGGCCGGCATGTCATCAAGACCGGAGCGGACCTGCGTCTGCTGTATGGCAACTTCTTCCGCAACCTCAGCCCGAGCGGCAGCTTCTCCTTTAGCAATGCCTGGTCCAACGGACCGCGCGCGGACACACCCACGGCGAACACAGGCTTCCCGCTGGCGTCGATGATGCTTGGTATGCCGAGCGGGGGGAGCATCGATTTCAATGCCGGCGTATCGATTCTGAACCGGTACTACGGCTACTTCATCCAGGACGACTGGCGCGTGAATTCGAAGCTGACGTTGAACCTGGGCCTGCGTTACGAGTATGAAGCGCCGCGGACGGAGCGCTACAACCGGACGACGCGCGGGTTTGACCGCGCGGTGCAGAGCCCGCTGCGCGTGCCGGACCTTCCGCTGCGGGGCGGTCTGCTGTATGCCGGCACGGGGGGCGTGCCGCGCGGCATCTATGACCCGGACCGCAACAACTTCGCGCCGCGCATCGGGTTGGCCTACTCGCTGACGCCGAAGACCATCGTGCGGCTGGGTTATGCGCTGCACTATGTCCCGGTGGTGGGTTCGGTGGATCCGGTGGGATATTCGCAGACCACGCCGATGGTGACGAGCCAGGACGGCATCACG
This sequence comes from Acidobacteriota bacterium, assembly GCA_016870915.1. Taxonomy (GTDB): domain Bacteria; phylum Acidobacteriota; class Terriglobia; order Bryobacterales; family Bryobacteraceae; genus VFZY01. Next base: position 3,845 of record VFZY01000061.1, on the reverse strand, counting down.
CCGCGGGACCGGTTGAGCAATCCGTTCCCGGGCGGGCTTCTGGCTCCGGTGGGGAACAGCCAGGGACTGGCGACGCTGATCGGCCAGAACATTTCGTTTGTCGACCCAAGCGACCGTATGCCGCTGCTGCACACCTGGAACGTGAACATCCAGCGCGAGATCTTTTCGAAGTCGCTGCTCCAGATAGGCTACGTGGGCAGCCGGGGCGTGCGGGTGACGAGCGAGGTTTCGATCGGGAACAACGTGGTTGAGAACATCAACCAGATCGACCCGGCGCTGCTGTCGCAGGGACGGCGGCTGCTTGAGGTGGTGCCCAACCCGCTGTTCGGATTCGTGACCAGCGGTCCGTTTGCCGGCCGGACGGTGCAGCGGCAGCAACTGCTGCGGCCGTATCCGCAGTACGGGAACATCACCCGGAACCTGCCGGCCTACGGGAACACGTCGTATCACTCGCTGCAGATGAAGTTCGAACAGCGCCTGTGGCATGGGCTTTCGACGCTGGTTTCTTACACGTATTCCAAGAACCTGGGCGATATCGGGCCGGTGCAGAACTACTACAACCGGCGGGTGGAGCGGTCCCCGGCGGCGTTCGATGTTCCACAGCGCCTGACGACGACGGCATCGTGGGATGTTCCGGTGGGACGCGGCAGGAAGTTCGGCAACGGGATGTCGCGGCTGACCGATACGGTGATCGGCGGCTGGACTCTTTCCACCTTCAACACCTTCCAGGCGGGCTTCCCGCTGAGCTTCGGAACGAACCAGAACACCTTGTTCGCGGCGGGCTCCGGGGCACAGCGTCCGAATCTGATCGGGAACCCGTGGTCCGGGATCAGCGGGTCGATCAACCAGCGGCTGGATGGTTACTTTAACATCAATGCATTCGCCCAGCCGCCGGACTTCACGTTCGGGAACGTGGCGCCGCGTGCCGCATGGCTTCGCAGCCCGGGCATGAACAACTTCAACCTCACGGTGACCAAGCAGTTCGCCATCACCGAGCGGTTCAAACTGAACCTCCGCGGGTCGTCCTTCAACCTGATGAACCACGCCGTGTTCGCCGGTCCGAATACGACGTTCGGAGCCCTTGGCGCGTTTGGCCGTATCTTTAACCAGAACAACCTCAACCGGCAGACAGAGGTGGTCCTGAAGCTGCTGTTCTAGGGCAAGAATTTCTATTGACAAGGCGTTTGTTTTGATTCATCATTGAGCCATCACTGAGAAAGGAGGTGGTCCAGTCGAAATGAGTTCTGGTAGTAGTCCTTTATCCCCGCGTGAGGTGGCCGACTGTTGAGTCGACTGCTCTGACGTTGTAGGTTTCGTGTCAGTGGCGAAGCCGCTGTTCCTGTGGACCGGCCGCCTCACGCGAAGAACCAGTTTTTGGTGCGAACACCCCGGCGCTTCCCTGTGGAGAGCCGGGGTTTTCGTTTAGCCGCCCGTCCGGCCCGTGGTATACTGACTCTTGGCGCCCCCTCCGCTCCGCGCGGACAGGAAGTTTCCGTTCCTCGGGGCAACCCCCACCCAGGCTGGGCTTCCCATGAGATCGGGCTGGGCTCCCAAGACGAAAGGATTGGCTGTTGACATGAAAGCCGGAATTCATCCTGCCTATAACGAAGTGAACGTGACCTGTGCGTGCGGGAACCAGTTCCGCACACGAACGACGCACAAAGGCGACATCCGCGTGGAAATCTGTTCGAACTGCCACCCGTTCTTCACCGGACGCCAGAAACTGGTGGACACCGAGGGCCGTGTGGACCGCTTTCAGAAGAAGATGCAGAAGTCCAAGGCGATTCGCGAAACGATGGCTTCAAAGACGGTTCAGTAGGGCAAGCCGCGGGCCAATCGCCCGCTTCCAGTAAAGTTCAAAGGACGGCTATTGCGAGCCGTCCTTTGTTTTTCCATCGTGCTTGCGGCGGCGTTGCTTCCGTTCTTCCTGCCACGCCTTGTAGGCTTCCAGTTGATCCGGCCGGAGAATCGCGGTCTCCTCGCGCATCTGGAATTCCTGGATCGCCTGGTACTCACTCTTGTGGCTGTCGCGGAAAGCGTGATAGCGTCCTCGCGTCGCGTCGAACACGGCGTCGATGCGCTTCACCTGGTCTTCGTCGAGTTTGAGCCTGGTCTTCGCCTCTTCGAGATAGCTTCGGCGGTATTCGGACGGGTTCGGCATACGGCCTTTGGCGCTGACGTTCTGAGACGAGTAGAGGCGGTGCCCAAGGGCTCCCACCACGGCCCCGCTACCGAAGACCAGTACCAGATAAACTGCGATAGATTTGTTTGACCGCTGCATGGCTTCCACTCAAAACCTGATCCATCGGGCGGCTAGTTCGGTGAACCAGCCCGTTCGACGAAGTGAACTTCCATGAATGCCACCGATTCGATGGCATTGTCGTCGTCCAGTTCATCCGTGTAGCTGTTATCGAAGGCGGGAGAATCCAGGTAGATCAGCGTGCCGGCAAACAGGGAGAGCGCGGCGGCCGCGGCCATCCACGCCTTGGACCAGAGACCCAGCCGGCGGGTGGCCGAACGCTGCGCCTCAATGCGGTTCCACAGCCGCGGCATGAAATTGGGACCGAACGTGTCTTCATCCGGCAGCGCCGCCCGGTAGTTTGCGAACAATTGATCCAGTTTCTGGTCCACTTTGGGATCCCCTCTCGGGTCCAGCCCCTGTTCCGAGGCCGGCCTGCCGTGTTCCGGATTACGTCCGAAGCTGTCTCGCGAGAACATCTCCTGAGCCCTTTCCCTCTGGGTTTCTACGCCCTACCATTATTCCGCATTTTTGACCGCGCTGGCGGCCCCGCCGGGCTGGCTGGCTTCAAAGGCCTTGATCACCCTTTGCCGCGCCCGGAAGAGGCGGACTTTAAGAGCGTTTTCCTTCACCCGGTAGATTTCCTGCAACTCTTTGAGAGATAAGCCCTCAATCTCTTTCAACATCAACAGCAACCGGTCCTCTTCGCTCACTGCTCCAAGCAGTGATTGCACCAAATCTCTCACTTTGCCGACGCGTTCCGACTCATTCCGGTCCCGCGTGCTGGCCGAGGCGTCGGCCAGCGTGACCTGCTGTTCACTCAGGTCCGCCATGCGCGACTCCTTGCGCCGCCTCTGCCGCCTCAGATAATCATAGGCGGAATTCACCGTCAGGCGGTACAGCCACGGCTCGAACATCTCCGGAGTCCTCAACTGCTCCAGCGAATAGTACAGCCGCAGAAAAACCTCCTGCGCAACGTCTTCCACGTCCTCCGGGCGTCCAATCAGGCGCCCCACGATGCCCATGATCCGTTTCCGCGAGGCTCTGACCAGCTCATTGAAAGCCGCGTCGTCGCCTGCCTTGGCGCGATCGATGAGTTCGTACTCAACCAGCGTCCGGACACCCCACATCGGATGCGCCCGGATCGGCATCCACCGGCCCGAAGCCACGCGGCGTGCCCGTTGCCATCGGTCCGATGGAGCCACTCTCCCACCTGTAGAGGCGATTGTTCAAACTGTCAGGTTACAAGAACTTGCGCCGCAATGCTGAAATGGGGGGCGCCGGGCGGGAAGGGCGGTCCTGTGGCGGCACGGCCGGAAGGCCCGGGCGGGGACGCCGGCCGGCCGGGCTGGCTTGACGGCGCAGTACACGATAGTCGCCGGTATTCGGGCCGGCGGATCACTTATTAATCAGACCGTTGGTTAGTAGACATTGAGTTCAACCTGCGGCGTACACGGTGTCCTTGGTCAGGAAGAACATTTTGATAGTCCAGGGCAGGCGTTGCAGGGATCGTAGGCGCGCCAGGACGGCGCACTTGAGGTCGTCCGCTTGGCGCAGCAACATCCGCCCGATTCCGTGGTTCTTCACGTAGTTCCACACCTGCTCA